>JAEWAC010000366.1 GCA_023391895.1 Bacteroidota bacterium
CCCGCGTGGCCCGTGAGGTGGGCACCGAAGGTAAACTGGGCGGACAGGCCGAAGTACAAGGTGTGGCTGGTACCTGGAAGGATTTGACCGATTCGGTGAACATGATGGCCTCCAACCTGACCAACCAGGTGCGGGGTATTGCCAAGGTAGTAACCGCGGTGGCAACCGGTAACCTGAAACAAAAACTTTCGATCGTATCCCGCGGCGAGGTAGCACAATTGACCGATACCATCAACGAAATGATTGATACCCTGGCGGTGTTTGCCGACCAGGTAACTACCGTGGCCCGTGAGGTAGGTGTGGATGGACGACTGGGTGGCCAGGCCTCTGTACCCGGCGCCTCCGGTACCTGGAAAGACCTGACCGAAAACGTAAACCAGCTGGCGGAAAACCTGACCACGCAGGTACGTGCCATCTCCGAGGTGGCCTCGGCGGTAACCAAGGGCGACCTGACGCAGATGATCCGGGTAGAAGCCAAAGGAGAGGTGGAAGAGTTGAAAGATACCATCAACCAGATGATCGCCAACCTGAAACAAACCACCCTCCGTAACCAGGAGCAGGATTGGTTAAAATCCAACCTGGCTAAGTTTACGCAAATGCTGCAAGGCCAGAAAGACCTGAATACGGTAACCCGCCGCATCCTGTCAGAACTGGCGCAGGTGGTAAATGCCCAGCAGGGTATGTTCTATATCCTGGAGCAGGATGAAGACCTGCAAAACAAAAAACTGCAACTGTTTGCCGCCTTTGCCTATGGCGAGGAGCAAAATTTACGTAAAGAAATAGCACTGGGTGAAGGCCTGGTAGGGCAGGTGGCTTTGGAAAAAGAGCGCATCCTGCTGACCAATATTCCCCATAATTATATCAAGATCAAATCCGGCCTGGGCGAAGCAACGCCCAAGAACCTGATCGTACTGCCGGTATTGTTTGAAACCGAAATCAAAGCGGTTATTGAACTGGCTTCGTTCGAATCGTTCACTGAAACACAATTAGACTTCCTCGGCCAGCTGACTGATTCCATTGGTATTGTATTGAACACCATTGAAACCAATACCCGGACGGAGGAACTGCTGGAGCAGTCGCAATCCCTGACCGACGAGTTAAGAAGAACCAATGAAGAACTGCAAGACAAAGCACACCTGCTGGTAAAACAAAAAGAAGAAGTGGAAGCCAAGAACAAAGAGGTGGAAGAAGCCCGTCGTTCGTTGGAGGAAAAAGCCGCGCAGCTGCAGCTGACTTCTAAATACAAATCCGAGTTCCTGGCCAATATGTCGCACGAGTTGCGTACGCCCCTAAACTCCCTGCTGATCCTGGCGCAGCAACTGTATGAAAACCACGAAGGCAACCTGAGCGAAAAACAGGTACGTTATGCCAAGACCATCCACAGTTGCGGCGATGACCTGATCCAGCTGATCAATGATATTCTGGATCTGTCGAAAATTGAATCGGGTTACATGCCAACGGACTTTATGAATGTGCGTTTCAACGAGATTACTTCTTTTGTGGAAACCACGTTCAAACATATATCCGAAAGCAAAAACCTGAAGTTCACCATCGAAATGGACCAAAACCTGCCGGATGCCCTGGAGACCGACGTGCAGCGTTTGAACCAGATCTTGAAAAACCTGCTGTCCAACGCCTTTAAGTTTACCGAAAAAGGCGAAGTGAAGCTGCGGGTATACCAGGCCAATAAAAACTGGAAGTACCAAAATCCCAGCCTGGAAAGCGCCAGCAAGGTAGTAGCCTTTGAAATTAAAGATACCGGTATAGGTATTTCAAAAGATAAGCAAAACATCATCTTTGAGGCCTTCCAGCAAGCGGAGGGATCTACCAGCCGCAAGTATGGCGGTACGGGTCTGGGGCTGTCTATCAGCCGCGGCCTGGCCGACCTCCTGGGTGGTACCATTGAACTGGATAGCGAACCGGGCCATGGCAGCACCTTTACCCTGTTCCTGCCACTGGATTACGATCCCAACCTGGTAAAAAAAGAAAAACAAACCAGCCTGACGGTAAGTGAATACAAGCTGGCTGAAACTGCCGACGAAGTGGCCATTCAATCCGTACCTACGGTAAAAGTATCCGAAACCAAAGAATTGGATGTGTTGGCAGAAATGGTGAACGAAACCGGCGATGACCGCCATGACATTAATAACACAGATCGGGTGGTGCTGGTGGTGGAAGATGATCTGCGCTTTGCCAAAATTATGGTGGACAAGGCCCATGAGCTGGATCTGAAAGTAGTGGTGGCCACCTCCTTTGGTGAAGTGTTTGATCTCACCAATAAGTACAATCCCATCGCCGTAACCCTGGATGTAAAACTGCCCGATGCCAGCGGCTGGCGGATACTGGATTTGTTTAAAAACGACATCAACTTCCGTCATATTCCGGTGCATCTGATTTCGGGTGAAGAAAACCGCTTGCTGGCCATGCAGCGGGGTGCCCGCAGTTTTCAGTTAAAGCCCCTGAAGAACGAAGCGCTTTCGGTACTGTTCCAGGACATTGTGGATTATCACGACCGCAAGCCGAAGAAAATACTGATTGTAGAAGACAACGAGCTGGATTCTTCGCAAATAGCTAAAGTGCTGGACAACGGTGACCAGGTAAGTATTGAAATTGCAGATTCCGGCCGGGAAGGACTGGAATTGATCAGAAACAACATCTACGACTGCATTATCGTTGATTATATGTTGCCCGACATCGCCGGGTTGGAGTTTGTTACCGAGATCAACGCGCTGAAGAAACTACAGATGACACCGGTGCTCATTTATTCTGCCAAAGACTTTATGCCCAAGGAAAGAACACAGCTCAAGCAATACGCCAACCGCATATTACTAAAAGACGTGGCTTCGCTGGAGCTTTTGCTGGAAGAAGTGGTGCTGCACCTGCACCTGAACCATAAGGACCTGTTGCCGGAAAAACGCAAGATCATTGAAAACCTGCGTTCGCGGGAAGATGTGCTGGTGAATAAAAATGTGCTGGTGGTAGACGATGATGTGCGCAATCTTTTTGCCTTGACCACGGCCTTTGAGCGGTACAACATTAATACCATCACTGCCGAAAGCGGGCAGGAAGCCATCAATATTTTAAGCGAAAACAATAATATTGACATTGTACTGATGGACATCATGATGCCGGAAATGGATGGCTATGAAACCACGCAAAAAATACGCAGGGAACACAAAAACAGCAACCTGCCCATTATTGCGGTAACGGCCAAAGCCATGAAGGGCGACCGCGAAAAATGTATCGAAGCGGGTGCATCAGACTATATCACCAAACCCGTAAAAATTGATCAGTTGTTATCGCTGATGCGGGTTTGGATGTACAAATAAGTGAGACGGAAGACGTCAAACGTGAGACGTGAGACATAAGACCGGCTGCTCTTTAAAAGAGCTCTGTCTCTTGTTTCACCTCTCACCTCTCACCTCTCACGCATTAAATACGTAAAAGATAACATGAGACCAGAAGATTTATCAGTTAATAACCCTATTAAAATACTGGTGGTGGATGACCGGGAAGACAACCTGTTTTCCATCGAGACCATACTGGAAAGGGATGACTATGTCATTCAAAAAGCATCTTCCGGCCGGGCTGCTTTAAAGATCCTGTTGAACCAGCACGATTTTACGCTGATTTTAATGGACGTGCAGATGCCCGATATGAATGGCTTTGAAACCGCCTCCCTGATTTACGAACGCGATAAGCTGAAGCATATTCCCATCATCTTTATTACGGCGCACAACCAGGATGAGGAGTATATGTTCAAGGGGTATAAGATGGGTGGTGTAGATTTTATTTATAAACCCATAAATCCGGAGCTGCTGCGTTTTAAGGTGAGTGTATTTGCCGAACTGTACCGTAAGAACCATCAGCTGATGATGCACGAACGGGAGCTGAAGGAAGTAAATGCCGACCTGCAAAACGAAATAGAAGAAAGAAGGGCCACCGAAGAAAAAATCAAATTGCTCAACCATCAGTTGATGGATAACAATGCCGAGCTGAAAGCCATCAACGAAGAACTGGACCGCTTTGCCTATGTAGCGTCGCACGACCTGCAGGAGCCCCTGCGCAAGATCATGCTCTTTAGCGATAAGCTGCAAAACAAGCTGAAAGATCAGAACGATCCTGATATTAAAAACTCGCTGGAGCGTATTGTTCGTTCTTCCGAGCGGATGCAGTCGCTAATCAACGACCTGCTGAAACTGTCTCGGCATACCCATACCGCCAATGATTTTAAACCCACCGACCTGAACAAGGTGCTGCACGATGTGCTGACCGACCTGGAGGCCGAACTGCACAAAAGCAATGCACAAGTTTCCCTGGGAGAATTGCCCGTCATCTGGGGTATACCCAGTCAGATTCAGCAACTCTTTCAAAACCTCATATCTAACTCCCTTAAGTTTAGCAAGAACGGGCAGGTGCCGCAGATTACTATTTCTGCAGAAGTGCTCAAAGGTGCCCAGATACCCGGTACCAGTGCCGACCAGTACGACCATACCTTCAACCGCATTTATGTAAAGGACAACGGCATTGGCTTTGATCCCAAGTATGCCGATGATATTTTTGTGGTATTCAAACGGCTGCACAGTTACCACGAGTTTGCGGGCACCGGGATTGGCTTATCCATCTGCAAAAAAATAGTGGAAAAACACCGGGGCTACATCACCGCCAAAAGCGAACCCGACAAAGGCTCCACCTTTGTCATTACCCTGCCGGAAAAAGCCGCCGTTATAGTGTAGCGGCTATTCTCAACCAGGGGAGCCGGAAAGCACATTCGTTTGCTGAATTATTGCTGCCATCCCATCAAAAAAAAAATGTATCTGAAATGCCATATGGACTTTTAACGAAGTTCTTTTCTATGCTTTCCGCTTTTTAGACCGCATTGGTTTATAGAAAGGAAAGCTTTTAGCAACACCTTTGCTTAACCGCCATATGGGGTTTTAAAAAAGTTGGTTACAGAGCTCCCTTTCAAAAAATAGAGGTGGTGCGCAGGTCAAACAAAGTGGCTTGCGGGCTGATGCGCTTGGCCCTTAAAAATCGGTTTTTTTCAGAGTCATCGTAATTGGGTGCATTAGGATTAAAGCTGCTAATGTGCACCCGCCCTGCAGAATGAATAAACTCCTGGTTGCCGCCTATCCACATCCCTACGTGCACTACCCGCTCGGGTTTTCCATCCCGGGCCGGTACGCCAAAGAACAGCAAATCACCGGGCCGCAGGTGGTGCCAACTCTCTTTGGTATCCACCAGTTCACCCAGTTGTACCTGTTGCGAGGCATCGCGGGGCAGCACCAGTCCGTTCATGAAAAAAACGGTTTTGGTAAAGCCGCTGCAATCCACCCCTTTAAATGAAGTGCCGCCCCACAGGTATGGCAGTCCCATCAGGCGTTGGGCAGTTTGTACCAGGTTGGTTTCGGTGGGCTGGTGGCTCCGGGCCCATTCAGAGTAAAACTGGGCTTCTGCTTTCGGCACAAAAGCGGTTCTTCCATCGGGGAAAGCTACTTTATAATAGCCTTGTTCTTCCGCTATCAACTGCATCACATCGCCATAAACCAGGTCGGACACCGTGGCACCCTGAGGGGCGATGCCGGTATAGGCCAAACCATACGGCTGGGTGTAAATCAGCTTTTTCGTTTGCTGCCAGGCTGCAAAAGAAGAATCGTTCATTAAGGTGATGCCACCGGCATCCACCCAGGCCAGGTAGTTGTCGGGAGTTTGTACATAATACCATCCTTTTTCTTTTTTCCATACCCGCAGCGGCGTACCTAAGGTAGCCTGTGTGGAGAGCTCGGCCGGGTGCCGGGGCTGGGAGCGGAGGTTGGCCACTGATATGGTAACTACGGCATGGTGCTGGCCCTGGAGTTGTGGCTGCGGCAGCACCTGTATGCTATCGGTAAATGGTAAGCCCGCCTGTTGCAGGCGTTGCAGCAGGGCCGCTTTGGCATCGGCCGAAATTGTTTCTCCGGATAAAATATTTTCCCTGGCCTGGACGGCAAACAGCACCGTCCGCGAATCAGGTGCATATTGCTGTTGTACGGCCTCTATATGGGGTTTTAAAGCATTGGGTTGTTGCAGCGGTTTGGTAGTGGTACAAGCCACCAGGCCTGTTACCAGCAAAAAAAACAAACTTTTTTGTACGGCAGTCATGGTTTAAAACTAAGACAAATAAAGATACAGCAGTTTTAAAATGCGCTCCTTCTGCAGGAGGCATGCATCAGCAAATGGTAAAAAAATGGAGTAATAAAAGACGTCGCCGGCGCAAAAAAAACGCTTGCCGATCATCGGCAAGCGCTGGTATAAAAGAATGATGAAAAGGTTTAGATCTTTAATTTCTTCATGTATTCGGCATCGGCCTGCGCGGCGGCTATCGGCGTGGTGCCGGTATAGGCTTCCTGCTCCACGATAAAGTATTCCAGCCCATGGCTTTGTCCATCTTTCAGGATCGATGCAAAATCAATGGTACCGGTACCCAATACAGTAGATTCGTCGCCTTTTTTGTCTTTTACATGGCACAGGCGGAAACGGTTGGGATATTTTTGAAACCAGGCCGCAGGATTTTCGCCGGCAGCCACCACCCAGTAAATATCCATTTCGTAATCTACCGTATCGGCATTGGTGCTTTGCATCATTACGTCCTGCGGCAGTTGTCCGTCTATGGGTTTAAAAGAATAGTCGTGGTTGTGGTAGGCAAAACGCAAACCTTTTTGCTTGCAGATATCGCCGCACTGGTTAAACTTTTCGGCGGCCCGCTTAAAAGCATCCATATCTTTTTGTGGTCCCAGGTAAGGACAGATGAGGTACTTAATGCCAATTGCGGCCGCTTCATCAGCTTTTCTTTCAAAATCCTCATTGATATTGCAATGGCTGGAAACCATTTTCATACCCAGGTCGTCCAGGTATTTTTCAAAATCCTTATTGCTCATACCCCAGAACATACCCTGGGGACCTTCATAACCTTCCAGTTGCTTGTAGCCAAAGGTCGACACTTGCTTCAGCACTCCTTTCGGGTCTTTGGGCATGTCATCCCGCAGGGTATATAATTGCAGGCCAAAATCTTTAATATTGCCGGAGGCACCTGCTGTGCCTGCAGTGCCTGCGGTGTTCGATGTGCCAGTGTTACAGCCCACCAGTTTGGTGCTTAGGGCGGTAAGGGCTATGCCCGAACTTAAGAGCGTGGCCTTTTTTAAAAAGTCTCTTCTTTTATATGACATAGAATATGCTTTTGCAGTTAAGATGATGGGTTTTAAAATCTTGTTTTAGGGATGCGGCCCGAAAGCCGCATCATTGTTAACCTCAAAAAGCTGCTTTTTACGCTTTACGCAGCCATCAGGCAGCCTGAAGCACCTTGTTATTCCTTCTGCGCATATAGACGTTCAAACCTATAAAAGCTACCGTCAATATAATGGGAATCACCATAGTGGTATTGATGATGTCAGGTCCGGCGGCGCTGTTGGCTTCAGCCAGGGCGGCTTTCATTTCAGCAGTAGCATCAGCCGAGTTGTACAGTTTCAGGTCGGCGCCGGCAGGCAGTCTTTCCTGAATTTGCCGGTCGTAAACTCCACCCATGAACATCATGTATAACGATACTGCCAGCATGCCGGCACCACCCATCAGGTTAATACCTACGGCACCGGTTTTGGGCATGTTTTCAGAAACAAACCCCAGCATGGTAGGCCAGAAATAACATACGCCAATACCAAACACCAGGGCGCCGATAAAGATGGTATTGCCGGTGGAGTTACCTAACATATACAAACCCAGGGTTGCTAAAATTGAAGAGGCCAGCAGTACGCCCTGTGGCGACAGGCGGTGTACGACCGGTTCGGCCAGTCCTCTTCCAATCACCATGATACCGGTGGTGATGGTCAGGATCAGGATGGAGTTTTGCGTTACGTTTTTCAGCAGCAGCTCGATCCACTGTCCGGTAAACAATTCGGTGATGGCGGTTCCAAACATGCAGATGAGCATGAATATAAACAGCGGGTTCAATAACGACTTGTACATTTCGCCGGTAGAAACTCCCTTGGCCACGCGTTCGGTAACCGGGAACTCCAGTTTGGAAAACATATAGCCGTACAGCAGGGTCGGCAGAATCATAGTGGCCATTTTGATTTCCCATCCCAGTCCTATTTTGTCAAAGAAGAAGGAGATGAGGGTGCCCAGGACGATACCACCCGGGAACCATAAGTGGAAGTGATTGAGCTTGGTGGTTTTGTTTTCGGGGTAAAGAGCGGTCACCAGCGGGTTACACGCCGCTTCCACCGTACCATTGGCTATACCAATTAATAAGGTAGAAAGAAACAGGGTCCAGAAGCCTTGTGCAAAGATGGTCATCAGGATGCCGGCCAGGTGAAAGAAAAAGGCCAGCACCAGTAATCTTTTCATGCCAATGGCATCTACCACCATACCGCCGATGATTACGGCCAGCGGAAATCCCCAGAAGGCAGTAGCCGCAATGGTTCCCAATTCGGCGCGGTCAAGGGCAAATTCCTGACCCAGCGAGTTTAAAATTCCGGCTCGGATACCAAAAGAAAGAGAAGTAACTAAGAGGGCAAGGCAGCTTGCAATAAAAAGCTGGTTTCGGTTAATAGTTTTCATCAATCGCTAAGTATGTTTTAATGATCTAAATGTAATACATTTCTTCAATCAAAACGATGGCGCTAATTAGAAGGAATAAAAAAATGAAATTTTTCAGGCAGCATTTTTTGCTGCAAAATGCAGGTAGTCTAAGTCCCATCTTTTTGCAAAACCCATATACCGTTTTGCCGGTTCTACCGATAGGTTTAGGTTATGGGTTTTGCAACCAATTGCCGGTGTGCAAAAAAATAATTAACGGCCAGTACGACAATGCAGATCAGCAGCCCGAAAAATTCACGGGTTTGCTCAATATAGGGCTTGGTGGCCTTCATGCTTTCGGCTATGCTGGGGCGATGGTATTCTACCAGCCAGTCCAAAACACCGTCTTTGGTGAAGAATAAATAAACAGCATACACTAAATAAATCGCCACCACCGTGAGGATCACTTTGGGGTAAAACCTTTTAAAAGCTGCCAGGCCGCAAAGCACCCCCGCCACCAGGTAAATGGCTACCCATAGTCCGGCATCCGGGTCATTCAGGTTAAAATAAGCAAATACAAAAAAGCAAAGCGAGAAGAACGCATTCAGTATGGTTGACAGCATAAGCGGCAATTTAGTATGGGTTGATTAAATTACAAAATTGCCGGTGCCGCCATGGGATTCTTTATGATTTTCATCAGGCTTTAACCCGATTGTTTTGAAGATAGAAGCTACATTGATAATTTTATCCCGTTATCCACCGGCACCTAATAATTAAAATGCCCATGTACAAATACGATTTAGCAGCCCTGAAAGCCGGGCTGCAAGCCATCATAATAAAGAATACAAATCCTGAAACGGCTGAGTGGCTACAGGAAAAAGCAACGGCTATTGAAGCGGAAAAAGGCAAGGCATCGCAACTGAACCTGGCTTTTGTGGCTGCGCCCCGTAAAACAGGCCGTTCGGTCATTCAGGTAACAGCAGACGAAAGTCGCGCCTTGCAATCGGTACGCTCCAACTTTATGGTGGAAGGCTGGACCATAGACCGGCTGAGCCGGATATGGCTGCTGCTGCACCTGGACGCAACCGATCAAAACAACTATATACGCATTATTGAAAACCTGTTCCCGGCAGCGGAAATGAACGAACTGGTGGCGCTTTATTCGGCTTTGCCGTTACTGGCGTATCCCGAAGCCTGGCGCAAGCGGTGTGCAGAAGGCATTCGCAGCAATATCGGTATGGTGCTGGAGTCCATCATGTCCCTGAATCCTTATCCTTCAGAACAACTGGATGAAGCCGCGTGGAACCAGCTGGTGCTCAAAGCCTTTTTTACTGAAAAACCCATACACCAGATTATTGGCCTGGAACAACGTGCCAACCCGGCGCTGGCACACACTTTATCCGACTATGCCCATGAACGATGGGCGGCGCACCGGCCGGTTAACCCGCAGTTGTGGCGTTGTGTAGGACCCTTTATTGATGAACAGATTTTTCCGGATATAGAAAGAATTTACAACTCGGAAAATGCGGTTGAGCGGGAAGCCGCTGCCCTGGCCTGCTCACATAGCAGTTATGGGCCGGCGCAGCAGTTGCTGGAAAAAAACGGGTATTTAAAAGATGCCATTAAAAATGGAACTTTAACCTGGAACGGCATTGCTGAAAAAGCACAACCGGTATCATAAATATTTTGTCATTTTACATCTTTAATTTTTCAATTTATGTGTTGCAGTCACGATATATCAAATAAAACCGGGGAACCTGTTATTGCCATCCCCAACTTTGAGGAGCGCATCAAGGGTATGCAGTTTTTCGATCCCCATGTGCACATGACCTCCCGTACCACTGACGATTACCAGGCCATGGCCGATGCGGGTGTGGTAGCTGTTATTGAACCAGCCTTTTGGCTGGGGCAGCCGCGTACCGGCGTGGATACCTTCCGGGATTATTACAGCAGCTTGCTGGGTTGGGAACGATTCCGTGCCTCGCAGTTTGGTATTAAGCATTACTGCACCATTGGCTTGAACTCCCGCGAAGCCAACAACGAAGCCCTGGCTGAGCAGGTCATGGAAATACTGCCTCTGTTTATTTATAAAGAAGGCGTGGTAGGTATCGGCGAAATTGGATTTGACGACCAGACCGCTGCAGAAGAAAAATATTACTGCCTGCAACTGGACCTGGCCAAAGAAGCCGGCCTGCCGGTGCAGGTCCACACACCGCACCGCGATAAGAAAAAAGGTACCGCCCGCAGCATGGATATTGCCCTGGAGCATGGGTTGGATCCTTATACCGTGATTGTAGACCACAACAACGAAGAAACCGTGAAGGAAGTGCTGGACCGTGGCTTTTGGGCGGCTTTTACCATTTATCCTTTTACCAAGATGGGTAATGAAAGAATGGTGGAAATTGTAAAGCAATACGGCACCGAACGCATTATGATCAACTCGGCGGCCGACTGGGGTATCAGCGATCCGCTGGCCGTGCCTAAAACTGCCGCCCTGATGAAAGAACGTGGCATAAGTGACGAAGCGATCCGGTTGGTTACTTATCAAAACGCCATAACCGCTTTTGCGCAAAGCGGTCAGATCAACGAGGCAGATTTTGCTGCGGTAAAAGACGTGGACCAAAGCCAGAAGTTTGAAGGCAATACTGTTTTGCGTGGCGGACAACAGCCCCGTGTTGATAAAAATTCCATCATCATCCGTTAAATAAAACGCGTGCAGCAATTATTGGGTTATTTGCGCCTGATGCGTCCGGCCAATGTGATTACCGCCGTTTCCGATATTTTAGCCGGCATTGCTATTGCCGGGTATTTTACCAATGTAGGTATCTATTCTTTTTCTCTGACTCCGGTTTTATTATTGGTCGTTTCCACTATCGGTTTGTACGGTGGCGGCGTAGTCTTTAATGATGTTTTTGATGCCGAACTGGATAAAGTAGAAAGACCGGAGCGGCCGATCCCTAGTGGATTGATACCCAAAAAGGCTGCGGCCTGGTTTGCTTTTTTGCTCCTGCTGATGGGCGTTGTGGCGGCTGCTTTGGTGCATAAAAGTATATTAAGCATCTCTACCGGATTAGCCATTGCCATTGCCATTGCCTCCGTAGTGTATGATAAATGGGGCAAACATCATAGCTTTTTAGGTCCCATCAATATGGGTTTGTGCCGTGGACTGAACCTGCTATTAGGCATGAGCATTTTACCCCAGGGTTTAGAACAATACTGGTTCCTGGGCTTTGTGCCCATTGTATATATTGCCGCCATCACCATGATCAGCCGGGGCGAAGTGCATGGTGGCCGTAAAAACACCTTGTATGGAGCGGTTTTTTTATACGTGGTGGTGCTGTTGGCGCTTCTCAAGTTAAGCTACAACAAAGGCAACCTGCTGCTGGCGCTGCTGTTTATTATTGCGTTTGCCGTCATGATCTTCAGGCCGCTGCTAAAAGCTATCAAAAACCCCATAGGGCCGCGTATTGGCAAAGCTGTAAAGTGGGGCGTGCTGGCCCTGATACTGATGAATGCGGCCTGGGCTGCGGCTTTCGGCGCTTTTTACGTTTCGTTGGTCATTATCCTCCTATTACCCCTGTCGCTGCTGCTGGCCAAATTGTTTGCTGTTACCTAAAGCGGGCGATTTCAGGTAGGTTTATAACATATTGCTTACCTTTCTCCACGCTTAAATTGCTTTATCGTATTGTAACTTTGCAAGCCTTATGGATTATTTGCAGCAGTCGTTCCGTGTAACGTTTGAATACAAGGTGGTTTTTACCGAACATTTGTTCCAATCAACTAACCCTGTTTTACGGCAGTTTTTTCGCCAGCAGCCTTCCGACAGCAAAAGAAAACTGCTGTTTGTGGTAGACGAAGGTGTTTTAAAATCCCATACGTATTTACCGGACCAGATCAAGGATTATTTTAAGGAGGAACCGCTGCTGGAAGTGGTGTCCCAACTGATTGTGGTGCCCGGTGGCGAAGAAGTAAAGAACAGCGAGAAATACTTTTATCAAATAGTAGATGCCGTAAATGAATATGGTATTGACCGGCATTCTTACTTAATAGCCATTGGCGGCGGATCGGTGCTGGACCTGGCAGGCTATGCCGCCGCGGTTTCGCACAGGGGCATCAAGCATATCCGCATTCCTACGACTGTACTTTCTCAAAACGATTCCGGCGTAGGCGTTAAAAACGGCATT
Source organism: Bacteroidota bacterium (assembly GCA_023391895.1). Lineage (GTDB taxonomy): Bacteria > Bacteroidota > Bacteroidia > Chitinophagales > Chitinophagaceae > Flavisolibacter. The sequence goes on from JAEWAC010000366.1 coordinate 12,735, forward strand.
AACTTTTTTGGCAAAAAGAATTTCCTGGGCACGTTTGCACCTCCGGCTGCTGTATTTAACGACACCCATTTTCTGACCACGCTGAGCGATGTGGATTGGCGCTCCGGCATTTCAGAAGCCATTAAAGTGGCCCTGATAAAAGATGCCGCTTTCTTTCAATGGCTGGAAAAAAATGCGGCGCTAATGGCACAAAGAGATATGCCTGCCATGCTCTACCAGATCAGGCGCTGCGCAGAACGGCACCTGCAGCATATTGCCTCAGCCGATCCGTTTGAAACCGGTTCTTCCCGTCCGCTGGACTTTGGTCACTGGAGTGCGCACAAACTGGAGCAGTTAACCAACTTCTCCATCCGTCATGGCGAAGCCGTTGCTTATGGCATAGCACTGGATAGTGCGTATTCCTATTTTTCCGGCCGGCTCCAAAAAGATGCCCTGGAAAGAATTATTGCCTTGCTGAAAGCGCTCCGTTTTTCTACCAGCCATCCGTTTTTGGAAGTAAAAGATGAAATCAGCCCAATTGTAAAAGGCTTGAATGAATTCCGTGAGCACCTGGGCGGCAAACTCACCATCATGCTACTGCGTGACATCGGGAAAGGAGAGGAGGTGCATGAAATTGAACTGCACTACCTGCAACAGGCCAGCCAATGGCTGAAAGAAAATAGCTAAAAAAGCACACCATGTACACACCCTACGGACATCTTACCTACTGCACGAACATCCATACGGGCGAAAGCTGGAACGATCATTTTGCCAACCTGCAGCGCCACATTCCGGCGGTTAAAAAAGCAGTGGCGCCGCACCAGCCGTATGGCATTGGCCTGCGCCTGTCGAACCTGGCGTCGCTGGAACTGGAAGAAGAAGAAAACCTTTCCGCTTTTCAGCAATGGCTGCACCAAAATGATTGTTATGTATACACCCTGAACGGGTTTCCGTATGGCGGTTTTCATAACACCAGGGTAAAAGATGGCGTACATGCGCCCGACTGGAAAACAGACGAAAGGGTGCAATACACCATTCGGCTGGCTCACCTGCTGGCCGCTCTGTTACCCGAAGGCATGGAAGGCGGTATTTCTACTTCGCCTTTAACCTATAAAGACTGGTATGCAACCGAAGATAGTAAACAGGCCCTTTTGCAAATGGGAACTGAGCATGTGTTGCAAGTCGCAGAAGAGTTGATCAGGATTCAACAAGCTACCGGCAAAATCATTCACCTGGATATTGAGCCGGAGCCGGATGGGATGCTGGCTGACGGACCGGAATTCCTGGAATGGTACCAGCAATATCTTTTGCCGATGGGCATTTCTTTTCTGCAAAAGCAATATGGGTTTTTGAAAGAACAAGCGGAAACTTCTTTAAAAACCCATATCCAGTTGTGCTACGATATTTGTCATTTTGCCATCAGCTATGTAGACCATGCCGGCTTTATACAGCAATTGCACCAATACGGCATCAAGACCGGTAAAATACAAATCAGTGCCGCGCTCAAGTCCCACTTATCTGGTGATTTTCAGCAAAGAAAAAAGGTCATAGATGCTTTTCGCCATTTTGACGAACCAACTTATTTGCACCAGGTTGTGGCCCGGCTAAGCGATGGAACTTTAAAACGCTATGCCGACCTGCCGCAGGCTTTAGCCGATGCCGAAAATCCTTTGGCGCAGGAGTGGCGGGCTCATTTTCATGTACCCCTGTTTGCAGAAGATTACGGTCTGCTGCAATCTACCCAAAAAGATATTGCGCAGGTGTTGGCCATTCACCAGCAGCAACCTTTTACTGCTCATTTGGAGATTGAAACCTATACCTGGGAAGTGCTGCCGGACAACCTGAAACTGCCGCTGCAGGCATCCATCATCCGCGAGCTGCAATGGGTGATCCGGTTATTGCAGCCATAATTAAGACTATTTAAAACCTGAAGGAACATGATGCATAAGACTGTTGTTATTGATGTAGTAGGATTGTCCGCTTCTCTCATAGGACCGCATACACCTTTTTTAAAAAGCTATACCGAAAAAAATAATTTACACAGCATCCACCCGCATTTGACCGCAGTTACCACCACGGTGCAGTCCACCTACGTAACCGGTAAGTGGCCCAGCGAACACGGCATTGTAGGCAACGGATGGTACGATCGTACGGATTGTGAGATCAAGTTCTGGAAACAAAGCAACAAGCTGGTGCAGGCCGAAAAAATATGGGACCGCGCCAAACAATTGGATCCCAATTTTACCACTTCCAAAATGTTCTGGTGGTACAACATGTACTCCACGGCCGATTATTCTGTTACGCCACGGCCCAATTACCTGGCGGACGGACGCAAGCTGCCGGATTGCTACGCGCATCCTGCCGAACTGAGAGACGAGTTGCAAAGAGACCTGGGACAATTCCCGCTCTTTAAATTTTGGGGCCCAGGAGCTGACATTACCTCCACCCAATGGATTGCTGATGCTTCTATTTATACCGATAAAAAATACAATCCTACGCTCACGCTGATCTATTTACCCCACCTGGATTATTGTTTGCAAAAATTTGGTCAGGATTTACAAAAGATCAGCAAGGAGTTGGGTGAGATTGATAAAGTGGTGGAACAACTGGTGACTTACTACCAATCTAAAAACGCCCGCATTATCATTCTTTCTGAATATGGAATTACCGATGTCAATAATCCCATTCATATCAACAGAGTTTTAAGAGAAAATGGTTTGCTGCAGGTAAGAGTGGAGCGGGGGCTGGAACTGCTGGATGCCGGTGCTTCCAAAGCCTTTGCTGTATCCGATCACCAGGTGGCGCATATTTATATCAACGATCCTTCGGTGGCGGCGCAGGTAAAAGCCATTGTAGAAAAAGTGCCCGGCGTGGAACTGGTGCTGGACCGGGCTGCACAAAAAACGTATCAAATCGATCATGAAAGAGCGGGCGACCTGGTGCTGATGGCCGATGAAAAGAGCTGGTTTACCTACTACTTCTGGCTGGATGATGCCAAAGCGCCGGACTATGCCAGGGTAGTGGATATTCACAAAAAGCCCGGCTACGACCCGGTGGAAATGTTCATGACCTCCAAAGGCCGTGCGGCTTACAAATTATTACGTAAAAAGTTAGGCTTCCGCTATGTAATGGATGTGATACCATTGGATGCCACTTTGATCAAAGGTTCGCACGGACGGCTGGAAAAAGATCCTGCTTTTCATCCGGTGCTGATTCATGAAAAAAAGCTGGAGCAATCAACGGTGCAGCCTACGGATGTTTACCAAATCATTTGGAATACGTTGACGAGTTAAGACCTCACCCTTGTTCCCTCTCCTCAAGGAGAGGGAACAAGGGCAGTTAGGGTTCAATTCAGCTTTTGAATGGACGTATGGACTTTTGAATGTTTTTTCAGCTATAGTTGACAGTTGGCAGATGACAGTAGTGCACTGCTTCAAAAGTCCATATGGGTTTTTAAAGAAGTGTTCTTCTCCAAAAAACTGTAGACTAAACAAAGTACTCTCGTTCCTGTCATTTCGGCTATGAGCCGGGATGGCAGCAGTGAGAGCATCTTTTTCTTTGTGTTCCATTGTGTCTTCGTGCCTTGGTGGCCCTAAAAACAACATCCCAAACCAACTTCTTCAAAACCCCATATACCTTTTTGAGTGTCTTATAAAGCAGGAGATGCCGAAACAAGTTCGGCATGACAGTGCAAGAGGAAAGTGTAATTGCCATCCACCTGAAGCGGCCATACTGCTGCTTAAAAAAACATAAGCCGCACCAAATAACTCAAATAACTCAAATAACTTAATCACTCAATCACTCAACTTATCAACGCTTTCAACATTTGTGGAAATTGATTAGCGGTTTTGCGCCAATTTATTCTTCAAAATTCATAATATTGGTAATTGCTTTTTTTCAACACTTAATCAACACATTATTATGAGAAAACTTCGCATGGGTATGGTAGGCGGAGGCAAGGATGCATTTATCGGGGCCATCCACCGCCTGGCTGCCTTTATGGACGGACAAATAGAATTGGTTTGCGGCGCCCTGAGTATCAATAAAGAAATTGCCGTAGACAGCGGCCGTTCTTATTTTCTGCCGGAAGACAGGATCTATACGACGTATGAGGAAATGATCGAAAAAGAAAGCAACCTGCCGGAAGGGGAGCGCATGGATTTTGTAACGATTGTTACACCCAACTTCGCCCACTTCGCACCCGCTATGGCGGCACTGGACAAAGGCTTTCATGTGGTGATAGAAAAACCCATTACGCTTACTTTAGAAGAAGCCAAGCAACTGGATCAGAAAGTAAAGGATACCGGTTTGATTCTTTGCTTAACGCATACCTACACGGGTTATCCCATGGTGAAGCACGCCAAAAATATGATCAAAAGTGATCTTTTAGGAAAAATACGTAAAGTACATGTTACTTATATGCAGGGCTGGTTGAGCCGCCTTACCGAACGGGAAGGCAATGCACAGGCCGCCTGGAGAACCGATCCGAAAAAGTCGGGTAAAGCCGGTGCCATGGGCGATATTGGTACGCACTCTTTCAACCTGGCCGAATACATCACCGGCCTGAAAGTAACAGAGCTGTGTGCAGACCTGAACATTTTTGTACCAGGCCGTGCACTGGATGACGACGGCAATGTGTTGCTGCGTTTTGAAGATGGCGCCAAAGGCGTTTTGTCGGCCTCTCAGGTAGCAGCCGGCGAAGAAAACAATTTATCCATAAAAGTATATGGCGAAAATGGCGGACTGGAATGGCACCAGCAGGAACCCAATACGTTGATTGTAAGATGGCTGGATAAACCCACTGAAATTTTGCGTGCCGGTACCGGTTTTGTATCGGACATTGCCAAGCACAACAGCCGTACACCGGGTGGACACCCCGAAGGTTATTTGGAAGCCTTTGCCAATATTTACCGAAACTTTACTTATGCGCTTTCTGCTAAAATCAATAACACGCCTTTAGATCAGAGCCTGGTAGAATTTCCTTCTACCGAAGAAGGCATCAGGGGCATGGCCTTTATTGAGAATGTGGTAAAAAGCAGCGAAAGCAATGAAAAGTGGACACCGTTCACCATTTAATCACCTTTATTGATAATAACATATGCAAACCATAAAAGGACCCGGCATTTTTCTGGCGCAGTTCCTGGGTGATCAGCCGCCTTTTAACGATCTGAAAAGCATTTGCCAGTGGGCGAAAGATCTTGGCTTTATAGGCGTTCAGATCCCAACCTGGGACCCCCGCTGTATTGACCTGAAAAAGGCCGCCGAAAGTAAAACCTATGCCGATGAACTGAAAGGTACCATCAATGAAATAGGTTTGGAGATCACCGAACTTTCCACGCACCTGCAAGGCCAGCTGGTGGCGGTACATCCGGCTTACGACCAATTATTCGAAGGCTTTGCACCCAAAGAAGTGCACGGCAACCCCAAAGCAAGGCAGGAATGGGCCGTGCAGCAATTGAAGTATGCTGCCAAAGCTTCGCAAAACTTAGGTTTAAAAGCCCATGCTACCTTCAGTGGTGCCTTGTTGTGGCCAACGGTATACCCCTGGCCGCAGCGGCCGGCAGGACTGGTAGAAACCGGTTTTAAAGAACTGGCCCGGCGTTGGATGCCAATTTTGAATGCTTTTGACGAAGCCGGTGTAGATGTTTGCTACGAAATCCATCCGGGTGAAGATCTACACGACGGCATCAGCTATGAAATGTTTTTGAAGGAGGTGAACAATCACCCACGGGCTTGTTTGCTGTACGATCCTTCTCACTTTGTGTTGCAGTGCCTGGATTACCTGGCTTATATCGATCACTACCATGAGCGCATCCGTGCGTTTCATGTAAAAGATGCGGAATTTAATCCAACCGGTAAGCAAGGTGTATACGGCGGTTACCAGGGCTGGGTGGAGCGTGCTGGTCGCTTCCGTTCGCTGGGTGACGGCCAGGTGGATTTTAAAGCCGTTTTCAGTAAGTTGACGGCCTACGATTTTGACGGCTGGGCAGTTATGGAGTGGGAGTGTGCCTTGAAGCACCCGGAAGACGGCGCCCGCGAAGGCGCGGTGTTCATTAAAAACCATATCATCAGGACCACCGAAAAAACTTTTGATGATTTTGCCGGCGGTGGTGCCAGTGAAGAAACAAATAAGCTTATCTTAGGCATTTCATAATTTTAACTGTTTTAACCCCATTAATTTTCTTTTTATGATCAAGAAAATACTTTGTGCCTCCATGATGGCTTTTGTGTTGGCATCCTGCGGTGGCAACGAAGCTGACAAAGGTGGTGATAAGACTGCCGGAGCCGATACGGCCGGCACCGCGGCCCCTGCTGCACCTGCCAGCGGCATTAGTACGGCCGATGCCGATAGAGGCCTGGAACTGATTGCCCAGTCAGATTGTTTAACCTGCCATAAAGTAGAAGACAGGGTAGTAGGTCCTTCTTACAGGGAAGTGGCGCAAAAATACCCGGTGGATGATTCTACCATTAATTATCTGGCAAGTAAGATCATTCATGGTGGTGCTGGTGTTTGGGGGCAAGTGCCTATGACCCCTCACCCACAGATTTCCCAGGAAGATGCAGCGACGATGGCGAAGTATGTGCTTTCGCTGAAGCAGTAAGTATCGAAATTGAGTCATAGCAATTCTGCAACCTGTATTCCAAGCCAGTTGGAGGAGGAAGAAATGATCTGGTGCTAAGCAGCTGAAACTTTTACAGCACTTAATACAAAAGGAGCAACTTATTAACGGTTGTTCCTTTTTTGTTTTTATACGAAATGGTTATCCGTATGATGATTTAATTTTCACCATTCACAAAAGAATTTTAAATCGCTAAAAAAAATGAGAATTATAAGGTTGCAATAAGGTTAATATATTGTAGGAGGTTTTTATATGTTATAAGCTTCCATTGGTTTTTTAATCCATTGAGCTTTTCCCCTTTTTCAAAATGCATGCATATTGTGTAATACTTTACTGTTTCAACTTTATGAAAATCTTCCGTCAATGGTGAATACTAATAGCAAGCCGCTATCCAGGTAACGAAATGAGGTTGTTGCAAAAGGTAAGCGCAAGAGGCAAAACAACGACATTCTTACTATGGGATTTTGAATGAGTTTATTTTCCCCCGATCATTAACCCCTCTTTTTATCGGCATTATGATTCACCATTCACCATTCACCATTCATCATTCACGATTGACGATTGAATTTCATAAAACTGAAAACATTTGAGTATAAACGAATAGTCACTTGCTGCACCATCTTTTTAAAAAATTATTTTGGCGATTTGATTTTTTTGATACAAATTGAATTTTTTTTTATTGCTAAAACGTTATAGCAAACCTTAACAACTGAAAATTGATTGTCATTATGAAAGAGTTCTCCTCTTTGGTGCAACGACTATGTATTTGTGTTGCACTCTTGTTAGCCATGCATGTGGCTTTTGCCCAAGGCCGGGTTATTACCGGAAAAGTTACTGATCCTAAAACCGGCAGCGGTGTTCCAGATGTATCTGTAGTAGTAAAAGGCACTACTATTGGAACCACCACCAATCCTGATGGTACTTACCGGATTGAAGTACCGCAAAATGCAACAGCGCTTTCTTTTTCTGCAGTAGGTTATGGTGAGCAGGAACTCGTGCTTGGTAATTCCAATGTTGCAAATGTATCCTTGCAAACAGGGACCAAAGCACTGGACGAAGTGGTGGTAGTAGGCTATGGTACCCAAAAAAGAAGGGAAGTAACATCTGCGGTTTCCTCTGTAAAGGCAGAAGATTTCAGACAAAGCGGATCCCGCAATGCACTGGATCTGGTGCAGGGCAAGGTGGCTGGCTTGCAAATCAGGCGCAGCAGTTCCAATCCTAATACAGGCGTTGGAATTCAGTTGCGGGGTGTTACATCTTTAACCGCCGGCATCGCACCTTTGATTGTAATTGATGGTATTCCCGGCGGCAACCTGGATTTGTTGCAGCAGGAAGATATCGAATCTATTGACGTTTTGAAAGACGGTTCAGCGGCTGCAATCTATGGCACACAAGCCAATGGAGGTGTAATATTGGTAACTACCAAAAAAGGCCGGCCTGGACCTGCCAGGTTTGAGTATGCCAATTATTTCAGGAAAGAATACCTGGCCAAAAGACCTGATTTTTTGACTCCCGAAGAGTTTAAGGCTAAACTGGCTTCTGGCGAACTGAACCCGGCTCACTATACAGATTACGGCAATACCACCGATTTTTTTGATGCCCTTATCAATCATGAAAATCTGTCCCAGTATCATACAGTAGCGCTCTCTGGTGGTGCGGCTGGAACCAGCTACAGGGCGAGCTTGTTTTATAGAGATTTGCAGGGATTTGCTTTGCAAAATGGCCGTAAAGAATATGGTGGTCGCTTGAATATCAATCAAAAAGGTTTGAATGATAAATTAAGCGTACAGTTAAATCTTGCCACCAATTTCAACAATGCCAACCTATTGGGCGGCGGTGGCTGGGAAGACCAACTTACGAAGAATCCAACGCTTCCTCATTTTAGGCCTGATGGTACCTGGTATTTTGAGCCTACCAGCACCAATCAGCTGGCACGGCTTCATCAGGAGACCAACAAAAGGCAGCAGCAAACTACTTCAGCTGATGCTCGGGTGGCATTGGAGCTGATAAAAGGATTAAAAGCTTCTTTGTTTGGCTCGGTTCAAAGGAACAGTTATATAGATGGAGCTTACAGAGAACTCGCTTCTGAATCATCGATTGAAGATTATCAGGGGTTGGGTTATGCATCCCGAAGCACCCTTTTGTCTAATGATTATGCTTTTGAACCTACCATTGAATATACCACTAAAGTTAAAAATGATCATAATGTATCTGCAATTGGTGGTTACAGTTATCGCTATTTTGTATCGGAAAATTTTAATGCTAACAACTTTGGTTTTGTTAATGATGTTTTCAGAGAAAACAATATAGGTACTGGTAACCAGTTAGGAATAGGAAAAGCCGGAATGGGCAGTGGTAAAGGTGATAATACCTTGATTGCTTTCTTTGGAAGGGTGAACTATGATTATGCCGGAAAATATATGGCGCAATTCATCCTGCGTCGCGAAGGTTCTTCCCGCTTTGGCGCCAATAATAAGTGGGGTAATTTTCCTGCTGTGTCCGCTGGTTGGAACATCAGCAGAGAGGCATTCATGAGCGACATAAATTTTATAAACAACCTGAAGTTAAGGGTAGGTTATGGTGTTACCGGTAACCAGAACATAGCCAACTATTCCTCTTTGGTAACCTTAGGTACAGGTGGCATCTATAGATACCCTGATGGACAGTACCGTCAAACATACGGTCCAAATAGAAACCCGAATCCGGACTTAAAGTGGGAAATGAAGAAGGAATTAAATATTGGTATTGACTTTTCTTTATTTAATAATCGTTTGGGTGGAGCTCTGGAAGTATATGACCGTACTGTAGAAGACCTTTTGCAAACCTATTCATCGGCTCAGCCTCCTTTTGTAAGAGAAAACATCTTATATAATGTAGGCACCATCACTGCTAAGGGTATTGAACTAACCTTGAATTTTGCTGCTATTCGTGGTAAGGCTTTCAACTGGAATATGGACTTTACAGGTAGTACTGCAAAGAATAAAATGCACAAGTTATCTGGAGATGTATTCAAGTTGAATTTATTAACGGCAGGTAGCATTGGCGGTTTTGGTGCATTGGGCGATGCCATCCGGATATATGAAGGAGGCAATATTGGAGAATTCTGGGGCAAGCGGTTTGCCGGCTTTAATGCCAATGGTGATTGGCTTTTTTATAACAGAAAGGGTGAGCAGGTTCCAAATGCTAATATTAATACTTCAACTGATAAAACAGTAACGGACTTTGCTATACTTGGTAATGCTATTCCTAAGTTTTATGCCTCCTGGACAAATCAATTCAGTTATAAAAACCTGGATTTAAGTTTGTTTTTCAGAGGAAAATTTGGACATGACATTTTGAACACAATGGCATTGTCTTATGGTAATCAAATTACCAAAACCAATCTTTTAAGAAGTGCATTCGATAAGTACGCACACATTAAAAGTACTTACATGTATTCCGATTATTACATTGAGCCAGGCGACTTTGTAAAACTGGATGAAGCTACTTTGGGTTACAATTTCAAACTTAAGACTTCCTATATCCGCAACTTAAGGTTGTATGTTACCGGCCAAAACTTGCTGACGTTCACCAAGTACACTGGTAATGATCCCGACTTTGTAAACGACCTTGGATTAGGCGCCGGTATTGATGAAAGGGGACCTTACCCCAGCACCCGCTCTATTCTAGTAGGCGTAAACGTGGGTTTTTAATTGGTTTATAAAAGTTTAAACCTCACAAGATTTAAAAAAGATTGGTAAACAACCAAAAAGAACACAGATGAAGCATTTTAAAAAGTTAATTACATATACGGCGATTGCATTACCCTTATTTGCAATGAATGCCTGTACCAAATTGGATGAAAATATTTATAGCGAACTCATATCAGATGCCTTTTATAATAATAAAAACGAGGTGATTTCCGCAGTATTGCGGCCTTATACCCATGCCAATGCTTGGGCCACGCCTTCTGGTCAACCCAGTTGGTACCGATTTAGTGAGTTGGCTGCAGACCAGATTGCCTGGCCTACAAAAGGCCGTCACGGGGAAGATGGTGGCAAATGGAAAAGATTGCATTACCATACCTGGACCAACGATGAAGGTGATTTAAACCGTGCCTGGCAGTTGATGTGGTGGGGGCTCGGCTTATGTACAGAGCCTATTGAAACACTGGAGAAAAGAGATGTTTCCCGCATGGGCATTACCCAGCAGGAGAAAGACGCCTATATAGCAGAACTGAAGCTTTTAAGGGCCTACCATTATTTAAAAATCATGGATCTCTGGGGTAATGTACCCATTGTTACGCAGGTAGGTGTGCCTTTGAACCCAGCAACTGCATCCCGCACCGAAGTGTTTCAGTTTATTGAAAAAGAAATAAAAGACAATATTGATAAGGCACCCAAGCATTCCCAAGACATGCTTGGTCGTATAAGCCAGGCTGGTGCTTATGCTATGCTGGTGGAGCTATACCTGAATGCAGAAGTATGGACCGGTACCCCCAGGTGGGATGATTGTATTGCCGCTGCTAACAAACTGATAGGCGGTGAAGCTGGTGGTCAAAATGGTGCCATGGCCTTGGATCCCAATATTCAGGATGCATTCAAGCCTGATAATCATAAGTCAAAAGAAGCTATCTTCTCCATTGCTTACGAATTCCAGGCCGGAAATTTTGCCCCATCATGGCCCAGCGAGTTTTATCATTTTGACCAGCGTCATATTTACGGTGGCCACAGAAACGGAAACGATGGGATGGTTTTGATTCCTGGCGTATTTTCCACTTTTAGAGATAATGATCTGAGAAAAACGGGATGGTTACTTCATGGTCCGCAAATGCGTTTCGATGATCCAAACCAGCCAGTTATTGCTTTAGGGGGTAATGAATATAATGGCAAGCCTTTAGTATTTGTAGATAATATCAGAAAAAACTCCAGTGTGCAAACCGAGGCAGAGCGGGATGCCCTTCCGTCTAACATGTCACTAGGTGAAGAAAACAGTGGTGTACGTTTCAATAAATACAAACTAGGTAACCAGAATGCCGGGCCTGGTGGTATTCCGGCACCCCATCCGAACTACAATAGCACGGACTGGCATTTATATCGTTTAACCTGGGTTTATTTTGCTAAAGCTGAAGCTATAATGCGTAAAAATGGTGGTGTTGCCAATGAAGAGGCTGTGCGGTTGATCAATGACAGTAAGAAGCGGGCATTTTCTGAGGCTGATTGGTTGGCTGAAGCTTATACAACTACTACCTTGACTTTAGACGAACTGTTGGCTGAAAGAGGCCGTGAATTTATTTTCGAAGGCTGGCGCCGCCAGGATTTAATCCGCTGGAATTTGTTAACCACTGCCTCCTGGTGGGATCATGAGCCTTCCTCTAAAACTAGGGAGCTTTATCCCATTCCTAACCAGCAAATTGTTTTAAATCCTAATCTAAAACAAAATCCTGGTTACTAATTTAATTGCAGAATACGCTTGTTGTTTTACTTTGAATATCCAATTACCAGGGCTTATGCCCTGGTAATTTTTTTGGTGGAGTTAATATTTTCTTTTGCACATTTATTAACCGAATACAATAACTGATTCAAGGACTATAGATTTAAAAATATTTCTTCTGCTATGGGCTTTTGAAAGAATTACTTAATAATATTGTTTGCTGAGAAATGGTACTTTGATAGCACTATAAAAAATTAACGGCAGCCGATAGAAGTCTTTAGTGTTTGGAGTAACAAAAAAGAAATAAGTTTTTGCCGGACTGCCATTCAATATCCGAGGAAATATATACCTGAAAAATTATGCTGTTTTAAACCTTATTAATTTTGTCATGAAAAAGCTTTCATTATTAGTTTTGGCATTGGGGGGCTATCTGGCTTCCGTTAGTCAGTTAGTCACCAAAGTAACGGATCCGGTAGAGTGGGTCAATCCGCTCATGGGTACGGATTCCAAAGTGAGTATGTCCAATGGGAATACCTATCCGGCTATTGCCGTGCCCTGGGGCATGAACTTTTGGACACCCCAGACCGGAACTATGGGCAATGGCTGGCAATATCAATACAGTGCCGATAAAATCCGCGGCTTTAAGCAAACCCACCAGCCCTCGCCCTGGATGAACGACTATGGCCAGTTTTCCATTATGCCGGTCACCGGTAAATTAAAATTCCGGCAGGACGACCGCGCCAGCTGGTTTTCGCACAAGGCAGAAGTGGCCAAGCCGTATTACTACAGTGTGTACTTGGCTGATGCCGATGTAACCACCGAACTTACACCCACCGAAAGAGCCGCCCAGTTTCGTTTTACCTTTCCGCAAACAGACAGCGCCTTTATTGTGATTGATGCTTTTGACCGTGGATCTTACGTAAAAGTGCTGCCGGCAGAAAGAAAGATCATTGGCTATACCACCCGCAACAGTGGCGGTGTGACCAAAGACTTTAAAAACTATTTTGTGATCTATGCCGATAAGCCTTTTCAGCTTTCTCATACCTGGCGTGACAGTACTTTGGTGAAAGATTCTTTGGAAATGCAGGCGAATCATGCCGGCGCTGTGATTGGTTTTCGCACCGCCAAAGGCGAGCAGGTGCATCTCAAAGTAGCTTCTTCTTTTATCTCTTTTGAGCAGGCGGAACTGAACCTGAAGCGGGAGTTGGCCAGTGATGGTTTTGAAGCCACTAAAAGAAAAGCCAAAGCAGCCTGGAACCAGCAAATGAGCCGGTTGCAGGTAGAAGGCGGAACCGTGGAGCAGGTGCGTACATTTTACTCCTGCCTGTATCGCATGTTGCAGTTCCCGCAAAAGCATTACGAGCTGGATGCGGCGGGCAACATCGTGCACTACAGTCCTTATAATGGCAAAATACTGCCGGGCCGTTTGTTTGCCGGTACGGGTTTCTGGGACACCTTCCGGGCATTGTATCCTTTCTTGAACCTCATGTATCCTTCCATCAACCAGGAGATGCAGGAAGGCCTGGTCAATGCCTATAAAGAAGGCGGCTTTCTGCCTGAGTGGTCCAGTCCGGGTTTTCGCAACGTGATGGTGGGCAATAACTCCGCCTCTGTAGTAGCCGATGCCTACATCAAAGGACTGCGGGGTTACGATATCAACACCCTGTACGAGGCCTTGTTGCATGGCGCTAATAACGAAGGTCCGCTGACCGCTGTAGGCCGTGCCGGTGCCCAATATTATAACGAACTGGGGTATGTGCCGTATGATGTAAAGATCAATGAAAATGCTGCCCGTACACTGGAATACGCTTATGACGATTTTACCATTTACCGACTGGCCAAAGCACTGAAGCGTCCCAAAGAGGAAATTGACTTGTATGCCAAACGCAGCCAGAATTACCGTCACCTGTTTGATCCCGAGACCAAATTAATGCGGGGCAAAAACAAGGACGGCAGTTTTCAAAAACCGTTCAATCCCTTCAAGTGGGGTGATGCGTTTACCGAAGGCAACAGCTGGCATTACAGCTGGAGTGTTTTCCACGACATTGAAGGCTTGAAACAGCTGATGGGCGGCAATAACATGTTTGTAAAAATGCTGGATTCCGTATTTGCTATGCCACCCATTTTTGATGAAAGTTATTACCGCGGTGTGATCCACGAGATCCGGGAAATGCAGATAATGAACATGGGACAATACGCCCACGGCAACCAGCCCATTCAGCACATGATTTATTTATACAACTATGCCGGTCAGCCCTGGAAAACCCAGTACTGGATTCGCCGGGTGATGGATCAGTTGTATACCCCCGCACCGGATGGCTATTGTGGTGATGAAGACAATGGACAAACGTCCGCCTGGTATGTTTTCTCCGCTATGGGTTTTTACCCCGTTTGCCCCGGCACAGACCAGTACGTATTGGGTACACCTTTGTTTAAAAAGATGACCCTTACACTGGAGAACGGAAAG
>JAEWAC010000375.1 GCA_023391895.1 Bacteroidota bacterium
CCGCTGTTTTTGCTTACCTGCAGCCGCAGCGCCGCATGTTCAACCAGTCCGGCACCGGCGATGACTATAGAATCACCAACACTATTTTGAACATCCAGGTGATGGGTGCGCTGGCCCACATTTTACACCCGGCCACGTTGCAGCGCGTCACCAACAGCCGCCTGTACGGCAACCAGTACAGCGTAGCCGACGTACTGAACGACCTGAACACGGGTATTTTTGCGGCGGATTTAAAATCCAATGTCAATGTGTACCGCCAGTACCTGCAAACAACTTACGTGGAGGCCCTGATCAGCATCATCGGCGATAAATCTTCGCACGACGATATAGCCCAGGCGGGCGCTTTGCACGCATTGAAAAAAATCAAGGCGCAAATGGCTACGGCTGTTTCTTCCAACGAAGAAAGCCGGGCCCACCGCGGCAACCTGGTATTTTTAATTAACAAAGCTTTAGAAACCAAATAGGCTTTGAAAGCCCATTCTTCAAAAAGCCCGTATATATTACGGGCTTTTTTATTTTACTGCGGTCGGCTACGCATTATCTTTGCCGCACTTTATACCAATGGCATTATTTAATAGAAATAGAAACGGTGACCAGTCCGAAATGTCTTTTATAGATCATTTAGAGGTTTTACGCGGTCATTTATTTCGCAGCGTATTAGCAATTGTTGTGGGCGGTATTATTGTTGCCGTCTATAACGATTTTTTTGTAAAAAAGGTGCTGATGGGACCTACCCATGCCGACTTTCCTACCTATGCCTGGCTTTGTAAGGCAGGCCGCGCCATGGGCTTGGGCGATGCCCTGTGCATGAAAGAAATCGGCGTAAAAATGCAAAGCACTTCGGTGAGCGGGCAGTTCAGCATGTTCTTTACCGTGATCATCATTGGCGGGCTGATCATTTCATTTCCATATGTGTTTTACGAGTTCTGGAAGTTTATCAAACCCGCCCTTACCAAAAAAGAGCTGAACAAAACCCGCGGCGTGATCTTTTGGGTGTCGCTCCTGTTCTTCATGGGTGTCAGCTTTGGTTATTTTGTCATTGCCCCTTATACGGTTAACTTCTTTGCCAACTTCCAGCTGGACGAAAGCATCGTGAACCAGTGGACCATTACCAGTTATATCGATACGTTGATCCCGCTCATACTAGGCACGGGTCTAGCGTTCCAGTTACCGCTGGTGATGTATTTTCTTTCCAAAGTAGGATTGGTCACGCCTGACTGGCTGCGCAGTGTGCGTAAATATGCTATTGTTATTATTCTTGTGGTGGCCGGAGTGATTACCCCACCCGATATCATCAGCCAGATCATTGTATCGGTGCCCCTGTTGGTGCTGTACGAGGTGAGCATCTGGCTCAGCGCCAGGGTAGCCCGGGAACAAAAAGAAGCAGAAGAAAAAGAAGACCTGGAGTGGAGTTAGGGAGGGTAGTTTAAAGTTGATCACAGATTTCACGGATTTTAGAGGGATTTCGCAGATTGGATAATAGTCACTATGGGTATTTAAAAGACTTTCTGTCTACGATCAACGGCCAACCATCAACGATTACCGGTCACTTTCCGATATGGGTTTTTGAAAGAGTTGTTGTGAGGGATGTTTTTTAGGGCCACAAAGACATAAAGGAAACACAAAGGAAAAGATGCTCGAAGGTACAGGAGGTCCCGGCTCAGGGTCGGGATGACAAGGGTGAGGGTGCTTTGTTTATTTTGATAGCTTTTGAGCATAGAATAACTTCTTCAAAACCCCATATGGACTTTTAAATCAGTTGACGGCTTTACATCTTTATTTCAGAATGGTTCAAAAGCCCATACGTTCATTCTAATGCTTAATAAAAGACTAATGCCGGGCCTCCCTCTCCATCTGGGAAGAAGCAGAGGGAGGGGCCGCCCTATGGGTTTTTGAAGAAGTTTATCATTTCCATCCATCACTCAACATCTTTAAAACCTCATATGGTCTCCATTCTTCATTATTAATTCTCCCCAAGCCTATCAAGCCGGCAGCGGCAGGGTAAACGAAAACGTGCTGCCTTTGCCTTTTTGGCTTTCTATGTGCAGTTGTCCGCCGTTGCGGCTTAAAAATTCTTTGCACAGCATCAGTCCCAGGCCCGTGCCGCCTTCGCTGGCCGTGCCTTTGGTGGTATAAAATTGATTAGCGTGAATTTGTTGCAAGGCCTCTGCACTGATGCCGCAGCCGGTATCCTGCACCGCCACCTCGGCAAAACCGGCACACTGGTTCACCATGATAGAAACCCGGCCCCCATGCGGCGTAAACTTAATGGCATTGGTCAGCAGGTTGCGCAACACCAGCGTGATCATGTCTTTATCAGCCCAGGCATAAACCGGCGCGTCATCCGTATAGCTTATTGAAATGTCTTTGGCAGCAGCCTGCAGCCGTACCAGCCGTACCACGTCCTGCACCAGTTGCGACACCTCCACCGCATCCGCCTGTAGGCCATTGGCTTCCATCTGGCTCTTGGACCACTGCAGCAGGTTTTCCATCAGGCCAATGGTATAGTTCAGGTCATTCACCACATCAGGCACCATGCTTTTTACTTCATCAGCTGGCAGGTTGTACTGCTGCACGTTTCTAAAAAGATTGCGCAGCGCATACATGGGCGATTTGAGGTCGTGGGCAATCACCGAAAACAATTTGTTCTTTAAAGCATTCAGCTCGTGCAGCTCTTCTGCCTGTGCCTGCAG
The DNA here is from genome assembly GCA_023391895.1 of Bacteroidota bacterium. Taxonomy (GTDB): domain Bacteria; phylum Bacteroidota; class Bacteroidia; order Chitinophagales; family Chitinophagaceae; genus Flavisolibacter. Next base: position 2,694 of record JAEWAC010000375.1, read on the forward strand.
CAGCCGGGCGTTGTGGCTGATCTCTTCTTTCTGGCGTTTTATTTTCAGGTTTTTGCGGTGCAGGATGCGGTTCTTTTTCAGTATGCTGAACTGGTAGCCGTTGTTTTCTTTTTTTATAAGCCACAGCCCGTAGTAAATAAAAACAATAGCCAGAAACTGGTTAAAAAGGTAAAGGGGTTGGTTGAGCACCTCCAGCTGGTAACGATAGTTTTTCAGCACCACGGCCAGTATATAATAACTGAGCATGGACCAGGCAATGGTAAACAACATGTAGCCCGTGTCCTGCAGAAAAAATACAGACAACACGCCGTACAGGATAAAGAATGAAGCCACACCCAGGTTCATGCCGTTGATGTACACCACGCAGGTAAAAAACGGGTACAGGATAAAATAAGACAGCAGCGCCAGTTCGTGTTTGTGGCAATAGTTAAGACACAGCACCAGCACACTCACCAGGGCGGGTAAGCTGGCCACCAACCAGGCCGTGGCGGGTAGCTGCTCATGATTGAACAGGCCGATAGCCGGAACAACAATGCCGCTGAGGAGCTGAAAAAAATTAAGCAGGTTGAAGATACCCAGTTTGCGTTTGTCGTATTCGCCCATGCCAGGCGTAAGTCCAATACACTTGATCTGTTGCAGCATTTGCAGAATGCCTTGCCAGGTCCGTTTTAGATAACCTTTGGGCGCTGAGATTTTCCATATTTCCTGCAGGTGCGTTAGTTTTTGCAACAGGATCTCCATAGCAGCATTCATTTGGGTACATGATGAACAAACAATCAAGATATAGCTTTTGGACTATTTCTTGAAAACGACTTTGACCACCTTGTATCAACAGGACTGCTTTTGTATAAAAACAAACAGGCAGGTTGCTTTCTTCATCCGGCGCCAGGATAACAAAGGGTCAAAAAGTATGGCAATTTTAAAAAAGCATCAAAACCGGACCTGATGGAATCAACAGGGAAACTCCTGCAAACGGATACCTGAGCCCCACCGTAAATTCTTTTAAAAATCCATATCGCAGCTGTCAGACCCGGTAAGTGGCTCAAAGTTTAAGGCTTGATGCGAAAAGATATGCCGGATGCAATAAAATAATCGGGGGCGGCATGGTTCAGTCCGGCACCACCAAATACATCCAGCATTACATTGTTGCTAATATAGTAAGCCACCCCGCCATCCAGTACGTGCTGTGGGGCCTGCCCTTTTTGCAAATTGCCATAGCTTTCAATAAACACCAGCCATTTATCGCCCACATCAAACTGGGGTGAAAAAGTATAGATCCATTGCGGTGCGGTTTCATCTCCGCTCCATTCTGCGCCCAGGTTATAACCCAGTTTGATGTGGTCGGTCAGGCTGTTTTGAAACAACAACCGCAGCCGGGGATAAACATGCGGCACCCGGTGATCTTTGGAAGCCCATGCAGGCACCCCTACCTGCGCTAGAAAAGTGGTTTGCGGCAGGGCGCCTTTTTCTTCCAGCAGTTTGGCCTTAAAACCCAGCTCCACCGGCATCAGGCCGTATTCCTCTTTGCCCATGCCTTTGTTTTTAAGGGTTTCGGCCGTGATTTCAGACCGCAGTTCCAGCCGGCTGGACAGTGCCCATCGGAGGATGGTGGTAGGATGAAACAGCAAATAAGCGTCTTTATCCTGCTGCTCTTTTCTAAAGCCCGTTTCTGCCTGCAAATAACCTTTTTCGGTGAGCTCGGGTGTTTGTGTTTCGCTGGGGCGGTCGGTTTCCATCTTTTTGTCTTGTGCCATTACCCCGGTGCTGCAACCGGCTGCTACAAGCAGGACCCAAACGGTGCGGTTCATCTTCTTTTTCATATGCCTCAAATCATCAATGACCTATAAAAAGATGATGCCAAGCCGAAGGGCACACCTTTAGCAGCGCATGTGTTTGGTTTAACAAAAGCGCCTCGCTACTGGCGGGGCGCTTTACTTTATGAAGGCGGTTACATATTTCTTCGGTATTGCCCACCCACCTCGTACAAGGCATGAGTAATTTGTCCCAGCGAACAGTATTTTACCGTTTCCATCAACTCGGCAAAGAGGTTACCGTTGGCAATGGCTACTTCTTTCAACTGCTTTAATGCCGCTTCGCTCTTGTCTTCGTTGCGTTTCCAGAAGGCATGCAGGTTTTGGATCTGCTGTTCTTTTTCTTCTTTGGTAGAACGGATGACCTCGGCTGGCAATACGGTGGGGCTGCCGGCCTTATTCAAAAACGTATTCACGCCAATGAGTGGTAATTCACCCGTATGTTTCTGGTGTTCGTAATACAGGCTTTCTTCCTGAATTTTATTGCGCTGGTACATGCGTTCCATAGCTCCCAGCACACCGCCTCTTTCATTGATACGGTCAAACTCCGCCAGCACGGCCTCTTCCACCAGGTTGGTTAATTCCTCCACGGCAAAAGAGCCCTGGATAAAGTTTTCGGTTTTGGCCGAACCCAGCTCGCGGTTGATAATGAGCTGAATCGCCATAGCCCGACGCACACTTTCTTCTGTTGGTGTTGTAATAGCCTCGTCATAGGCGTTGGTGTGCAAGCTGTTGCAGTTGTCGTAAATGGCATACAAGGCCTGCAGCGTGGTGCG
>JAEWAC010000391.1 GCA_023391895.1 Bacteroidota bacterium
CATCCAGCCAGTTGCAAAAGCACCTCATCCATTACGGCTTAAAAACCTGAATCAGTTTCCTTCCTCCTTTAAAGATTTGTCCTATTTGTTAGGATTAGTTTACGCTGTTCATTTCAAAAAAACAGTATTGATCTCCTGGGTTTCTATGACCAAGTGGCGCTTGCTTTTTCCTAAGCATAACTTCTGGTGAGTGTTTATCCATTTTTATTCCTTCTAATTTTTATCCATCATTCGTGCTCAAATCAGTATCACGTACTCTTACGGGCCTGCTCTTGTGTCTAAAAGAACATTAATGTCAGTTGGATATTTAGCAATCTTCGGCTAATCCATCAGGGGAGTGGTTGTAACTGTACAATACTTCAATTAGATAAAATAGGCAGAGGTAAAGGCCTGATTGAAATTTTTTTTAATCCTTTTTAACTTAACCAATGAGATTATTACTACAATGGACCACTATCATTCCGGCTCTTGCCTGGATTTTGTTTTTTTCAGGACTGATTCACAACAGTAGCATCTTCCAGATTTTGGCAAGTGTGCTGTTGATCCTGAGCGTCATGTCGGCCGTGCATCATTCTGAAATCATTGCTCACCGGGTTGGAGAACCCTATGGAACCATTATTCTTGCCATTGCAATCACAATTATCGAAGTATCTATTATCGTGTCCCTGATGGTAACAGGAGGGGAGCAGGCGATTTCATTGGCAAGAGACACCGTGTTTTCTGCCACCATGCTCATTTTAAACGGAATTGTAGGCTTATGTCTTTTTATTGGAGGATTGAAACATCACGAGCAGACTTTTTCCCAGCATTCTGTAACGATAGCCCTGGTATCATTGATCTCTATCATTATTTTTACCCTGGTATTTCCAACTTTTACCAATAGTATTCAAGGGCCCTATTATTCTACACCGCAACTCATTTTTGTTTCTATTGCCTGCATGATCATATATGGTTTCTTTTTATTTGCCCAAACCACCAGGCACCGGGAGTATTTTCTTTCCATTAAGGAAGATGAGAAAGTAAAGATCATTACCATCAGCAATTGGGTATTTATAACCAGCCTTTTATTTCTTATAGTGAGCCTAGGCATTGTGGTTCTACTAGCAAAGACCCTTTCCCCGAAAATTGAGCAAATTATTGTTGGCTATAACCTGCCGCAGGCTTTAGTGGGAATCATCATTGCAGCCATCGTCTTGTTGCCCGAAGGAATGGCCGCCGTGATTGCCGCCAAAAATAATAAGCTGCAAACCAGTTTGAACTTGGCACTGGGATCTGCACTGGCCAGTATAGGCTTAACCATTCCTTGTGTAGCCGTGGTTTGCAACATCTATGACATGAAAGTGATCCTTGGACTGGACATTAAATCCATCATATTATTAGGACTATCGGTTTTCACAGTCATGCTATCCCTCAGCAGAGGCAGGAGTAATATCATTTATGGAGTGGTGCTTTTGGTTAATTTGGTAGCCTTTGTCTTCCTGATCATACACCCTTGATAAATCAGCAAATGCGGAGACCGCAACCGGTGTCATAAAAGTTGGGTGAAGTGCAAGTGGGCAGGTTTTTTTGTACTAGCCCGTTTGGGTTGAGCTGCAGAAGTGTTTTCCCTGAGAAATAGGGGCGGTGTTGTGAATCTGCTCGCTTTGTCTAGTCACCTGATGGCATATGGGTTTTTGAAAAAGTTGGTAACACAGCCTAATGTTTTCTCAAGCTATAAGCTGAAGACAGGAATATTATAAAATAAAGCTGAAGCTGATTTGGGTTTTTGAAGAAGTTGCATGCATGGCTATGTTATGACCGCAGGCATGGAAAGCGTTAAAGTATTTTATTTCTCATCAGGGTTTTGCCCGAGCTTCGTTTACAAATGGTGATGTGCCGGTAAGTTCTTAAGCAGCGGTACTTGTCGTGATATTACGCAATACATAGCTTTTTGAAAGAATGCTCTTCCGGTTGCAGGGAGTAAACTGGTGCAACCGATTGCACGATGAAGGCGCTTGTAAAAGAAATACATTTACTCAGTAACAGCGCCGGTTTACGCGGATGACAAGACGCTTTTGGATTAAAAGATATAATCTTTTGAAGAAGCCGCTCCTGGTCATGAAGTGCCGGTGGCTGTGTGAGGTTGGGAAAAGCTGATATAGATCTTGCCTTGTTATCTTAACCGGGCATCTGTCGACTCAAGGTTGGGTTCGTAAAAGTTGTATTTCGCCCTGAATGATAGAATACTATGATGCGTAAAAAAATAATCTTGTTTTTGCTGGCCATTGTAGCTGTATTAACGTTTCATGCGCAGCAGCGGCCTAACATCCTGCTGATTGTTTCAGACGATCATGCTTACCAGGCCATCAGCGCTTACGGCAGTAAGCTGGCGCAAACACCTCATATCGATCGCATTGCTAAAGAAGGAGTTTTGTTTCAAAAAGCATATGTTACCAATTCCATCTGCGGCCCCAGCCGGGCGGTGATCTTAACCGGCAAGTACAGCCACAAAAATGGTTTCAAGGACAACGAGCACTCCCGTTTTGACGGCAGTCAGAATAGCTTTATCAAAGAGTTAGGTAAAAACGGCTATCAAACGGCGTGGATCGGCAAGTGGCACCTGGAAACCGAGCCACAGGGATTTGATTACTGGCAGATACTGCCCGGGCAGGGACATTACTACAACCCGGATTTTTTAATGATGGACGGCAGCCGCAAACGGATTGAAGGCTATGTGTCTAATGTGGTGGAAGACGTGGCGGAGCAGTGGCTGGACCAAAGAGACCGCAGCCGGCCGTTTTGCCTGGTTATTGGTCATAAAGCCACCCACCGCACCTGGCTACCCGATACGGCTGATATGGGCCTTTTTGATAGTGTCAACTTTCCTCTGCCGGATAACTTTTATGATGCTTACACCGGCAGAAAGGCGGCCCAGGTGCAGGACATGTCGATCGAAAAAACCATGATCATGGGTTATGACCTGAAGATGTTTTCCGGTGAAGTCAAGGACGGAAATATCACCCGGATGAATGCCGCACAAAGGGTGGCCTTTGATGCTTACTACCAGCCCATACAGCAGGACCTGCAGGCCCGCAACCTTACCGGCCGGGCACTTACGGAATGGAAGTACCAGCGCTACCTGCGCGATTATCTCAGCACCGCCGCATCGCTGGACCGCAATATCGGCCGTGCACTGGATTACCTGGACCGGAACCAGCTAACCCAAAATACCATTGTTATTTATCTATCCGACCAGGGTTTTTACCTGGGCGAGCATGGATGGTTTGATAAGCGGTTTATGTATGAAGAATCTTTTCGAACACCCATGGTCATGCGCTATCCGGGCGTAGTAAAATCCGGTACCGTAAACCATAATTTGTTGATGAACCTGGATATTGCCCCCACCTTACTGGCTGCAGCTGGTGTAACGATACCTAACGATATGCAGGGCCAGTCCATTTTGCCGCTGGTAACGCACGAAAAAGCCAAAGGACGCGAGGCATTGTATTATCATTATTACGAGAACGGAGAGCATGCCGTTTCCCCGCATCTGGGCATCAGAACGGGCCGCTACAAGCTGATTCGTTTTTACAAACGAGTAGAAGGATGGGAACTGTACGACCTGCGGAAAGATCCCGCGGAGATGCAAAACCTGTATGGTAAAAAAGGCTACGAAAAAATTACAGCCGATTTAAAACGGCAGTTAGACAAGCTGGTGGAACAATACGATGACAAAGAGGCCGGAACCATCTTACGCAGTGAAGCCGGCACGCCAGCCAAAAGCTTTTAAAACAGTAAGGCCGTCATGCCGTGTGTGATGCAGTTGATGACAGAAAGGTAAGGGTAATCCTTCGTTCTGTTGGTTCCTGCCTGTCTCACAGGCCTTAACCATTAGTTTCATTTATATTTAGGCGTTATGAAGAAGTTCGGTTTTGTTTTAATGATGATTACCTGTTTTATAACCTGTTGGGCCCAAAAGAAAAAACAGGCAAAGCCCAATATCATTTATATCTATGCGGATGATCTGGGCTATGGAGAATTAGGCAGTTATGGCCAAACTAAAATAAGAACGCCTCACCTGGACCGGCTGGCCAAAGATGGCATGCGCTTTACCCAGCATTATTCCGGTTCGCCGGTTTGTGCTCCGGCCCGCGCCATTTTGCTGACCGGCAAACATGCCGGCCACTCTTATATACGCGGTAACTATGAGCTGGGTGGTTTTGAAGATGAAAAAGAAGGCGGGCAAATGCCGCTTCCGGAAGGCACATATACGTTGGCCAGAATGCTGAAAGAGGCCGGTTATACAACGGGTGCTATTGGTAAATGGGGCCTGGGTATGGTCAATACCACCGGAGAGCCCAACCAGCAGGGGTTTGATTATTTTTATGGCTACCTCGATCAAAAGCAGGCGCATAATTTTTATCCCACCCATTTATGGGAAAATGGTAAATGGGACACGCTCAACAACCCGTTTATTTACGTGCACCGGCCCTTGTCTCCCGGCGATACAGCAAAAGCTAATTTCGATTATTACAAAGGAAAAGACTATTCACTCACCAAAATGGCGGAAAAGACGCTGGCCTTTATCCGGCAGCATAAGGAACAGCCTTTCTTTCTTTATTTACCCTACACCGGTCCGCATGTTTCCCTGCAGGCGCCGGACGAAGCAGTCGCGGAATACATCGGGCAATTTGAAGAAAAGCCGTACCGGGGCGAAAAAGGGTATGCATCTACGCTTTATCCCAGGTCTACTTATGCAGCCATGATCACCTATATGGACAAACAGATTGGCCGCGTGATGGACCTGCTGAAGGA
>JAEWAC010000401.1 GCA_023391895.1 Bacteroidota bacterium
CGTCAATAGGCCCCCACTCCCGTTCCACCTGGTCGGCAGCGGCTTCTACGGCATCGGCATCGGCCACATCCACTGGAATGACCAGGGCACTACCGCCATGTTGCTCTACTTCTTTTTTGGTGGCCTCCAGCTGTTCCCGGTCCCGGGCCAGCAGCACCACGCGGGCACCCTGTTTAGCAAACTCCCAGGCAGTTGCCCTGCCCACGCCAGCCGAAGCACCTGTAATGACCACCACCTTATTCCTGAATTCCTGCTTATTCATAATCCTCAACTTTTTTATCCTGCAATTAAATGGGTTCTATCCTCCGCTCAGCCTGGGTAAGGCAGCGACCTTTACTACCGGGTACCACCTGATTTTTAAGTGGCTTGATTCATCAAACGAGCTTAGAACCGGCACCACACCAAACGCTCATCTCTGCTACAACCAGTAAAAAAAGCCTGTTTGCAAATGGGATTGATTCCCTAACCCCATCTGCAAACAATACGATCAACCGGGTTGGTGCCGTCTTATGGGTTTTTCAACAGTCCGGTGGCCAGGTTTTTCCACTGCACCTTCGAAAAAGCGGCAACCGCACCTGCGCCTACCGTTGTATCCCGCAGCTTATCGGTTACCGAATCCACTTCTGTATTGGGCTTGGTGTTGCGGTCGTAAATGCCGACGGTGATTTTTTTGCCTTCGCGGGTAACGGTGAAATTACTGGTAGACTCCGGCGAATAAAAGTGCGCCACGTTCTTGTCCTGGTTCAAAGGGCTGGGGGCAGGTCGTACGCGGATGCCCACACTTTCCACCTCACCTTCTGCTACCTGCTGCACTTCTTCCACTTTTACCCAGTCGTACCCGTCGCCGGCCGAAGGGCCGGGCCCGGGAATGTCAATTTTAAAATAATCGCCCTGCTGCACTTCCCGGTTTACTTCCTGCCCGTTGGGGTCTACCAGCTGAAAAGTGGCAGAAAGGGCTCCGGCCAGCTGGTGCCAGCCGTTCACCTGCAGCAGCCGGCTTTTAACGGTTTGAAAAAACGCCCGGGCTTCTTCGCTGCTGTTCAGTTCCACCGTTTCTTCGGTATCGATTATTTTTCCGGTATGATGATCAGGTATGATACCTGTATAATTTTTTTCTTCCATGCCCCTAATGAAAAAAAAGTCGTGCCATCTCCATAGCACGACTTTAAAATAAAATAAAGTTGTTTTTACAGGTTGAGCTTGCCTTCACTGCCCTGGGCAATACGGGTGTTGCCGGTAACCGCCGCCGTGGCCATTTTCAGAAACTGCACCATTTTACCGCTTTCTGCTTCCCAGTAATAAACTTCCGTAGGCTGCACCTTCATGAGGGCCAGATTGGGATCGTCGGCCCCATCTGGAAAATAGGCTTTTACCACAGGCGACCATTTGTCCTTGATCAGCAGTCGGTCTGTAACCACGCTGCTGGTGCCCCACACGTCAATATAGCTTTCCTTGCCGGGGTGGGCATAGGTTAAATGCACCTGGCGGTTGGTATGCACTTCTTCTACTTTTATAGAACGGATGTCGGTAAAAAACCATAAGGTGCCGTCAGCCTCCACTTCAATGGTGGCCATGGGCCGGGTATGTTCGTGTTCACTTTGCGAAGCGGTAATGAACATGCATATATTAACTTCTTCGACTAGTTTTTTAAACTTTTTGAGGGCTTCTTCGCTCTGCAGATTTTTTTCCATAACCTATTTTTTTAACGTTGCAAAAAAGTACAAAAACATTGTGCCATTCACCTGAACCGGCAACAGCCATTTTAAGACACCAGCGGAGTCTGTTCTACGGCTTCCGTATCGGTGATGAGCCCGATTTTTTTGGAGTGTAAAATGGCCTCGGAGCTGTGTTTAAAAAAACAGCAGGGTACGCCGGCACCTTCTATCTTGTGCAGCACATCCTGCACCTTTTGTTTGTTTTTGGCATATATGTCGCGTATGTAAACGGCATGGATTTGCTTGGGAAAGTGCTTGACAATGGCTTCGTAAATGTAGGGATCGTGCTGAGAGGAGTCGCCCAGCAACACAAACCGCTGTTTGGGATAAGCTTCCAGAATCCGCACAATACGGGCGAACTTGGTTCCATGGTTATTCTGCCCGGTTTTCAGCAACTGTGAGAACCGCTTTAGTACGTTCAGTAAAAACACACCTTTGGGCAGTCCGTTGGTGGTGGTAAACTCCAGCAGGTAATCGTACAGGTTCCACTCGCTGCTGGATACATAAAAGAACGGATTGGGCGCATCCGGCGTGGTATTGCCCTTGGTCAGCAACTGGTAGTGCCTGACGGAGCCTTCAAAAGGCTGGCGGCTACGGGCATTTTGGGTAAACATCACAAACAGGCGCTTGCGCAGGTTGGCCGAATGGGAAATTAAAAAAGTATCATCTATATCCGAAATAAAACCATACTGGGTGGGATAAGGAATATAAATAGAACCTTTTCCTTCTTTGACCACTTCATGGCCCGTATTGATCATTTGCACCACCACCTCGTGCCAGCCCTGCTCCAGCGGCGGCTGGTCTTTCCACTCAAATTTAAAAAACCCATCCTCATCCGATTGTGTGGTGAGCATCTGCCCCTCCCACTGCATCTGCAAAGCGGCTTTGGGCAAAGGCTTCACCATAAACAACCGCAGCAGGGCCAGCGTATTGTTGATGATGCTTTTGCCATACCGGGTTCTGGGCAATGGGCTGAGCTGAAACACGTGGCCATATATTGCCAGTTGGTTAGCATGCCCGTAACCATGGTATACTTTTATTACAACCTCATCTGTAAGGCCAAGCCAGCGGAGCAGTCGGGACTTCAAACTTTGGGGCGGCATATTTTGATTACTGGTTTGCATGATTTTTTCAATACAAGAAATATGCAGAAAGAGGAGTTACTGAAGATCTTGTTTATTATAAACCCTATTTCCGGGGGTAAAGAAAAAACGGACTGGGAAAAACGCATTCGCGAATACTTCAAAGAATCGCCACACTCTATGGACTTTTACCTGCTGACGGGTGAAAGCGATAAGATATCGGTACAACGTCATATCGAACAGGTAAAGCCCGACCGGGTTGTAGGTGTGGGTGGCGACGGCACCATTAAAATGCTGGCAGAAATCATGTATCATTCGCCCCTGCCGCTGGGCATTATTCCCGCAGGTTCTGCCAATGGCATGGCCCGGGAGCTGGGCATACCTGTTGATATCGATACGGCACTGGACATTGTGGTGAACGGCATGGTCAAACCCATTGATGTGATCCGGATCAATGAGGAAGAAATCTGCATTCACCTGAGCGACATCGGCCTGAATGCCATGCTGGTGAAGTATTTTGAGCAATCGGAAAAACGGGGTATGTGGGGTTACGGCAAAGCGGTGTTCCGGATGCTGTACGAAAAACAGAAAATGCATGTCACCATTACCACCGATACCGAAACCATCAGGCGAAAAGCCTATATGGTGGTGCTGGCCAATGCCCGCAAATACGGTACCGGTGCCAACATCAACCCCGAAGGCGATATATCGGACGGGCTGTTTGAAGTGGTAGTGGTACGAAAGCTGAACCTGATTGAGCTTTTTAAAGCCATACTAACGGACAAATCATTTCACCCCAACCGCATTGAAGTATTTTCGACCAAAACAGTGGAAATGTCTACGCTGAAAAAAGCGCACTTTCAGGTAGATGGGGAATACCGGGGCCGCATCCGCCAGGTAAATGCCGCCATACTGCCGGGCTGCCTGAAGCTGATGCAGCCCTGGCCGGTGAATCCTAGTTAAATGGCACAGTTTTTTAAAAACCTATCATAAACACTTACTATGGACAGATTAGAACTCAAGGGCCGCTGGCACGAGCTGAAAGGCAAGTTAAAGCAAGCCCACGGCGACCTGACCGATGATGACCTGCGGTATGAAGAAGGAAAAGACGAAGAGTTGTACGGACGCCTGCAGACGAGACTGGGAAAAACAAGAGACGAAGTAATACAATGGCTGCGGGATCTGGACCGGCCCAGCCGCTAAACAGCTAAGCCCTCTTTTTAACAGAGGGCTTTTTAATTACTGATGCGGACTACCTTATTTTTGCGCCATGCATTATGTGTCTGCTGAAGGTTTGAGCAAGTCGTTTGGCGTAAAGCCTTTGTTCGATGGTATTTCTTTTCATATTTCCGAAGGTGATAAAATTGCCATAGTGGCCCGCAATGGCGCCGGCAAGTCGACTCTGCTGAAGATTATAGCCGGTATAGATATTCCCGACGAAGGCAAAGTATGGATCAACAAAGATGTGGATGTCGCCTTGTTTGAGCAGGAGCCGCACTTAAAAGACGGCGCCACCGTACTGGACAACATTTTTCACCACAGCCATCCCATCATCAATGCTATCAAAGCTTACGAAGCCGCGGTAGATGCCGCGGATGACACCGCCATCACCACCAGCCTGGCCCAAATGGACGAACTGGGCGCATGGGACTTTGAAGCAAAAGTCAAACAGATCCTGGGCAAGCTCAATATTCACCAGTTGCAACAAACCGTTGGCACGCTGAGCGGCGGCCAGAAAAAACGCGTCGCCCTGGCCAAAACCCTCATCGACATTGGCTTTGAGCACAAGCACGTTTTGCTGATCATGGACGAGCCCACCAACCACCTGGATGTGGAAATGGTGGAGTGGCTGGAACATTATTTAAACAAGGAAAATATTACCCTGCTGCTGGTTACCCACGACCGTTATTTTTTAGATGCGGTCTGCGAAGAAATATGGGAGTTGGACGGCGGCAAACTGTACATACACAAAGGCGATTACGCCAATTTTCTGGAAAAAAAAGCGGCCCGCGAAGAAAGCGAATCAGCCAGCATCGACAAAGCCCGCAACCTGTACCGAAAAGAGCTGGAGTGGATGCGCAAACAGCCCAAGGCCCGCACCACCAAAAGCAAAAGCCGGCAGGATGCTTTTTACGAAGTAGAGAAAAAAGCCAAACAGCAAGTGCAGCAACAGCAACTGGAACTGCAGGCCAAAATGAACCGGCTGGGTGGTAAGGTGGCCGAACTGAAAAAGGTGTACAAAAGCTATGGTGACAAGGTAATTTTAAAAGGCTTTGACTACACTTTTAAAAAAGGCGAACGCATCGGTATTGTGGGTAAGAACGGCGCCGGCAAATCTACTTTCATCAACATTTTACAAGGTCTGGAGCAGCCCGACAGCGGCAAGATCAACATTGGCGATACGGTGGTGTTTGGCAACTACTCGCAAACCGGCCTGGTGATCAAAGAAGATATGCGGGTGATCGAATATGTAAAAAACATAGCCGAAAACTTTCCGCTGGCGAATGGCGGCTCGTTGAGTGCGGCGCAGTTTTTAAACCTGTTTCTTTTTCCGCCCGAACAGCAGTATACCTACATCAGCAAACTGAGCGGCGGTGAAAAAAGACGGCTGCACCTGCTGACCATCTTGTTCCGCAATCCCAACTTTTTGATCCTGGACGAACCCACCAATGACCTGGACCTGCCCACGCTTTCGGTGCTCGAAAATTTTTTGCTGGACTTTGGCGGCTGTCTGCTGATTGTAAGCCACGACCGCTACTTTATGGACCGGCTGGTAGACCACCTGTTTGTATTTGAAGGCGGCGGTGACATCCGCGACTTTCCGGGCAACTACTCTCAGTACCGCGAATCGCTGAAAGAAAAAGAAACGGTGGCCGAACCCAAAACAGTAGCTGCAACACCGGCCCCGGCGGCCGAACCGGCCAAAACCAAACGCAAGCTTTCCTACAAGGAGCAGCGGGAGTTTGAACTGCTGGAAAAAGAACTGGCCGACCTGGATACAGAAAGAAAAAGCATCTATGAGCAATTGAACAACACCAACCTGCCCTACGAGCAGTTGCAACAGCTCACCGACCGCATTAACTTTTTAAACAATACCATTGACGAAAAAGAAATGCGCTGGCTGGAACTTAGCGAACTGGTTTCCGGATGAGTTTTTTAAAATACCAAGTTTTTTCATTAATTTGTAGCGATAAATCCCTCCTATTAAAACACAGCTGTTTACCCTTCCGACGCCCTGTGAAAAGCTGCTAATTCATGCTTAAACATTTAAACTTCTGTGTATGAAAAAACTCAACTCTCTTTTGCACAAAGACGGCGTTCAGGAAGCCCTGTTAATTGCTATTGGCGTAGCCATTGTGGCCGCTATCACCATCCTGGTGTAAAGCCCAAGCGTAAATACAACAGCCCCCTACTTGCCCTGGCATAATACTCATTATCTTAGACAAAAAGAGTTATGCCGGATATAGAGGAATTGCTGTTTCGTTTACTGCTGGTTATTATTGTGGGCGGATTAATCGGTGCGGAAAGAGAATACCGCAGCAAGTCGGCGGGCTTCCGCACCATGATCCTGATTTGCCTGGGGTCTTTTATGTTTACCACCTTTTCCATTCAGATCGGCGGGTCGGACACGGATCGTATTGCCGCCAATATTGTAACCGGTATTGGCTTTCTGGGTGCCGGCGTTATCTTCCGCAGCGGCGACCGCATCAATGGCATCACTACGGCTGCCTCCATCTGGGCCGTGGCCGCCCTGGGTATGGGCATTGCAGACGGCGCCTATCAACTGGTAGGCATTTCTACCGCCATTGTGCTGGCTTCTCTTTTCTTATTTACCCGGCTGGAAAAATGGATCGACCTGATCAACCAGTCGCACAACTATAAAATCATCAGTCATTACAAGCCCGAGTTGCTGCTTCAATATGAAGACCTGTTTCGCCAATACCACCTGCGGTTTAAAAGAATAAAGCAAACCAAGGTGGGTGAAAAAATTACCGGCACCTGGCTGGTACAGGGCACGCAAAAAAACCACAAGCTTTTTATTGAGCGCATCCTGCACGATGACTCGGTGATAGAATTTGAGTTTTAGCGGGCGGCCTGCAGCCGGGCCTGCACCTTTAGCGCAATTTCCCCCACATCGATCTGCCGCATGCATTTAAAGTGGCCCTGCGGGCATTGGTGCCGCCCTGCGGTGGTACACGGCCGGCACCATAATGAGTATACCTGCACGGCCTCGTAAGGAGGCAGGCCCTTGCCTTGTAAAAAATGGTTACCAAAGTAAGGCGTCATGCCCAGAGCCGGCGTGGTGCTGCCCCAGATGGTGATGATGGGCTTTTTAAAAGCTGCGGCTATATGCATCAGGCCCGTATCCTGCGCCACCACCAGTTTGGATTTGCGCAGCAGGTCGGCACTTTCATTCAAAGAAAATTTGCCGCAGGCATTGTAGATCTTGATGGGATCTATTTCCTGTATGGCTGCTCCGGCCTCTCTTTCAGCGGGGCCACCCAGCAAAATCAAAGGATGTTGAATGGAGGCACACAACGCCTTCCACTGTTCCACCGGCAGTCTTTTGGTAAAAAAAGAAGCACCGATCACCAGGGCAATAAAACCGGCGTGGTGCGAAGCAGGAATATCCTTGAAAGGCACTTCTTCCAGCCGTGGAATAAAGTAATCCAGCCCGGCCCCGTCATTTTTTACACCTAGGGGCGCAATGGTTTGAAAATACCGGTCCACCACATGTGTTTGAGGCATCACGTTCCACTTCAGCCGCGTGTATATGGCTTTTTTAAAGGCGTGTTGCTGTACCGCAGAAACCGGCACCTGCAGGGCCGTTGCCAGCGACTGGGTATCCTTGTTGTTTTGCAGGTCAATGATGCGGTCAAAGTTTTCGCTTTTTAATTCATGGATCGTGGTCAACCAATTGTGTTCGGTTTGGTGCAGGACATCGATGTAAGGATTATGCGCCAGCACTTCTTTATAGGCGGGCTCTACCAGGTAATGCAGTTCGGCCTGGGGCAGCTGCTTTTTCAGGCACCGCAAAACAGGGGTGGTCAACACAATATCGCCGATGGCAGACAACCGGATCACTAATAATTTCATAAGTTTTATCGGTATGGGAAATTAAAGGATTTATCAATACCCAGGCCCGCGTGTTCAGCAACAGAATGAAATGATTGGACCATACCCGAGTACCGTAACCATAAAGCTATATGGGTTTTTGAAAGACTTGAATAAACAAAGAGCAGAACCATTTTGCACCTTATACGAAACCATTTTAGTTCGACCCGGCAAGTAAATTGGTAAAATTGGAAATGAAAAGCGTTAAGGTGTCACGCCTACTGCAGCCAGTTGTTGCATAGTGGTATTATAAACCATTACCGGTGAAATGGAATGCATACACGACAGGTCATCGCGAACCCCGGGCTTGTTGCCGAACACGGAGCAGGGGCGGCAATACAGCTCTACCTGCACGGCATTGTGCAGGGACTGGCCCCAGCCATAAAAACCCGCATACGGATGGGTAGCCCCCCAGATGGAAACCACCGGCACACCGTACAAAGACGCCAGGTGCATGTTGGCAGAGTCCATGCTGACCATGACATCCAGCTGGCCAATGACCTGTAGTTCTTCGGCAAACGACATCCTGCCCGCCATGGATTGCGTACCCTTCAATTCACCTTCCCATTGTTGTAGCAGTTCGGTTTCTTTTTTACCGCCGCCAAACAGCAACACCTTTACTTCCCCGTGCTGCAACAGCAGGCGCACGGCTTCCTTCATTTGTTCCAGCGGGTACATTTTACGGTCGTACTGTGCAAAAGGTGCGATACCCACCAGGCGGTAGCCTGCCTGCTTTAATTGCTGGTAATCCGGCAGCACCGGCGCTTTTTTAACGCCGCTATTTACCTCTAGTGATATAGGCATTTGAAGCTTTTCAAAAACATCGGCATACCGCTGAAACGTAGACTTTAAAGGCTGGAGTATTTTATTTACCGGGCGGGTTAATGCTTTTTTTTCGGCCCGGCCTTTATCCACTACGGCCATGCGGGTGCCCGACATAGCAAAGAAGGAACGCAGCACTTTGGTCCGCAGCACATTGTGCAGGTCGGCAATAGCATCAAAGGCATATTGCTTTTTCAATTCCCTATAGAGGCGGTACAATCCTTTAAAACCTTTATGCCGCCCCCTGAGGTCGGCGGCAAAAAATTGCAGCCGCTCGATGTCGTCAAACAGGGGCTTAACAAAGGCGGTGGACACTACCGTTACCTGCAGCTGCGGGTATTGCTGCAACAACAGTTTGATGACCGGCACCGTCATGGCCACATCGCCCAGCGACGAAAACCGAAAAATAAGAAGACGACGGGGCGCTGCCATTACTTTTTTTGCTGGTACAAAACCGGGTTTAAAGAATCATCGTTGTACATCTTCATCTGGCGGTATACCTTCATGTACTTACGGCCTTGCTCTATATCCTGCAGTAATTGATCAATGGCGGAGGAAAGATCTCTGCGCTGTTCCAGCAATACGTCCAGTTTTTGCTGGCAGGCCTCACGGTGCGCTGCAGCAGCATCGGCACGATTGGCTTCTATCTGCATATGGTAGATCTTTAACTCCAGGATAGACAACCGATCAAGGGCCCAGGCCGGGCTTTCGGTATTGATGGTAGCCTCCGGCAAAGGCTGTACGTGACGGTACTTTTGTAAAAACCAGCTGTCGATGTATTCCACCACGTCAGTGCGGTGCTGGTTGGAGGCATCAATGCGGCGTTTGATCTTTAAGGCTGCCTGCGCATCAATCTGCGGATCGCGAATGATGTCTTCCAGGTGCCACTGCACGGTATCAATCCAGTTTTTCAAATACATCAAATGGTCTAAGCTGTCGGCCGGGTAGGGATTGTGCAGGGTAGTGTCCACATCATCATGCCGGTGGTAATCATCAATGCTTCGCTGGAAAATGGATATAGATTGTTCACTCATCATGGACTATTGTTTTCAGTCAACCGAAAGTTTTTTCTTCACGCAGGCGGGAGGAATCAACCGTTCAATCAGGGAGCAAAAATAAATGAATATTTATCAGGAGCCGTGGCGTTTGTGCAGCACTAGCTTTCTACGTAGTTGAGGTCTTTGCCAAAGGTTTCGCGGGCATTAACGGCAGCCGCAATGGTAATAATCATAATGATGATACCGGTTACCAGACCGGCCGTGGTATAACTCATATACGACCGCAGCCATTGAAACAGGATAATGATCAGCGGCAGCGCCCCCCGCACCATGTTGGGTACTGTGGTGGCCGCCGTAGCCCGCAGGTTGGTGCCAAACTGTTCGGCCGCCATGGTTACAAAAATGGCCCAGAAACCGGTAGCAAAGCCCAGCCCAGCACAGATCCAGTACATCTGGCTGCTTGAGCCCCCCTCCTGCAAAAAAAAGAGCGCAATAAAAAGGGCCGTGAGGGCATAAAAAATATACAGTGCTTTTTTGCGGCTACGCAGCCACTGGCTTAACAGGCCTATGGCAATGTCACCAATGGAAATACCAATGTAGGCAAACATAATGGCTTTACCGGGAACCACTGCTTCAGTCAGTCCCAACTCGCTGCCAAACTTGTCGGAAAAGGTAACCAGCACCCCGATCACATACCAGGTAGGCAGACCAATGAGGATGCTGATGAGGTATTTTTTCAAGCGGGTGCGGTTGGTAAAAAACATGAAGAAATTTCCCCGGGAGACCTCCATTTTTTTTACCTGGTGAAACATGCCCGACTCAAATACAGACACCCGCAACAACAGCAGCAGCAATCCCAGGCCACCGCCAATATAATAACACACCCTCCAGTCAAACTCCTGGGAAATAAAGTAAGCCACCACGGCACCGGTCAGGCCCAAACCCGCCACCAGCGAAGTACCGAGCCCTCGTTTTTCCTTGGGCAGCAGTTCGGCGATCAGGGTAATACCCGCGCCCAGTTCGCCCGCCAGGCCAATGCCGGCAATAAAACGCACCAGGGCATACTGGTTGGTAGTGGTAACCATGCCATTGGCAATATTGGCCAGCGAGTACAATACAATGGAGCCAAAGAGTACACTCAACCGTCCCTTTTTATCGCCCATGATGCCCCAGATGATGCCGCCAATCAGCAGGCCGGCCATTTGTATGGAGATGATCTGCTCCCCTACTGTAGCGAGCTGCTCGCCGGACAAGCCCAGGTCTTGCAGGCTTTGGCGGCGTACAATACCAAACAAGAGCAAGTCATAAATGTCAACAAAATAACCTAAGGCGCCTACAATAACAGGTATAGAGAAGACTCCGTAGGTTTTTGCATTGGTGAATGCATTAGGATTGGGGTGGTGGGTCAATGACATTTTTTTTGGCGAAGAATATTTTATAGATTACCGGTAAAGTGGTCACTAATATAATACCCAATGTGATGGGTTCAATATAGTCTTTTAAACTAAAGCCAAATTCTTTTAAAACCCATGCCTGCAGAAAGTGGCCGCCCAGCATCATACTGAGCACCCATGCCAGGCTCCCCATAACGTTCTACAATATAAAGGTAGACTTGTCCATGCGCACGATGCCGGCCACAATAGGCGCAAAAGTGCGTACAATGGGCAGGAACTTGGCCAGGAAAATGGTAGCCTTACCGTAGCGGTCGTAAAAGTCTTTGGCCTTGAGCAGGTGCTTGGGACGAAACAGCCAGCTTTCTTTTCGTTCAAACAGCAGCGGCCCGGTTTTATAACCAAACCAGTAGCCCACCAGGTTACCCAGGATGGAGGCAATGATCACCAGTGCAATGACCACTATGTAGTGTACATCAAAAAACTCTTTTGCCAAGTCTTCTACAAACATCCCGGCCGCAAAAAGCAAGGCATCACCCGGCAGAAAAAAGCCCACGAACAGACCTGTTTCAGCAAACACCACAATCAGCAATACATAGATACCACCATTTTGTATGATCCATTCAATAAACTGCTGGATAAAACCAGCCTGCAGCAAGGTTATATGTAAAAGTGTTTGCATGATATTGTTTAACCGTTTTCCAATTCACCTTCCCACTTGCTCACCACGCTGGTAGCCAGAGCATTACCTACCACGTTGGTAGCCGTACGAAACATATCGCAAAAATGATCGATAGGCAAAATTAAGGCTACGCCTTCAGGTGGAATATTAAACATGGCGCAGGTAGCCAGTACCACCACCAGCGAAGCCCGCGGCACACCGGCAATACCTTTACTGGTCAGCATCAGCACCAGCAACATGGTTAATTGCGTACCCAGCGACAGCTCAATACCATAGGCTTGTGCAATGGCCAGGCTGGCAAAGGTCATATACATCATGCTGCCATCGAGGTTAAAAGAATAGCCCAGCGGCAACACAAAGGCTACAATGCGATCCTTACAGCCAAAGCGTTCCAGTTCTTCCGTCAGCTTTGGGAACACTGCTTCGCTACTGGTAGTACTAAAGGCAATTAAAAGAGGTCCCCCGATCCGCCGCAGCAGTTCTTTCATTCTGCTGCCGCCGAGTATGATAAAGCCCACCGTCAGCAAGATGGCCCATAGCAGGGCAATGCCGATGAGAAAGTAGAAAAAGTACTTAATGTAAAATTCAAAAATGCCCAACCCCTGCGCCGCCACTACCGCTGCAATGGCGCCAAACACACCGAGAGGCGCAAAATTCATCACATAGTTGACCATTTTTAAAATAATGTGCGAGGCCACTTCCAGCGCCCTGATCAGCGGCTTGGTGTACTCGCCGATGGCGGCCGCCGCCACGCCAAAAAAGATGGAGAATACCACCAGCTGTAAAATTTCGTTGGTGGCCATGGCTTCAAAAACACTCCGCGGTATCACATGCTCCACAAAGTTTTGCAGCGAAAAGCTTTGTTGTTTTCCAACCAGGTCGGACAAACCATCCACGTCGCGCTGCGACAGGTCAATGTATCGGCCCGGCTGGAAATAATTCACCAGCACCATACCCAACAACAACGAAGCCAGCGAAGCGGTAATAAACCAAAGAATGGCTTTGCCCCCTACCCGGCCTACGGTTTTTAAATCGCCGAGCTTGGCAATGCCCACCACCAGGGTTGAAAAAACCAGCGGCGCAATAATCATTTGCACCAGGCGGATGAAAATATTACTGAGCAGCTTGATGTTCTTGGAAAAGCTAGTTTTAAAATCGGGTGCGGCATTATTAAATACAACATAACCAACGAGAACACCCAATACCATCGCCCCCAAAATATACATGGTGAGCTTGTTTCCTTTCTTCATATACAAAGTCCTTAAACGAGTTGCCGAAAATCGGAAAAAATAATCAACCCGGTGAATTTTTATTGCATTAGCACATTTCCCAATGTGTAAAAGAAAACAACCGTTTATTAAATTATTATTTATTTTACGAGCTTAAAATTGAAATTTCCATAATTAACTTTTATGAGTTTATTCGTTAGAAAGCCTCTGGCTGGACTGCTTGCAGAGGCTCAGGAGAGTGGCGGACATACGCTGAAAAAAACATTGGGCGCCTGGGGATTGATTGCTTTAGGTATTGGAGCTATTATTGGTGCAGGTTTGTTTTCTATTACAGGCGGAGCTGCCGCCAACCAGGCCGGACCCGCCATCACCATTTCGTTTATTGTAGCCGCTTTTGGTTGTGCTTTTGCGGGTTTGTGTTATGCCGAGTTTGCTTCTATGATCCCGGTAGCCGGTAGTGCTTATACCTACTCGTATGCTACCATGGGTGAGTTTATAGCCTGGATCATTGGCTGGGACCTGGTCCTGGAATACGCCGTAGGTGCGGCTACCGTAAGTATCAGTTGGAGCCGTTACCTCACCAAGTTCATGGAGGGCTTTGATGTGTACCTCCCTGTCAGTCTTACCGCCGGGCCATGGGACGGTGGCATGATCAATCTGCCGGCTGTGTTTATCGTTGTTTTAATGAGTTTGTTATTGATCAAAGGAACACAGGAAAGTGCTTTTGTCAATGCCATCATTGTTGCTTTAAAAGTAGCGGTGGTGTTGATCTTTATTTTCCTGGGCTGGAAATACATCAACAACGACAACTATGTTCCTTACATTCCTGAAAACACCGGAACTTTTGGCGAGTATGGTTTCAGCGGTATTATCCGTGCAGCAGCCATTGTGTTCTTTGCCTACATTGGTTTTGATGCAGTGAGTACGGCGGCGCAGGAAGCCAAGAACCCAAGAAAAGACATGCCGATTGGCATCTTAGGCTCGCTGGCTATTTGTACCGTTCTTTATATTTTGTTTGCCCACGTCATGACTGGTGTTACACCTTATACTTCCTTTAAAGGTCAGGATGGTATTGCACCAGTTGCCGTGGCTATTGAACATATGGGTACACCCAACGCAGCCGGCGTTATTTCGCCTGATTATCCCTGGCTGAACCGTGCCATTATTGTAGCCATCCTGGCGGGTTATGCCTCTGTTATCCTGGTGATGCTGATGGGCCAGAGCCGCGTATTCTTCAGTATGAGTAAAGATGGTTTGCTGCCCAAGATCTTCTCCGAAGTGCATCCCAAGTTCAGAACACCGTCCAAAAGCAACATGATGTTCATGCTGTTTGTGAGCTTGTTTGCCGCTTTTGTGCCGGCCCGCGTGGTGGGTGAAATGACCTCGATTGGAACCCTGTTTGCTTTTATCCTGGTTTGCCTTGGCGTAATGGTATTGCGCAAAAGAGAGCCGAACGCACCACGGGCTTTCAAAACCCCATTGGTGCCGCTGATCCCGCTGCTGGGTGTAGCTACCTGCCTGTTCATGATGGTGTTTTTACCTTTAGATACCTGGATCCGCCTGATCGTTTGGATGATGATTGGCTTTGATATTTACATGTGGTATGGTATGAAGTACAGCATCCTTTCGGGCAACGATACGGCCTCTTTTGCCAAAAGCAACAAGATCATTGGCTGGAGTGGTTTGGGTCTGGTAGCCCTGCTGGTAGTGGTTGCACTGATTCACCATGCCATGACCAAAGATGACAACCCCGATACTGTGCTGTTCTATTTCTCATTGACCTTTGCAGCGGTGCATACCTTTTTGTATGCAGCCCGCCTGAACAAAAAATAAATGTTTAAAATTTATAAAACAAAGCAGCTACCCTACCCGGTAGCTGCTTTTTTGTTGGTGTAAATAGTACTTTTGCGCCACAAAAGATAACCGGAACATCAACCTAATTACTTATAACTTACAACTCAAAACTTACAACTTACCTATATGGGTCGCATATTTGAAGTAAGAAAATCTACCATGTTTGCCCGCTGGGACCGCATGGCCAAACAGTTTACCCGCATTGGAAAAGAAATTGCTATTGCCGTAAAAGCCGGTGGCCCCGACCCCAACACAAACCCTGCCCTGCGCCGCTGCATGGCCAATGCCAAAAGCGTGAACATGCCCAAGGATCGTGTGGAAGCCGCTATCAAAAGAGCACAGGGTAAAGAAATGGAAAATTACGAGGAGATCCTGTACGAAGGTTACGGCCCTCATGGCGTAGCCATACTGGTAGAAACCGCTACCGACAACCACGTACGTACCGTAGCCAACGTAAAAGCTATTTTCAATAAAGGCGGCGGCAGCCTGGGCAACAGCGGCAGTGTGAGCTTTCAGTTTAAAAAAATGGGTGTTTTTAAACTGGCCCCTGCCGGGATCAATGCCGAAGAACTGGAACTGGAACTGATTGATGCCGGCCTAGAAGAAATGGGTGAAGGCTCCGGCGAAAACGGAGAAGAGGTACTGGTATTGCGCTGCGGCTTTACCGAATTTGGCAACCTGCAAAAAGCCCTGGAAGAAAAAGGCATCACGCCCCTTTCTTCCGAAGTAGAATGGATACCCGCTACCACTGTAGAACTGCCGGAAGAACAAGCCAACGATGTGCTGAAACTGGTGGACAAACTGGAACAGGACGAAGACGTACAAAAAGTATTTCACAACTTACAATAAATTAAAAGGTACACTACGGTGTACCTTTTTTTCTGCTTTCCGGCACTTACCCTCCTGCTATTTGCAAGACTGCATTTCTTTCAAAAACCTATAGCGGCACGCAAATTTCCCAGTCCTCTATTGTAGGATATCAATTCCTCTGGTGTCATCCAATTGCTTTTTTTACACGTAGTGTTCCTAAAAAACCCGTTAAAACAGCCCAAGGCCATAAAATAACCGTTATGTTTGTAATCTGCAATGCAGCGCTGGCAATGATTTATGTTATTGCCGGAGGCGGTGATTGCACGATAAATCCACACCCATGAAATATGTATGGCTTTGCTGTTTTATGGCATTAACGGTGCTTACTTCCTATGCCCAGCTCAACTCCAATGGTGGCCGGCATGCTGGTTTTTCAATAGACGCCGATACCAAAGCCGGGTATGCCAAATACTTTCCTGCCGATACGCCTTATTATCATGAAGATGACTGGTTTGCCGATGCTGCCTATGGTGGCAGGGGCCGTGGCGTTTTAGACACCACCGGAGCTGCCTTGCTAAAACAACAGTTGCAGGGTGGACAAAACCTGAGTTTTATCAAACGCATGTCGCAGTCGCCCTATGCGGTAATGCCTTATGTACCGGCGGGAGCCGCTTCTGCTACGGAACAGGTTTGGGTAGACGCCATTTATTTCCGCGACTATGTGGACACAGACCAAACCAGTTTTACCACCGCCAGTAAAAACGGCGCCAATCCCAACACCTGGAAAGGTGGGGCGACCAGCGTAGGCGCTAAGGCGGATATTGTGGATGCGTACACCCATGTGCGGACCACCGGCCGCAACCCTGCCACCGACTCGGTTTGGTTTTTTGCCGGCGTGTCTACCAGGGGCGTCAACGGCTCGCGTTATTACGACATTGAAGTTTACCGCGAAAAGTTTTCTTACGACGCTGCCACCGGCAATTTTAGTTCGGCGGGCACGTCCAATGGACATTCCGAGTGGGAGTTTGATGCGGCCGGCAACGTAACCCAGACCGGTGATATTATTATTTCGGTCACCTTTGACAACAACGGCGCCCCGGCCATTGACTTCCGGATCTGGGTGAGCCAAACCACCTGGTCAACGGTCAAGCCCTCTAATTTTAAATTCACCAAGAACTTTTATACCAGCAACAAAGTAAACGGCTATGCCGAAATCGTTTCCAACTCGGGCAGCAGTGAGTGGGGGTCGGGCCTGGCCAACTACAGCAAAACCCCGGCTAATGACACCACCTACGCCTCCCCGTGGGGTACCGTAAATACCGGCGGCGCCTGGAGTCCGCACTACGAGCACTTGCAGTTTGTAGAAGTAGCCCTGAATTTTTCCCGTTTCGGCATGAACCCCTTTAACTATGTTACCTCTTTTTGCCAGTCGCCTTATTCCACGATTATCATCAAATCCAGAGCTGCGGCGTCTTTCGATGCCAACCTGGTAGACTTTGTAGGGCCGCAGGAATTTACCGTAAAAAACATTGCGCCTTTTACCCTTACGCCCGATGTATTAACCTGTGCCAAAACCTCCGGACAAATTATCATCGATGCCACTGCCAGAAATTACTACCGCTGGAAAACCCAGGACGGCACCCTGCTGCAAGCAGATTCCGATGCCACTACCTTCCCGGTTACCGCCCCCGGTACTTATGTGGTGGAAGCCACCAATTTTCAGGGTTGTGGTGCGATGCAAACCAACTCGGTGGTGGTGGCCGCTGATTGGTACAAACCGGTAGCTTCTATCAGCATGGGCATCAAAGGCGCCAAACAACAACTCATTGGCGGCAACCCTAATGCCAGTAACTACAACACGCCTTTTGGCAATTCGGCCGGGCTGCTTTGGAACTGGACCGGCCCCGAAAACTTTATGG
>JAEWAC010000409.1 GCA_023391895.1 Bacteroidota bacterium
GGTCAATACTTTGTTCACTGCTCGCCGGCTATTAACAACACCGGCCTATGCATCTTGATGTATTAAATTGAATTTGTTACATGCAACGCTTGAGAACCATTTTCTTTAATATCACTTTTGCACTCAACTGCCTGCTTCTTTTTTTACTGTTGTTCGAGCAGATGCTGGTAGTGCCGGCCTGGCTGCAGGTGGTAGGTCGCATGCACCCGCTGCTGCTTCACTTTCCTATTGTATTGCTGGTGCTGGCGGTGGTGTGGGAGTTGTTTACCGGTTTTAAAAAGCCAGACGATCCGGCCAAAGCAGAACTGGGCGATGGGCTTTTATTATCGGCAGCTTTTTTAGCGGTGCTCACTTCATTAATGGGTTTGTTTCTTTCCCGCGAGGAGGGCTATGAGGCGGACATGCTGTGGTGGCACAAGTGGAGCGGGGTGTTGATATCGCTAATCTCCCTGGCCTGGTATACGTTCCGGGTGCGCATGCGCCGGGTAAAGGCTGCTTTAGTGTTGACCAGTTTGTTTAGCCTGGTAGCGATTGTAATTACCGGTCATGAAGGAGCCAATATTACCCACGGACAAAACTTTCTGCTGGCACCGGTACTGGCAACGGCCTCACTACCTCCGGTCACCTTGGAAGAAGCTGCCGTTTATACCCATGTGGTGCGTCCTATACTGGAAAACAAGTGCATGAACTGCCACAACACCCAAAAAGCAAAAGGCGGACTGAATATGGAAACCGAAGAATTGTTGCTGAAAGGTGGCAAGAACGGTTTCCTATGGGATTCTACCGAAAAGGACGGAGGCCTGCTGTTGCGACGCCTGCACCTGCCCTTACAGGACAAAAAGCACATGCCGCCTCAGGGCAAGCCTCAACTGACCGATGAAGAGGTCGAAATTATCCAACTTTGGATCCGGAGCGGCGCCAGTTTTACCACTCGCCTGGTGGAATTGCCCCAAAACGACAGCCTGCGCATGCTGGCCGAACCCCGTTTTCAAACTGTAGTAGCGGATGATTTTACTTTTGCCGCCGCCGATGAAAGCAAAATCAAAAAGTACAATAACAATTACCGGGTTGTGCAGCCCCTGGCGTTGGGCTCACCGGCTTTGACCGTTACTTTTTTTAGCGCCTCCCAATTCCACCCTGCACAATTAAAAGAGCTGCTGGACCTGAAAGAACAGGTCGTGTCGCTGAATGTAAATAAAATGCCACTGGTGGATGAGGATTTGAAAACCATTGCGCAATTCACCAACCTGCTCCACCTGAATTTGTCGTTTACCAACATCAGCGGTGCGGCTTTGGCGGAAATCGAAAAGCTCAAAAACTTAAAAAGCCTGTCCCTTTCGGGTACGGCCGTTCAGGCGGCACACCTTAGGCCGCTTGCCAACCTGCCCCGGTTACAGCAATTGTACCTGTGGAATACGGGCGTGCAGGGGGGGGAAATGGCATCGGTGGAGCAGCAATTGAAAGGCGTGTCTGTTGAAAGCGGCTTTAAAGGCGATACCATTACCATAGCATTAAATGCGCCTTTGATAGAAAACGAAGAACAGGTAATGATACAGCCGGTGCCTCTTCAATTAAAACACTATATCAACGGGGTCACCATTCGATATACTACTGATGGGTCCGAACCGGACAGCCTCCGGTCGCCGGTATACAAGGAAGGAGTGCTGATCGACAAGAGCATGACGGTAAAGGCCAAAGCATTCAAGCCCGGCTGGATCAGCAGCAATGTGGCAGAACGCAGCTTTTTTAAAGCCGGCTTTCAACCCGATTCCGTACAGTTGATCCATGCGCCTTCGCCGCAATACAAGGGCGATGGCGGCGCTACCCTGGCCGATCAGCAAAAAGGCGATCAGAATTTTCGCTCGGGCAAGTGGCTGGGGTATAAGGGCGAACCCATGGAAGCCCTTTTTTATTTGAACAAGCCTGCGACCATATCATCGATCACCGTCAGCAACCTGGTGGACATAGGTGCCTATATCATGCCGCCACAACAGGTGGAAGTTTGGGGCGGACAGCAGGCCGGTAACCTGAAGTTGCTGAAACAATTTGCGCCGCAACAACCCGCCAAACAACGGCCGGGTTTTATGACCAGCTACGAACTGCGTTTTGCGCCTGCTGAAGTAAAGGTGTTGAAAGTAGTGGTGAAGCCGGTAATGCAACTCCCTTCCTGGCACCAGGGCAAAGGTGAAAAGGCATGGATATTTGTTGATGAAGTTTTCATCAACTAAAGTTAAAGGCTTATGGGTTTTTGAAAGAGTTTACAGATTGTGTATTTCTTATTCATACATTTTTAGCTATACAACAAGATGGATAAAGGCAGTCTGCTGTAATTACAACACCCATCCACTCCTTGCTTTGAGGCGCTTAAACGTCAGGTGAACAGCCGATCTTCAAATTCTTTAAAAGTCCATATGGTTCAGAAATGAGTATGCAAATTGAGGCATCAATGGCTGCGCTAAATGCCAGCCCAACTGCAAAAATAAACCGTCAAACCGCTGATCTTCAGGATTTTGTTGCCCACGATTGGTTTTAGTTCCCTAAGGCTCGCGGCACTGACTCATCCTGGCAATTAGTTTTTTAATGCGAGAACTACCTTTTGTCTGGCTGGCTTTCTAAGATGGGCAGGTAATCTCCCTTGAACGTTACCTGCAACAATCTGCCATTTTATACTGTTGATGTTGGGTCTAACGGCTTTGATTTCTTTTAAAATTAGGGAGAGTCGTTCTCAATTAAAGGCCGGTTACAAAGAAAGCCTGCTTTCAGCAAAACTTTCAAAAACCCATAGTAATAAAGCGTCAATCCCATGTTTTTGTTCAAGAGCCAGGGTTATTGTTGCAGTAGTGGTAGGGAAATTGCTGCGTTAAAGGGTAGAACAGGATGAATATTCATTCTTTTTTATATGCCTTTTTTGCGTTAACTTATTCTACTCAACAACACCACATGGCTAACCTCTATAAGCCAACCCGCAGGTATGTTATTACAAAAGGGGTAGATGCTTTTTTCATCTCCATTTATGAAGCCGTCCGTTTTATAGGCCTGTTTTTTAAAGAAGGTCTTCGACCGCCCTTTGAGTTGAAGGAAGTGGTGCGCCAGTGTTATTATATTGGCTACAAATCACTGGGACTCATATCCCTGACCGGCTTTATTACCGGCCTGGTATTTACCAAGCAGTCGCGGCCTTCCCTGTCCGAATTCGGTGCTACTTCCTGGCTGCCTTCCCTGGTGGCTATTGCTGTCATCCGGGCGTTGGCGCCCCTCATTACCGCCCTGATCTGCGCCGGCAAAGTGGGCTCCAACATTGGCGCCGAATTGGGCTCGATGAAGGTAAGCGAGCAAATAGACGCCATGGAGGTTTCTGCTGCAGATCCTTACAAATACCTGGTGGTAAGCCGTGTAATGGCTACCACGTTGATGGTGCCGGTGCTGATGATGTATGCCGCTTTTGTGGCCATGTCGGGTTCTTTCATTGATATCCATATGAACGAACAGACCAGCCTGACCACTTTTTTAGATAACGCTTTCAGCAAAATATCTTTTTTGGATTATACCTCATCGCTGGTGAGGTCGGTTGTATACGGCTTTACCATTGGAATTGTGGGCTGTTATAAAGGATATTATGCCAGTCATGGCACCGAAGGGGTTGGCCGCGCCGCCAATACCGCGGTAGTGGTATCAATGTTTTTGATTTTTATAGAAGAAATCTTCATTGTTCAAATCTTTAACTGGATCCGGTTGTTATGATCAAAGCTGCGGAAGAACAAGAGCGTACGCCTGCCCTGCAGGAGCCCATTATCCTGATCAGGGATTTATACAAGTCCTTTGACGAAAACCGGGTTTTGCAGGGCATCAATCTGGAGGTAAAACGGGGCGAAAACGTAGTGGTGATGGGCCGGTCCGGCAGTGGCAAATCTGTACTGATCAAAATCATTGCCGGCCTGTTAAAGCCCGACAAAGGCGAGGTGCGGGTGCTGGGCAAGGTGGTGGACCGCATCAGCAAGAAAGAGCTTCGTGGGCTCAGGATCAAGATGGGTTTTGTGTTTCAGGGCAGTGCCTTATACGACAGCATGTCGGTGCGGGAAAACCTGGAGTTTACGCTCACCCGCAACAACCGGAAGCTGAAGCCCAAACAGATAACAGAAGCCGTGGAAACCGTACTGAAAGCTGTGGGCTTGCTGCAAACCATCAACCAAATGCCGGCGGAACTATCGGGCGGACAAAAAAAGCGGATCGGTATTGCCCGTACCCTCATTCTGAAACCTGAGATCATGCTGTACGACGAACCAACGGCTGGCCTGGACCCCATAACCTGCCTGGATATCAATCACCTGATTAACGAGGTAAAAAAAAGATACAACACCACGGCCATCATCATCACTCACGATCTTACCTGTGCCAAGGCAACCGGTGACCGGATTTTGATGTTGCACGAGGGACGATTTATCAGTGAGGGCAGTTTTGATGAAGTATTTCAAACAAACGATGAAAACATCAGGCGCTTTTATGATTATAATTTTATCCAATAAAGCATGAGCACAACCAAAAACAAACAAGCCGTTATTGTGGGTATTTTTATACTGATCGGCATTATCATCTTTATTGCCGGTGTGCTGACGCTGGGCGGCCAAAAGAGAACCTTTTCCAGGACCATACCGATCAAGGCTATTTTCGGGGACGTCAGCGGGCTGCAGGCGGGTAATAACGTCTGGATTGCAGGTGTAAAAGTAGGCACGGTCAAATCGGTAAAGCTGGCGGGCGATGCAGCGGTGGAAGTAATTATGAACATTGAAGAACAGGTTCTGTCGCATATAAAAAAAGACGCCAAAGCCAAGATTGGCTCAGACGGCCTGATTGGCAACCGCATTGTAGTGATTTATGGCGGATCACCCGCTACGGCGGCCGTGACGAGGGGCGATGTATTGCAGGTGGACAAACCGCTGAGCACCGATCAAATGCTAGCCACCCTGCAGCAAAACAATCAAAACCTGCTGGACATCACCTCCCATTTGAAAACGGTGAGCCAAAAAATAGCCGGTGGTGAAGGAACCCTGGGGCAGCTGATCAACGATGAAACCCTGGGCCGCAACCTACAGTCAACGGTGAAATTGCTGGAGCGTTCATCGGCTAATGTACAAGGCGTAACTACAGACCTTGCCGGCTGGTCCAATCAATTGCAGCAAAAAGGTTCGCTGGCCCATGAACTGGTAAACGATACCCTGGTATTTGCCAACCTGCGGGCATCAGTGGCACAGATACAGGAGGTGTCTAAAAGTGCAACCACCATTATGGACAACTTCAATCAGGCTAGCAAGCAATTGCACAGCAGCAACAATGCCGTAGGCTTGTTGCTGAACAACGAGGACGCCGCCGATAATTTAAAGCAAACTTTGCAAAACCTGCAGTCCAGCACCGAAAAGCTTAATGAAAACATGGAGGCCCTGCAGCATAGCTTTCTGTTAAGGGGGTATTTTAAAAGAAAGGAAAAATACGCCTCCAAAGCAGGGGAGTAGGGCAGCACGGAATGAATGAACTGTATGAATCGATTCTTCCATCTTTTTCAAAAACCCATATGCCTGATTGAGGCTCTCCCTTCCCGATTTTCTGCCAACTACTTTTTTAGCTTTACGGAAGGTCACACTCAATCCCATAAGTGGAAAGGGCAAAAAAATATCAGCTTTCAAAACCTGTTATGGACACGATATTTCCAATAGAAAACCCTGTTGTTCTTGATATCCATACCGGCTGCTGTATGGACTTTTGAAAAAGTTACCGGTAATGGGAATATTGTTATTTTTAGCTGACTAAACTGCTGCTACTTTATGATGATCAAACGCAACTGTTTTTTCTTTCTTACCAGTCTGTGCCTTTCCGGCGGCCTGGTGGCTACCGCACAAACGCCCGACAAATTAATCAGTAAAATTGCTTTTGGATCTTGCGCCAGCGAAACCGCGCCACAGCCCATTATTAACCTGGTGGTGCAGCACCGGCCCGATGTTTTTGTATACCTGGGCGATAACATTTATGGCGATACCTACGATATGAAGGTGCTGAAAGCAAAGTACGACAGCCTGGCGGCCAAGCCGGAGTACCAGAACCTGAAAAGAAATACGCGTATCCTGGCTACCTGGGACGATCATGATTACGGCTGGAACGACTCGGGCAAGTATTATCCTTTTAAAGCAGAATCGAAACAAATTTTTCTGAACTTTTTTGAAGAGCCGGAACAATCTCAAAGAAGAAAACACGAAGGTATTTATACTTCTTATCTTTTTAAAGAAAACGGAAAAACCTTGCAGCTGATCTTGTTGGATGGCAGGACCTTTCGCAGCAACCTGCGGCCGCACCGTGGCGAGCTTAGCTGGGACCACCGCTTTTTTTACCCCCTGGACTATTATCCGCACCAAACCGAAGACTCTACGTTACTGGGCGAGCAGCAGTGGCAGTGGCTGGAGAAAGAGCTGCGCAAACCGGCCGATATACGCATCATTGGTTCCGGTACCCAGTTCAGCATTTCTTATAATGGTTACGAAGCCTGGGCCAACTTTCCGCACGAGCAAAAACGCATGCTGAACCTGATCAAAAAAACCGGTGCCAACGGAGTGGTGTTCATCAGCGGCGATGTGCATTATGGAGAAATTTCCAAGCTGAAAGAAGAAGGCTTGTATCCTATCTATGATGTTACTTCCAGTGGGCTTACCTCTACCTGGCTGTTTGCTGCCCCCAACACCAACCGGATTGAAGGCCCTGTGATGGAAAACCATTTTGGCCTGATCACCATTGACTGGAAGAAAAAAAATCCGGATATCAAAATGGAGATATGGGATGTCAGCAATAACCAGCGGGTAGAACATACCATTTCCTTAAGCGAGCTTAGCCTGAAAAAGTAATTCGCATATGGGGTTTTGAAAGATTTACAAATCAGATCCGGATAACATCCACTGGCATTAGCATGGTAAGTTGTGAAGATCTTTTTGCGCAGGCTGCTGCATAAAAAAACACCCGGCTTTTGAACCGGGTGTTTTTTATGAATGTAAAACAGGTGAATTTTTAAAAGGATTTGGTAGCCGCTGTTTTTTGCTTTTCAATTTGTTGCTGTATCGCTTCTTTGTCACCCACCATCACTTTAGTCATTTTATCATACTGGATATAGTTTTTGGCGGTTTGTGATACTTTTTCCGGTGTTACACTATACATATTTTTCACCAGGTTGGTCAGATAACTGTCGCTCAGACCATACAGGTCCAGAAAGTTCAACTGGCCAATGATGCCGCCCGGTGTGGAATTGCGCAGCACAAACAGTCCGGCTTCGTAGTTTTGAATGCCTTCCAGCTCTTCTTTAGCGGGCGGTTCGTTCTGCAGTCTTTTGATTTCTTTTTCTATTTCCTGCAGGGCCGCTATGGTATGTTCGCTGGTTACATCGGCCTGCTCGTACCAAAGGGTGGTGCCTTTGCCATTTAAGATGGTGCTGAACGGCGAGTAGGTATATCCTTTGTTTTCGCGGATGTTGCTGGTAATACGCGAACCAAAGGAACCACCCAGCAGGGAATTGGTTATAAGCAGCGGCACATAATCATTGTGGTTGGGGGTAATAACCGGCATGCCCACCATCAGCGTGGTTTGCGGGGCCGCTTTTCGTTCTACCATAAGAGTATCCGGCACCGGTTTGTTGTTTACCTCGGGATATTTTACTTCAGGACCGGCTTTCCATTTGCTGATGGTGGTGTTGACCGCCGCATTAACAGCTGCTTCGTCAAACTTGCCCACCACGTACAATACTGACCGGCGGGCCCCGAAATTCTGGTTGTAAAAGTCCTTCACCATCGCCAACGTATAGCTATTGATCATGTCTTCGGTCGGAAATATCCGGCCATAAGGATGGTCTTTGTACAGCGCCTGGAAAAACTGCTCCTGCGCCAGTGACTGGGGCACCGATTTCTGAACCGATAACTGGCGTTTAAGGTCGCCTTTCAGCCGCTCCAGCTCGCTGGCTGGGAAAGCCGGGTTCATCACCAGGTCGGAAATTAGTTTTATAAATTCCGGGGCATATTCCGAAAGCACGGAACCGGATATGGTGGTTTGATTGGGACCAACACTCACATTGATGCCGCCACCCATTTGGGCCGCTTTTTTTGACAGGGTGGCAAAGTTCATACTGGTGGAGCCTTCTTTCAGCAACCGTCCGGTCAGGTCGGCCAGCCATACCTGGTTGGCCCCTTCGTGTACATTGCCGGTTTTAATTATCAGGCTGATGTTTACTTTGGGAATGGTACCGTACTGTACCAGGGTGGTTTTTAACCCATTGGTATAGGGTTTTACCTTTTTCTGTGGCAGCTTGAAGTCCTTGGCCTGGCCGCCGGGCGGGGGCGCTTTTTTTTGTGCTGTAGCCGTATGCAAACCAAACAGGCAAAGCACCATTATGGTATAAAAACTGATCTTTTTCATTGTTGGGAAGCTTTGGGTTCAATAATTAAGATGGTGCGGTTGGTGGAGCGCAAATATTCTTCGGCCGTTTTGCGGATCAGCTCCGGCGTTACTTTTTTAAACTCGGTTTCAATAGCGTTGATCTTTGCGGGATTGTCGTCAAACAGCGCAAAACAAGCCAGCAGGTTGACCTTGCCAATACCAAAAAATGACCCCATGGCATCGTACAGGCTGGACCGCATTTTTACCGTGGCCAGCTTCAGGTCTTCGGCCTTTGTGTTTTTGGTTACATCGGTTATGGCTTTATCAAATTGCTGTATGATAGAATCGGCAGATACAGTAGAATCATAGATCAGGTTTGACACCCACAACATAGGGCCGTTGTAGTCAAACATATTGCCCAGCCCAATGTTGATGCCGCCACTCACATTGCTGGTATAGCCTTTTTGCTGCACCAGCAACTGGTACAGCTTGCTGTCCTGGCCCTGCACCAGCAACTGGTCAATCAGGCCCATGGCATAGTATTCCGGTGTGTTGCGCTCCGGCATTTTATAAGCCACGGCAATGGCAGGTTTTTTGGCCAGTTTGTCTTCTTTGGTAAAACGCTTTTCCTTGGTCTGCTGGGGCTCTGTTAAATCGGGCTGGGGCGGCAGGGTGGAGGAAGGAATCTGAGCGAAATATTGCGCTATCCATTTTTTGGCTTCGGCTATTTCAAAATCGCCCACCACCACCAGCACAGCATTGTTGGGTGCATAATAGGTTTTGAAAAAGGTTTCTACATCCTGCAGATTGGCAGAATCCAGGTCGGCCAGGTCGCCATAAAAGTTGTGGGCATTGTACCAGTTTTCGTTGGCGTACTGCGGCATGTCCAGCCAGGGAAAACCGCCGTACGGTTGGTTCAGCACGTTCACCTTTACTTCATTTTTCACCACGCCCTGCTGGTTGGTCAGGTTTTCCTGGGTGATTTTTAAGCCCCTCATGCGATCGGCTTCTGCCCACAAGGCCGTTTCCAGCTTGTGCGCCGGCATTACTTCAAAATAGTTGGTAAAGTCAAAACGAGTGGATCCGTTGAGCACACCGCCGTTCTTTTGCACCAGTTGTATAAACTCCATTTTGCCCAGGTTTTCCGAACCCTGAAACATCATGTGCTCAAACAGGTGGGCAAAGCCGGTGCGGCTTCTGGGTTCATTGCGAAAGCCTATGTTGTAATAAACGCCTACGGCAATGGTCGGCGCTGTTTTGTCGGGTGAGAGTACCACTTTAAGCCCATTGTCCAGCTTGTAATAAGTTACCGGAACCTGCAGACCGGCGGCGTTTTGGGCATACAGTTGCGGATGATAAAACAAAAATAAGGAAGGTAAAAAAATAAAAAGAAAGCATCGTGCCAGCAGAAAACGAATAAACTTCATAAGCTGATTGTTGTTTAGTATGTATAATTGTATGAAGGACAGCGGTTCATGAATGGTGCACAAGATAATATCCTGTTTGAATTGAGCCATTGAATTTATAAAAAAAGGAGCATTTGCCCATACAAACATGATCAGTGGTGAAATAAAGGGTCGGTTTGCTGTAACAGCTTATAGCCTGACGAACAGTTAATAAGAGTAGCAGGGAAATTTAAAAAGGAACAGCAACAAAAGCGGATAGGGTGGAAGCGTAACAGCCAGATGGGGCCTGTTAGTTGTTTAGCCCTTCGAGTTCGCTAACCGCAATGTATTCAACAAAACGGTTTGGTTGCTTTTTTGCAGCAGCACTTAAAAGCATCAATGAAAGCAGTTGCAATCAAAGACATATGGAAAGTGCTGAAGGACACCATGAAAGGCTTTTCGGAAGATAAGGTGCCCAAGCTGGGTGGGTCGCTGGCTTATTTTACTATATTTTCTTTGGGACCGTTATTG
>JAEWAC010000103.1 GCA_023391895.1 Bacteroidota bacterium
TTTTTTCTTCATCACTTCTTCTGATGATTGGCTTCTTTGCTGTTTGGTTCATGATAAGTAAATCAGAAAGCAAAACTATTTGCAATACTTTCCTTCAACAATATGCTGTTCCTCGTTGGTTTACCAACCAATGGTAGAATTAATGAATTATCCGGATGGTGAGATAATACGAAAAGAAATCATAGATGGTACTCAGGAAAAGAAAACTCCACAACAGATTTCTAGTTCTATTGGGCATAGGACAGGAATGTGGGGATTAGATGATCTTATCAGCTATTATCAGGCTATTGCTTTTGAAACGGCTAAGGCGGCAGAAATCAAAGATAAAAGCTCCTGTAAAGATCCGATTGTATATAAATGGGTACATAAACAAGGCTGTTGTGAGCTATGTATAAGGCTTTATTTAATGGATGGAGCAGGTAGTCAGCCCATCCTGTATAAACTCAGTGAACTTGAAAGAAATGGCTCTAATGAGGGAAGAAAGCACTCAGAATGGAAGCCTACTATTTATCCTACTCACAAAGGTTGTAATTGCTCTTTATCTGAATACAAGGAGGGTTATCTGTGGAGCCCTGCAAACCAATCCTTTTCCCTGATTGATCCTGAATATAAGCGTCAAACAGCCTTAACGAGAGCATTAATCAGGGTTAGGATCAATGGAAAAGAACACTTCCTCTAATATGGAACGGGTAATTAATTTTAACCAATGGATACATTAATACTAAAAGTTGAAAAAGGGGATGGTGAATGGTGGGGTAGAATAGAAGGCAAGGGTAATTTTTTGCCGGTTACTGTAGCTAGGGACTAGTAAATTAAAAATGTAAATATTTCTATATACTTAATAATTTTTGTTTCTTAGTTTTAAGCTTAATCTGCACTTAATGAGCCTTGAAATAGCTGTAAATAAAGTTCAAAAATTTTTAGAAAGTGGATTTACCTCTTTAGATTTATCTAGTCTTAATTTGAAAGAACTTCCACCGAATTTAAAAGAAGCAAAAAAGCTTAAAAGATTAAACATATCTAGTAACGAATTAGATAGTCTACCGGACTGGTTGAATCAGTTAACTGAATTAGAAACTTTAGATTTAAGGAGTAATAATCTCACTTCATTGATTAACTTTGAAGGGCTCCAAAAGTTAAACACACTTCATTTAAGGTTCAACAAGATCAAAGAAATTCCTAATGTAATTTTTAAGCTTAAGGGCTTGCAGTACATCAATCTGGCAAATAATAGGATAGAGAAGTTACCCTCTACTTTATTTGATATTGAATATGTAAATGTTGATTATAATCCTATAATAGATCCCCCCATAGAAGTATACACAAGAGGGAGTGAAGCAATAAAAAATTATTTTAGAGAAAGTTCAATTGGAACTGACACTTTATATGAAGCCAAGCTTTTAATTGTTGGAGAGCCAGGGGCAGGCAAAACAACCTTAATGAACAAAATTTTGGATGAAAATTATACTTTGAATTTTTATGAATCTTCAACAAAAGGCATTCAGATCAAACCGCATTATTTCAAGGTTAATGAAGAAATAAATTTCAGAATAAATATTTGGGATTTTGGAGGGCAAGAAATATACCATACAACACATCAGTTTTTCCTCACAAAAAGGTCTCTATATATATTGTTATCTGATAATAGAGCAGAAAATACAGATTTTAACTATTGGTTGCAGTCCATTGAATTATTAAGTGGTGATAGTCCCTTATTACTAATGCTTAATGAGAAACATGATAGAAAATATAGTGTAAATGAGTCAGGCATGAGAGAAAGATTTAGAAGTTTAAAACGAATCTTCTCTTTTAATTTAGGTGATGATAAAGGTCAACTGCGATCCTTAGTAAAAGAAATTGAATATCAAGTTAGTAATTTATCACATATTGGAACTGAACTACCCAAGATTTGGATTGCCATTAGAAAGGCATTAGAACAAAAATCTAAAACCGACCCATACATAAGTGATATTGAGTATCTAGAATTATGTAAAAGCTTTGGAATGATTGAAAAAGATAGGGCGTGGTTCTTAAGTGACTATTTTCATGATTTAGGAGTGTTTATACACTTTAAAGACAATCCTGTACTGAAAAGATGGATTATATTAACGCCAGAATGGGGTACTGAAGCGGTTTATAAGGTCTTAGATAATAAAGATGTAATTGGAAGCAATGGATATTTTGATAGAAAAGATCTTGAGAAAATATGGAATAACGATAAATATGCTGATATGCATGATGAGCTGATTTCATTGATGATGAAGTTTGAATTATGCTATCAAATTGAATATTCAAATACTTACATTGCAGCTCAACTTTTACAAGTTGAAAAACCTCTTTATTTATGGGATAATAATGAAAATATAATCTGTAAATATGATTATGAATTTATGCCTAAGGGCATTCTTACGAGATTTATCGTTAGAATGCATGATTACATCAAAGATCAGAAAACCGTTTGGAGAGAGGGCGTTTTGTTATTTAGGTCTAATACTTGGGCGGAAATAATTGAAACTTATGGTAAGAATGAAATACGCATTAGAGTTAGAGGAGAGAACAAAAAAGAGTTTTTAGCAATCATATTAGATTCTATAGATAGAATAAACTTAACTTATTCTAATTTGAAAGTTAAGAAACTAATACCATGCAATTGTGAGATTTGTAAGACTGAAGAAAGTAAACATTACTTTGAATATAATCTATTAAAACAATGTTTAGTCCATAACATCAAAGAGGAACGTTGCAACCGAAGTTTTAAAATGGTTAAGATTTTGCCTTTGATAGATGATATTTTAGGCAAAACGTTTGAGGGAAAAGGAAAAAAGCTAGAAATTTTTATTTCTTATAATGATTCTGATGAAAATGGTAAAAAGGAATTTTTAAAGCATTTGGCAGCATTAGAAAGATCAAATAAAGTACGCATTGATGACAAAACAAATGTACCTGCGGGTGAAAATGAAAAACTGTTTATTAGAGATAAGTTAGATACTGCTGATGTTATTCTCTGCTTAATAAGTGCAAATTATTTCAATTCTGAAATAAATTATTCAGAAATGATCAAGGCAATGGACAGAAGTGAGACCAAATCATGTTTGTTTATTCCAATAATATTAAAAGAATGTGACTGGAAATCATTACCAATCGGTAGTATAAAACCAATTTTATATAAAGGAAAAGCTTTGCTTTCAGGTGATATCAATATAGATAGTGCTTTAGTACATGCTGTTAATCAAATTAAGGATGTTATTAACATATATTTAAATGATCCGGAATTGCCTGTTGATTAATTTATAGATTAACCCAATATTTGATGAATAAAGTTTTTATAAGTTACAGTCATTGTGATACATCATATTTAAATAGTTTGAAAAGACATTTTAAACCTTTGAGTAAGAATATTGACTTTTGGGATGATTCAAGGATTCTTGCAGGTCAGAAATGGAGAGAAGAAATAGAAAGAGCATTAAGTAACTGTAAGGTTGCTATCTTATTGATCAGTGCAGATTTTTTTAATTCTGATTTTATTGAAAGGGTAGAATTGCCTAAATTATTAAGCTCAGCAGAAAATAATGGAACAACTATTCTCTCAGTAATATTAAAACCATGTTTATTTACCGAATACCCAGAAATTAATAAATTTCAAGCAATAAATTCACCAAGCCAAACGGTTGCTCAGATGAATGAATATGAACAAGAACAGCTCTGGGTTAATCTGTCTTTGCGAATAAAGCAATTAATCGCCTAAGCAATCTTCCATTAAAACTTGCAGTAGAAAAAATAAATTATAATAGTAAACTTTAGAATTTAGAATAAATTGCAAATGCTCAAGTAGCAACAGATACCCGTAATCAAGTAATAGCTAGTAATATGTCCGATAATTGTCCGAAGGCAGTTACTGAAACTATAAAAGCCTTTATAATAAAGGCTTTTATAAGTTAGTTGTGATCCGGTTTGGATTCGAACCAAAGACCTACTGCTTAGAAGGCAGTTGCTCTATCCAGCTGAGCTACCGGACCGATAAAGCTGCGCAAAGATATAAGTTTGTTGTATTCAACAGAAATTATGCAGGGATAAATCTAAAGCCGTTCAAAAATTTTTCTTCCCGGTCCACCGGCAGCTGCCCGATGTTTTTCACATACACCACTGACAGGTCGCGGCCGTTGGTCCAGCCTTTTACCTTCCAGTCCTTTTGCTCGATGCACTGCCAGTAATCGGTTATGGAAGTTTCTCTTTCATCACCATTCACACCACCACGGGTGGTATGCTGTATGCCAAAGCCCGGTTGCAGGCAGCGCATAAACCGGCTCAGCACCTGCTCTGCATCGGCCAACTTGGTATATGCCTGTTTTAGCCGGATGCTGATCACGCCATAGGTTACTTCATTTTCTTTACATTCGCTCATATACACCAGGTCGCCACCCGGCGTCTCGGCCGTGTTGCAAAAAGCAGCCGGTGCATTATGGGGAGCAGCAAGTCGCGGGCGGGCCCCTTTTTTGGTAAATTTCCGGGCAGATACGGTGTAGGCAATGGAAGTGGCCAGTAGTAGCAAAAGGTCTCTCATTGCTTAAAAATAAAAGCCATAACCAACATATAAAATAGCCGGTAAAAAATTTTAACAGGAATCAACATTTTATGAGCACCACCTTCCAGTACGGCATCGATCATTTAACAGTTGAAAAAGCCATAGGCCTGGCCAATGGTAGCATCAAAGGCGTTTTAACAGATGCCGCCTGCCACCACATCAACCGAAGCCAGCAATACGTGGCGCAGATGGTGGCCCAAGAGGCAACCGTTTATGGCGTCACCACCGGCTTTGGCATACTGGCCAATACCAAAATAAGCAGTGAAGATGCGGCCCTGCTGCAATACAAAATACTGCAAAGCCATAGTGTAGGCGTAGGCAATCCCGTTCCTGTTGAAATAGCCCGGCTGATGCTCCTGACCAAGGCACATGCCCTGGCGCGGGGCTTTTCGGGTGTGCAGCTGGCTACGGTACAGCGCCTGCTGTGGCACCTGGAAAGTGATGTGATACCTGTAGTGCCGGAAAAAGGCAGCGTAGGTGCTTCCGGCGACCTGGCGCCGCTGGCCCACCTGTGCCTGCCGCTGATAGGCCTTGGCGAGGTGTATTACAAAGGCAAAAAACTGCCGGCCTATGAGGTTTTGAAAGACTTTGCCCTGAGCCCCATACCGCTGGGTCCTAAAGAAGGCCTGGCGCTGATCAACGGCACCCAGTTTATACTGGCCTACGCGGTTAAAGCCGTGCAGCGGATGCACAATTGCCTGGAGGCGGCCGACATTATTGGCGCCATGAGCCTGGAAGCTTTAACCGGTACCAAGGCGCCCTTTGACGAGCGGCTGCACCAGTTGCGGCCCTTTACCGGCAGCCAGCTGGTAGCGGCCCGGCTGCGGCAATTGCTGAAGCAGTCGCAGATCATGCAAAGCCACCTGGACTGCGGGCGGGTACAGGACCCTTATTCGTTGCGCTGCATGCCGCAGGTGCACGGCGCCAGCCGCAATGCCTGGCAGCACCTGAAAGAACTGACGGAAATTGAACTGAACGCCGTTACTGATAATCCCATCGTATTTGGCGAGCACGACACCATCAGCGGCGGCAACTTTCACGGTCAGCCCATGGCCCTGCCGCTGGATTATGCCTGTTTTGCGGCTGCCGAAATTGGCAATATTTCGGACCGCCGTTGTTATTTGCTGCTGGAAGGCAAGTGGGGCCTGCCCACCTTGCTCATGAAAAAAGTAGGCCTGAACAGCGGCTTTATGATACCGCAGTACACCACGGCAGCCCTGGTTACAGAAAACAAAACCCTGTGTTTTCCCAGCAGTGCCGACAGCATACCCACCTCGCTGGGACAGGAAGACCATGTAAGTATGGGCAGCATCAGTGGTCGCAAACTTGCCATGGTGCTCGATAACCTGGAAGCCATATTGGCTATCGAACTGATGTGTGCCTGCCAGGCTATTGAATTTCGCCGGCCACTCAAAAGCTCCGAAGTGTTGGAGTTTGCCCACGATTATGTACGACGCTTTGTAGGCTTTGCCGAAGAAGACCGCATTTTTGCCGATGACATCAACCAGATCAAAAACATCATTGCCGATTTTTCTTTTGTAGAAAAAGTAAATGCGTTTGCGGCCAGCCGGGGTATCAACCTGAATGAAGCCGGCGCTGGTCCACTTCTTTAAAAACCCATATCGCCCAGCCACCGCTATTTTTGTCCCATCTTGATGGATACACCGGCCTTTTGGCTCACCGCGGCATCGTGTAATATGATACGACTGGGATTCGTGCCCATAAACGAAATCCGGATCCAGCCATTGTAAATTATACCACCGGCTTTTACCAGTTGTACCGGCAGGTACTGGTGCTGCTGGTCCTTCCAGGTGCCCTGCCAGTAGCTTTGCGACAGGTCAATGGGTTGCACCTGCTCTACCAGCACGGCCACTCCAATAGGCGTCCACATATAAGGCTCCTCATCGCTGGTGGTGATGGCGGCATCCTGGCTGAGCATGCGGGGCAATGTTTCTTCGTGCATCAACAGCCGGTTGGCTTTGTGAGAGGTTACAATGAACTGGTGATGGTCACCTGTCTCACGGGAGCCGATCAGGCGGGTATTGGCGGTAAAATCGGTTTCGCCGTCTTTATCCAGGTCCATGGGCACCGGTTGCTGATAAGTGAGTACCGCATCATTCAGGGGAGTATAAGTAAAAGTGAGGGGTTGGTCTTCCTTATGGCAGCTGCTCAACATCAATAGTACTGCCAACAATAAAACAAAAGGTTTCATATAAAGTTAGTTTTGGTTCGCTAAAATAAATCCGGCTTACCGCCACCGCTTTACCACAAATCATAATTATAAATTCTTTTACATTAGCTGACCAGAAAACATTAAGGCACTGCCGGCATATGGGGTTTTGAAAGAGTGGAGTAAGCAGCCTGGTGTTGAAGGGCCACTTGAAAAACGATTGCTGACGATATAAAAATGAATCTATGTCCACACAAACATTTTCCCGTTACGATGCTGTAAAATATAAAACACCCACCGGTACGCAGCTGCACTGCAAAGGCTGGATACAGGAAGCCGCCCTGCGTATGCTGCTCAATAACTTAAACCCTGAAGTGGCCGAGCGGCCGGACGATCTGATCGTATATGGGGGCCGGGGAAAAGCCGCCCGAAACTTTGAGGCGCTGGACCAGATCATTGCCGCCTTGAAAGTGTTGGAAAATGACGAATCGCTGCTGATACAAAGCGGTAAGCCGGTAGGTATTTTAAAAACCCATACCGATGCGCCCCGGGTACTCCTTTCCAATTCGCAACTGGTACCCAACTGGGCCAACTGGCAGCATTTTGACGAGCTGGAAAAGAAAGGACTGATGATGTACGGGCAAATGACGGCCGGCAGCTGGATCTATATTGGTTCGCAGGGTATCGTGCAGGGCACCTACGAAACCTTTGCCGCCGTGGCCGACAAACATTTCGGGGGCTCCTTAAAAGGCATCTTAAGCGTAACGGCAGGTCTGGGTGGCATGGGGGGTGCTCAGCCGCTGGCGGTGACCATGAACGGCGGCGTGTGCCTGGCCGCAGAGGTGGAAAGATGGCGGATTGAAAAACGTATAGAAACGAGGTACTGTGATGTACTGGCAGAACATATAGACGAGGCCATTGACCAGGCGCTGCAGGCGCGGGAAAAAGGGGAGGCTTTATCCATTGGCGTATTGTGCAATGCCGTGCACCTGCTGGAAAGACTGGTGGCCCGGGGCATTACACCCGATGTATTAACCGACCAAACCTCTGCCCACGATCCGCTGATTGGCTATTGGCCGCATGAAATCTCATACGAGCAGGCCCAGGTGCTGCGCCAGCAAAACCCGTCCCAATACCTGGACTATGCTTACCGCTCCATGTACCGCCATGTAGAACTGATGCTGCAGCTGCAGGAGCGGGGCGCCGTCACATTCGACTACGGCAACAACCTGCGGGCCCGGGCTAAGGAAAAAGGGCTGCAAAACGCCTTTGATTTTCCGGGTTTTGTGCCGGCTTACATCCGCCCGCTTTTTTGCGAAGGCAAGGGTCCTTTCCGCTGGGCAGCCCTGAGCGGTGACCCGGCCGATATTGCCGTTACCGACGAGGTGATTGCCGGTTTGTTTCCGCACAACGAATCCCTGCAACGCTGGCTGCAACTGGCTAAAGAAAAAATTGCTTTTCAAGGCCTGCCGGCCCGCATTTGCTGGCTGGGACAGGGCGAACGGGAACAGGCGGGGCTAACGTTTAACGAGCTGGTACGCACCGGCAGGGTAAAAGCCCCCATCGTAATTGGCCGTGATCATTTGGACACCGGTTCGGTATCCTCGCCAAACCGCGAAACAGAAGCCATGCTGGACGGCAGCGATGCCGTGGCCGACTGGCCCATCCTGAATGCACTGGTCAATACGGCCGGGGGCGCCAGCTGGGTAAGCCTGCACCACGGGGGTGGGGTAGGCATGGGCTACAGCATACATGCGGGTATGGTGATCGTGGCCGATGGAACTGACGCCGCTGCAGCCCGTTTAAGCCGGGTGTTGCGCAACGATCCCGGTATGGGCGTGATCCGGCATGCCGATGCCGGTTATGAAAAAGCAAAAGAAACCGCCGGACATTTTGGCTTAAACCTGGCAGACCGGCTAAAAAACCCATAGGGAATTTCTCTTTAAAACACTATTATAAGCTCATTAAGGCGGCATTAGAATACCGTAAGAAAGCCTCCGCTGGTCTGATTTTTGGGTATATTGCCCGGATAGGACGTTTGCTAATATGAGTAGATTAATAATAATTTCAAACCGTC
This sequence comes from Bacteroidota bacterium, assembly GCA_023391895.1. Lineage (GTDB taxonomy): Bacteria > Bacteroidota > Bacteroidia > Chitinophagales > Chitinophagaceae > Flavisolibacter. Next base: position 8,830 of record JAEWAC010000103.1, read on the forward strand.
TGCCTTTTTCGGTTGACAAGGTAGATGAGGATATTGTACTGCGACAAAGTTCTGGTGGACTGGTATCGGCGATAAAAAGTTATTTTGAAGGTGATATCAAGCAAACACAACATTTTACAGATAAGATATGGCTGGGCAGTGTAGATGCATCTGAAGAAGACTGGCGAATGGTGATTGACATGCATGCCGTGCAGGCTGATTTTGGTATTGAAGCCGTTTTTCCGGATAAAGAAACCTATAACGATTATTATTTCGGGTTTTCCAATTCCACGTTGTGGCCGCTTTTCCACTATTTTCCGTCGCTAGTAGAATATAAACAGGAGTATTTTGAGGCATACAAAAAAATCAACCAGCAGTTTGCTGACAAAATTGCCGATACTTACCAACCGGGCGATGTAGTATGGGTGCACGATTACCAGCTGATGCTGCTGCCGTACCTGGTACGGGAAAAAATTCCCGATGCCACGATTGGCTTTTTCCTCCACATTCCTTTTCCTTCTTACGAAATCTTCCGCCTGATGCCTACTGACTGGAAGCGGGAACTGGTAAAGGGTATGTTGGGGGCTGACTTGATTGGTTTTCACACCCACGACTATGTGCAGCACTTTATCCAAACCGCTCAAATGTTGCTGGGTATCGAAAACCAGTTCAATACCATTTATTACAAAGACCGGGTAATCAAAACCGAATTGTTCCCCATTGGTATTGATTACCGCAAGTTTACCGATGCCAGCACTGACGAAACGGTGGTGAACATTGTTACCAAACTGGAAAAAACCTTTGCCGGACAAAAGATCATTTTTTCGGTAGACCGGCTGGATTACACTAAAGGCCTGAATTACCGGTTGGAAGGGTTTGAGCTGTTTTTGGACCAGCACCCTGAATGGCGGGAGAAGGTTTCTTTTATTTTAAACATCATTCCTTCCCGTGATGCCATTCCGGCTTATATAGACCGGAAGCGAAAAATTGAAGAAAAGGTCAGTACCATCAATGGCCGGTATTCTACACTGCAGTGGCAACCGGTTATTTACCGTTACAATCACCTGGACTTTGACGAACTCTGCGCCTTGTACCAGGTGGCCGATATTGGTTTGATTACGCCTTTACGCGACGGTATGAACCTGGTAGCCAAAGAGTACGTGGCCTCCTGTATTGACAAAGGTGTGCTGATACTCAGCGAACTCACCGGGGCGGCCAATGAACTGAACGAAGCCCTGCTGGTGAACCCCACCGATACCAACGAAGTGGCAGATGCCATTTACAAAGGGTTGAACATGCCGCTGGTAGAGCAGCGGTCGCGACTATCTTATATGAAAAAGCGGTTGAAGGATTATGACGTGCTGCGCTGGGTAAACGACTTTTTGGACCAGTTGATGGCCGCCAAACAGGAGCAGGAAAAAAACAAGGTGCATTTCCTGGATGAGCGTACTACCAAGATCATGGTGGAAGATTTCAAAAAAGCCGAAAAACGCTGCATCCTGCTGGATTATGACGGCACTTTATCACCTTTGCAAAAGCTGCCATCCATGGCCTCACCCTCCAATGAAGTGCTGGATTTACTGGTGGATTTTTCCAGGGATGAGGCGAACGAAATTGTCATCATCAGTGGCCGCGATGCCGATACGCTGGAGAACTGGCTGGGCAAACTGCCCCTGAACCTGGTAGCGGAGCACGGTGCCATGGTACGTTACAAAGGCGGCGAATGGCAGCAGCAAAACAGTATGTCATCCGAATGGAAGGACCAGATAAAACCGCTGCTGCAGTTGTTTGTTACCCGTTGTGCCGGATCATTTATCGAGGAAAAGAAAAACACCCTGGCCTGGCACTACCGCAATACCCACCCGGGTTTGGGCTTTATGCGTTCCCGCGAATTGCGCAATACGCTGCTGCAGTTAACCACCAATACACCATTGCAGGTAATTGATGGTAACAAGGTGCTGGAAGTAAGGGTGATTGGTATAGATAAAGGCAATACGGCCCAAAACATCCTGGCGCACTTCAACCCCGACTTTGCCCTTTGCCTGGGCGATGATACAACGGATGAAGATATGTTCCGCATTTTGAGGGACCGGGCCTATACCATTAAGATTGGTACCGGCACCACATCGGCTCAATACTCTTTGCGGTCACAGAAAGATGTGCTGCCTCTGTTAAAGCAATTTGTTTTCCCGGTACGCCAGCAAAAGCTGAACTACCAGGAGGTATAAGCTTTTGAAGCCGTTACTGAATGGGCTAATGACTGAAGTACACTTTTTACGCTTGTTGACTTTGCTGATTTTGCGACAGCAGCAACCCCGGTGGTTGCTGCTTTATTTTTTCAGTATCCATAGATGGCTGCTGACGGCATTTATCACCATATCATGCCGCGGCAAAAACTCTTTTAAATTCCCATATAAAGCTTGTTACTTTATGTTACTATGGCAACCCTGTTTACCAACATCAAAAGCCTGGTTAATACCCGCAGCCACCACCAATTGTTAAGAGGAAAGGCGCTCCGTGATCTGCCCTGTATTGAAGACGCTTACATGATTGTTGAAGGTGCCCACATTGCTGCCTATGGGAAAATGAAAGAGTTGGAATACAGCCCCGATGCTTTTGCATTTCATGTAGATGCCACCGGCCGTTTTGTTTTACCATCCTGGTGCGACAGCCACACGCACCTGGTTTTTGCCGGCAGCCGCGAAGCTGAATTTGTTGATAAAATTAAAGGGCTGACCTATGCCGAGATCGCGGCCAGGGGTGGCGGCATCCAGTCATCGGCCCGCAACGTCAATGAAGTTTCTGAAGATGAATTGTATAATCAATCCTATGCCCGCCTGCAGGAGGTTATACAATACGGCACCGGCGCTATTGAAATCAAAAGCGGTTATGGGCTAACGGTAGAAGGCGAATTAAAAATGCTCAGGGTCATTAAACGCCTGCAGCAAACCACTGCCATCCCCATCAAAGCTACTTTTTTAGGCGCCCATACTATACCGGAAAAGTACAAGGAGCACCGCCAGCAATACATTGACCTGATCATCAACAATATGCTGCCGGTCATTCACCACGAACGGCTGGCGGATTACATGGATGTTTTTTGCGAAGGAGGCTTTTTTACCCAGGCAGAAACAGAAATGCTTTGCAAAGCGGGCTTACAATATGGTTTAAAACCCAAAATACACGCCAACCAGCTTTCCCTTTCCGGTGGCGTACAGGTCGGTGTCAATTTGAATGCGGTATCGGTAGATCACCTGGAATGCATGGATGACGCTGCTATACAGGCCTTGGCTGCTTCCACTACTATTGGTACCCTGTTACCTACGGCAGCTTTCTTTTTAAAAATGCCCTATCAGCCCGCCCGGCAACTGATCGATGCCGATTGCGCCATTGCCCTGGCTAGCGATTTCAACCCGGGTTCTTCGCCTTCGGGTAATATGAACTTTGTGGTGTCCCTGAGTTGTATTCAGATGCGAATGCTGCCGGAAGAGGCGATCAACGCAGCTACGCTCAACGGGGCCTATGCCATGGAACTGCAGGATTTGACCGGTAGCATCAGTGTGGGCAAACTGGCCAATCTTATTATAACCCAACCCATTCCTTCTCTGACTTACCTGCCTTACGCCTTTGGCAGCAACCTGGTAGAAAAGGTAATGCTGGCCGGCGAGTGGGTGCAGGTAAAGCCGGCTACGGTTACCGGTTAATCTTGTTTTTAATCAGGCGAGATAGCTTTTTAAAAACATTCATATTTTCGGACAGGGTATCGATCAGGGTGCTGTCCACGTGTTGCACATCTTCCATTTTGTAGCCATGCTCCATTTGCCGTGGGTACAACAGGATAAAACTGTTTTTTTCAAAATACCGCGACAGGTGGTAGGGTAGTTTATCCAGCTGCGAATGATACGAAACATGGCCCCTGCGGGAAGTGATGATAATGAACAGGTCGTTCGCCCTAACCTCCCGGCTAAAGATCAGGAAGTCATCCCAGTTGGTAAACTCATTATAGGTCATCTTTAAAGGAGCGGCTTTGTACTGGTTGGCTTCTTGCAGGTGCCGGATGGAATCCGGATGTGCATAAAACGTCAGGGGCAATCCTGTTTCCTTTGAGCAGGTATATAGCTTATTGAACCAGTGCATGAAACCCGGTTCCAGCTCCGCGTTAAAAGGTACCAGCACCACCATACGTTTTAAAGTATTAAAGGGTTGTGCGGCTTTGTAAATAAAAACGGTTTCGTGGGTTCTCCTTAAAATTTTATCGGCAGTGGGCCCAAAAAATTCATCGCCAGCGCCGGCTCTGTTGTGCAGGCCAATGACAACATCAGTAAACTGGTGTTCTTTGATGGTGTACACAATACCATTGCTGATATTGTAGTCGAACCGCGTTATGGGAATCAGCGTATGGTCTGCAGCTACGGCATGCTTGACCGCTTTGTCCAGCATCTTTCTGCCTTCCGATGGCTTACGCTCATTTTCATTCTCAGCCACCACATTCAGGGCATAAACGGGCGTATGGTCATTTTTTGATTTCAGCATCAATCCAAAATCCACCAGGTCCACAACGGTTTCTGGATAGGCCAATGAAATCAATATTTTTTCGTTGCCCTTATCCTCTTCATTTTCAGGCATGGCTTCTTCCTGCAGCGCCAGGTTCCTGGAAGCTTTTTCTACTACAAACGAGCTAACCGTACAACTGACCAGGATCAATAAGATCGTGCCGTTTAAAACATCTTCATTCAGCAAGCGAATGGGCTCACCGGTAGCTGTTTCCCCGATGATAATATTATAGCCTACCAGTATAATGGCCAGTGTAGCCGCTGCATGTGAACTGCTGAGGCCAAAGATCATACTGCGTTCATCATTTGATAGTTTAAATGCTTTTTGCGTCAGCCAGGCCGCAACATATTTTGTAATAATAGCTACCACAATAATGACTGCAGCTACTTTCAATGCACCAAAACCCTTAAAGAGTACACTTACGTCTACCAGCATACCTACACCTATCAGGAAAAAAGGAATAAAAATGGCATTGCCGACAAAATCAATCCGGTTCATTAAAGAAGAGGAGTGGGGTATAAACCTGTTTAAAGCCAGGCCCGATAAGAAAGCACCAATGATAGCTTCCACTCCGGCAGCTTCTGCTAAAAAAGAACCTAAAAAAACAAGGGCCAGAACAAATATGTATTGCGAAACACTATCGTCAAACCGTTTAAAAAACCAACGTGTTATGATGGGGAAAACAAGAAAAACAATAGCTGCAAAAACAACAAACGATATGCTTAAACGAAGCCAGAAGGTGGGCCCGATTTCGCCCTTGGTCATGCCGGTAATAACGGCCAGTATCAATAATGCCAGTATATCGGTGATCATGGTACCACCAACGGTAACCGTAACGGCACGGTTGCGGGACACACCATAGCGGCTGGCAATGGGGTAAGATACCAGAGTATGGGTGGAAAACATACTGGCCAGCAAAATGGAAGAAGGCAATGCATATCCTAATATGTAGTAGCAGGCTAGCGTCCCTAAGACAAATGGAATGAGGAAGGTATACAAGCCAAAAACGCCGACTTTGAATTTGTTTTTTTTAAACTCCGCTATATCAATTTCAAGCGCAGCAATAAACATGATGTAAAGCAATCCTACCGTTCCAAACAACACAATGCTGCTGTCTCTTCTTAACAGGTTAAACCCATACGGGCCGATCATTACACCCGCTACAATCAACCCGATAATATGAGGTATTTTAATTTTATTGAAGAGAATAGGTGCAAAAAGAATAATAAAAAGCACCAGGGAAAATATGATAACTGGATTTTTGAAAGGTAGAGAAAAGTCCAGGTCTGATAGAAGATACATACACAAAAATAAAAAGTGAAAGATTAGATCTTTTTCATGGTCACAGCATAGATAATACGACAGGCATCCTGCCTGTTGATTTCTCTGATGCCTTCCATATCCCTTGGGTTTTTCTGCTGGAGCCGGACCGTTATTTTGGTTGAGGGGGCTTCTGGCTCATTCTCTGCCACCAGTTGCAGCCCCGCTTCATTATAAGTGCCTGAATAGATACGGGTAATTTTACTATCGGTATAGGCCTTTACAATGACGGTATAATTCTGGTATTCAATATCCCATTGTTCGATTTTGGTATCGCCGACCGCAGATCCCTCACAGGTGGTTTCGGTACAGCGCATGGTCACGGTCCATTTGCCCACCATCGATAAATTGACCTGGGCCGAATCTGCCACCGGCTGCTGTATGAGGGTAGTGTCGATTTCTTTTTCCCGCTGCAATAAAGCTTCTTCCTTTAGCTGCAATTGTCTTTCCAGCAATAAAAGCTTTTGTTCCTTTTGGTTGATATCATTTTCTTTTTTCTCCAGTTCCAGTTCCCTTTGCCGCAAGCCACATCCATTGTTGAAAAACGCAAAAAAAATAAGCAGCAAATAAAATAACTTCATTGCAGATCTATTTAGTAGCAGTAAATTTAGACTATTTAGAGCTAACGATCTGATTAGAAACTCCTAAGGAAGCATCTCACAACCCTTGCATGAACATTTAAAAAGGCTATTATGTTAGTACCGCATTTCAAAACTTACAGCAAACAGGATCTACTGAACATGACCAAACTACGCCGCTTTGAAACCAAGGTGGGCGAACGGGCACAAACCCTGGCCGCTAATGATTGGGCCCGGGAACTGGCAGCCTCTGATGCTACTTATGTGGTCC
>JAEWAC010000111.1 GCA_023391895.1 Bacteroidota bacterium
TTGTTTTGATAGCTTTAATGGAAGCGCACTTCTTTAAAAGCCCATATGGATTTTTGAAGCAGTTGATGGCCTGGTGTGCTTCGCTGAAAAATATTCAAAAGCCCATGGGTCAATTCCAATGCTGAAGCATTCACCATTGACCATTCACGATGTTCTCTCGGCTGTGGACTGTCGTCTGTCGACTGTGGACCCTTCACTTTAAAACCTCAGGTCCTCTTTCATGTGCACAAATACCATTTCTTTACTTTTGCACAAATTTTCCCATTATGAAAAGTGTTTTCACGACCCTGAAACCGGTAGCCATCGGCGCTGATCATGCAGGGTTTGAATATAAAGACATTATTACCGACCTGCTCAAAAGCAAGGGCCTGGAGGTACTGGACTTTGGCACCAACAGTGCCGACTCGGTAGATTATCCCGACTTTGCCCATCCCGTAGCCCATGCGGTAGAAAGTGGCCAGGCAGCCTGGGGCGTATTGGTTTGCGGCAGTGCCAACGGCGTGGCCATTACCGCCAACAAGCACCAGGGCATCCGGGCCGCCATCTGCTGGAACGAAGAGGTGGCTAAACTGGCCCGCGAGCACAACGACGCCAACATTATTTGCCTACCGGCCCGTTTTGTATCCATAGCGGTAGCCGAAAGCATGGTCACCCTTTTTTCAAACACGGCCTTTGAAGGTGGCCGCCACCAAAACCGTGTGGGCAAAATTGCCTGCATGTAAACCTTTGCACCCATATAAAAACTTTTAAATACCCATATACAGGAATGAGAATCATTTTAATTGCAGGATTGCTGTTGAGCACGGCAGCGGGCTATGCACAAAAAACAGCAAAACCCGATCCGTATGCCAAAACCATTACCGTAGAAGACCTTAAAAGGCACTTGTACGTTGTAGCCGGTCCCGAAATGGAAGGCCGCGAAACTGCCACCGAAGGCCAGCGCCGGGCCGCCGCTTATATCGAGGGCGAGTTCAAACGCATTGGCCTGCAGCCGGGCAACAATGGCAGCTACCATCAGCCTTTTTCCCTGTTTCAGGATTCACTGACCGGCGCCCGCCTGGAGGTAAACGGACAGGCTTTTCAATTAGATCGGGACTTTAACGCCAACCTGGGCAACCAGGCCACCACCCTGCGCTTTAGCGAGGTAGTAGTGGTAGGCGCCAATGCCACTGATGCTTTAAGCAATGCCGACCTGGCCGGCAAACTGGTCATGGTACTGCCCTCCGGCTCTTCTGCAGGCACCAGCAGCCGGTTCAATGCTGGCGGCACCCTGGCTGTACTGCGCACCAAAGGCGTAGCCGGTATTTTAACCGTAAGCAGCAGCTACCCGCGTACTACACCGGCCAACCTCAAAGGAGGCATGTCCATCTATGAATTTAAAAAAGCCTATGCACCGCAGCAGTTTATTGTTTCCGAAAACGTAGCGCGTGCCATCGTAAAAGATTATGCAGCCGTGCAAACGGCGGCCTCCGCTTTAAAAACCTATACGGCCAATGTATTGCTGGAGGTACAAAAAACCACCAACAAGCTGGAAAGCAGCAACGTCCTTGGGATATTGCCTGGTACGGACTTAAAAGACGAATACCTGGTGATTACCGCCCACTACGACCACGAAGGCAAAAGAGGCGACTCGGTGATCTATTATGGTGCGGACGATGACGGCTCAGGTACGGTAAGCGTAATAGAACTGGCCGAGGCTTTTGCCAAAGCCAAAAAGGCCGGCAAGGGCCCCCGCAGAAGCATTGTGTTTATGACCGTAAGCGCTGAGGAAAAAGGCCTGCTGGGCTCGGCTTATTATGGCGACAACCCCATATTCCCGCTGGAAAAAACCACGGCCAACCTGAACATTGATATGATTGGCCGCATTGACCCCAAGCGTACCGTAGGCGATTCGTTGAATTATGTATACGTGGTGGGCGATGACAAATTGAGCACCGACCTGCGCCCTATCAGCGAAGCCGCCAATAACAAATACACCAAGCTGGAGCTGGATTACAAGTACAATGCGCCGGATGATAAAGAATTTATTTATTACCGCAGCGACCATTATAACTTTGCCAAAAACGGCGTACCCATTATTTTTTACTTTAATGGCACCCACGACGATTACCACCGTCCTACCGATACGCCGGACAAGATCAATTACCCGTTGCTGGCCAAAAGAGCCAAACTGGTGTTTTACACCGCCTGGGAAATGGCCAACCGCAACGAAATGCTGAAACGCGACCTGGAACTACCGGTATTGCGCCGCTAAAAACGTTTAAAAACCCATAAAAAAAGCGAAGATTTTTCTTCGCTTTTTTTATGCAGCGTTATAATTGACAGGCTTGTCTTTTATTATTGCAACCAATTTTATATAAAGAGGGCACGAATTTGAGAATAACCTGAAAACATCGAGTATCCTTACCCTTTTCGCATAAATAAACCCCGCAACCGGGCAAGCAGCGGGGTTTATTTTTTTAACACACCGGCACGTTAGCCACAAACCTTCCTTAGCCTTTTTATTGGATATGGGTTTTTGAAGAATTGCTCCCCGTCAGAAAATAGCTTTGCATAAAATATTTATTATATAATTTTGTTATAGGAACAGCCGTCTTCTGTTGTTTCCTGATCTCTCCACTATTGAATTCCTCCAGTAACGGGCTTTAAGTTTCATGGGCTTTGATCAACCTGCAGAGGCATTTTTCCTGTGGTTAAACACAAGGAAGCTTGTGCTTTTTGATCTCACAGGCAATGGCATCAACCCAACTCATCAAAAAGGTTAAAACCTGCTTTTAGAGCGGCAATAATTGCTTCTGCATTTCTGTTCAGGGCACACGGCTATTGTTCAAACCCTTGCCGAAAATCCATTGATGCTGCTATCCTCCCGAAAATGGGTTGCAAATAATCATCGTTCACCACTAAAATTCAATGCTTATGGCTTAGGCAAATCACTGGCACCTACCGGTAAAGCCATTTTACCGGTTTTACTCCTTCTTTGGAGTTCAAGGTTTTTCATTTCCTGATTATTCTTCACCACAAAATTTGTTTTGTTATGCAGCTGTCAATCATAAAAAACATTTGCAGCGTAAAACTTTTTATTCTACTAGTGGCGGTAAGCTTGCTCAACAGTTGTAAGAAACAGGATCATATGCCACCAACAGCTACTAAAGAAAGTGCAGACGTAGTGTACGACTGGTACAAACTGGCCAAACGGATTCAACTGAACACCACCCCGCCGCCGGTGGTAATAGCCAACAACAGGGCCTTTGGCTATATAGGAGTAGGGCTGTACGAAGCGGTGCGTCCCGGCATTAAAGGGGCCGTCAGTTTATCAACCTACCTTTACCAGATGCCTGCCATGCCGGCACCCCAAATGCAAAAAGATTATTTGTGGAGGGCCAGCGCCAATGCTGCCCTGGCCAGTTTGTTCCGGCAGTTTTTAGTAGGGCTCACCGATGCCAACAAAGCCAGCATCGACTCGCTGGAAAACGCGTACAACGACCGGTTTAAGTTAAGCACCTCAGATGCGGTGATCAGCCGCTCGCAGGCTTACGGTCGCGCTGTTGCCTCGGTTATTTACAATTGGTCCACCACCGACAATTTTAATCTCTCTCCTGAAGGCTATACGCTGCCGGTTTACCCCGGCGCCTGGGAGCCCACCCCGCCGGCCTTTTTACCTCCGGTAGGGCCTTTTTTAAAAGATTCACGGCCATTTCTGCCGTCCAGCTTAACCGCCACGCTGCCCCCGCCACCGGTTCCTTATTCGGAAGACCCCTCCTCCGCCTTTTACCAGGCGGCCAAAGAAGTGTATGACGTTGGCAAAGCCCTGACGGATGAGCAAAAAGCAACTGCCAACTTTTGGGCGGATGTGGGCGGTGTGGGTGTAGGCTTTCCACCCCCCGAACACATTCTGAATGTGGTAACCGATGTGCTGGAAGATGAAGGCGCCCGGCTAGGAAAGGCTGCTGAAGTGTATGCCAAAACCGGTATTGTGATGAAAGACGCTTTTATTATTATTTGGAGGGCCAAATACCAGTACAATCTTCTGCGGCCCGTTACCTATATCAACCGGGATATTGATCCCGCCTGGATGACTTATTTGCCCACTCCGCCTTATCCGGAATATCCCTCTGGCCTTGCCGGCATTGTAACGCCTGTTATGCAGATATTGATCCGCGAGTTTGGCGACATCCCGGTCACAGACGATACCTATGTGGAGCGGGGACTGCCTGCCCGGCATTATGGTTCTATCAGCGAGCTGATTGAAGAAGCGGCCATCTCAAGGCTTTATGCCGGCATTCACTACCGGTTTACACAGAATGCTACGATAGTGCAGGGAAAAGAACTGGGTAATAGAATAGCCGATATTAACCTGATAAAAGACTCTAAGTATTGATGGCAGTTTTAAAGTTTGGTCAAAGGCCATGGCTATTGTTGGTGCAATAGCCATGGCCTGTATTATAATGTACCCGCTCTTTGGTTTCGAGTTTATGGCTTCTACCTTCAATATTCAAACAAGGTAACTTTAGATGGATAGGCATCATGCGGCAAAAGCATTTCCTTTCTAACAGGGTATTTATCCAGGTCATACAAATACCTGAAGCTAACTGTATAGTTGCCGGTAGTGTAGGAAGTCAGGTTGTTGGTAGTCACCCCCATGTAATGTGTTTCAAAAGGAACATTAAACCCAAGACCCAGAGAGGCGCTTTCAAAGTAAAGTGAGTTGGCAATGTTCAATTTATTATACGGGCTAACAAATTGGTCATAAGTATAAGTATAAGATATTACTCGATCTCCGGTCGACCTTATCATTCTTGAAACCTGCTTTTCTATATTGCCCCCTGCTAATAAAGACAGGGTATCCAAAAGATTGTTCTCCATGGGAAAGCCTGTCAGTACGGGTGTGGCGTACACCCGGTCGTTATCGTACACATAATGTATTACCCTGTCGGCAGGCTCACCATCCTCGTTTTTTACCCTGACAGAGTCCATGATCTTGCGTCCCTGACTGTTATACTTATAGTAGTATGTAGTAACCAAGTTTGGGAAAACTGTTCTCACAGAAGAGAAAGAAGACGGCAAAAGGGAAGGCCCGTCGTAATGGAAGGAGAGGGTTTGTTTAGGATCGAAAGCCGGATTAATGTTGGAAGAATCTATGATGCCCAGCCTGATTTCAGTACACCGCCTAGCATTATCGTAAGTAAACAGTTTCACATGCTTAAGATGTGGGTTGGGTATGGCATAAGTTACTTCTCGCTTCAGCAACTTATCAGAAGATGAAAGCCTGATTGCAGAAACTGAAAATTGCGGAATGGGATCAGTTGCAAGTTCTTGTTCGGGTAATTTTTCGTCTTTAGTGCACGAAAGCAAAAACATCACCAGCAGAGTGGATATAACACTATATTTCATAAGGTACTAAATGGAAACAATGATAATAAAAATCTTTTAAGTGAACTTTAAAAATAAGCTTCAATAATCAGTGACATCCATGTAGTGTATTTCTACAGGAACATTATACCCAAGGAGGCAATTTCAAATTAAAGCGAGTCGGCAATATTCAGTTGATGGTCCTGACTAAAATCTTCATCTACGCCTGGAAATAAGTATTCTGGTTTTCCGGATATGTCTTGTGGCGCGGTAATGAAGCCGTTCATTGTATAATATCCAGCCACCTATTGCACCAATAGCACTGCCTATTAAAATATCAAAAAAGCGGGCCGTTATTAAGTCGGTTGGACTAGCCGTTAGCGTACCACCGGATTCAGCCAAAAAAATAGTGAGCACGGTAATGAATACCGCAGCCACCCCGTAGTTGCGTACCACCAGCCATTCTACAATAATCTGCAGCAGGATGATACTGATACAAATGGCCAAAAGCGTGGGTTGCAGCAACAGGATGCCCCAGGTAAAACCCAATCCTATAAACGTTCCTAAAATACGTTGAATGCTCCTTTGCCAAATATGCCGGGTACTCGCTCCCTGCATCACTGCGGCACAGGAGGTAGGCACCCAATAAGGATTTTCCAGCTGCAGCAGGTTGGCGATGAGCAGGGCCACGCCCACCATAAAGCCAAAGGTGACTGATTCAACGATGTTGACATATTTGTTCTTCTCAATAGTAATCACCTTGCTGGCCTGTTTCTGCTGCTTGAACGTCAGCAGGGTGTAGAGCAGCCCCAGCGCACAGGAAATCATCGTTCCAATACCTATATATCCCACATTTTGGGGTATGGCTTTTAGGTTAAAGGGCATGCAAATGGCTACAGAAGCAATCATGATAAAGAAAAAATTACCGGGTGGGCGGGTCATTTTTAAATAGTACAAGGCTATATGCACCACAAAAGCATACAAGCCCAGCACCAGCGAAGCCACAAAAGGATCAAAGCTAAAAAGGCTTCCTGCCGAAAAAGAAACCATGATGCCAAAGGAACAAGCCATCAGCGTGATCATTCTGCTGCCTACACCCAGCGAGTGGATATATAAAATCACCAGCCCGGCCATTGAGGCCAGCCTGCCCCCCTGCAGGTTACCGGTAAAATAGCCGGCCAGTAAAGGAATACCAATGCTAAGGCCTGCCAATACAGGGAAATGCCACTTCCGGTCACTTTTTCGAAACTCCAAAAGCTGCTGCAGCATTCGGCTACTTATCATTTCAGCGGGAAAGTAAAACTTTATTGCATAAGCAGCAGGATAATGCTTGCCCTATGCATCCGTTGCCTTTAATGCAGAGTAAATACTTTCCAAATAGGGTCACACTCTATTCAAAATGGGAGTAATGGCTACGTAATGATTATTCCTTCCAGGTATGGTCATCCCCGCTTCAGCAACTTTTATCCCATCCCTATTTTATTTCTTAAAAATCCATTGCTCCTAAACAATCATAGCACATTTTCTTGCCTCATGCTAAGGAATAGGTTAAGGCAACCAGGCCACTGGAATACGTCTTTGTATCGGTTAAGGTTAACGGTATTCTTTCCTTCAGGTTGCTGAAGAGCGGCTTGCCGCCACCCAAAATAATGGGGTGGACCGCCAGGCTGATTTCGTCCACCAGGCCCAGGTTCAGTAGGGAGGCGGTAAGGCTGGCCCCTCCAAAGAGCCAGAT
>JAEWAC010000140.1 GCA_023391895.1 Bacteroidota bacterium
GCTTAATTCGTAGCGAAAATGGAAATACTTTTCTGTATATAATTCCTGGTGCCGGATCCAATCGAAACTAAATGGGAAACTGGTTTTAGGGAAAGAAGTTAATTGGTGACCAGTCCAGAAAGGAACAAGTAACTTGGGAATGTTTAAAGTTGCTTCAATGCCTACCCGCCAGTTATTGTTTGCCTTCAGCGAGTCGTTGGGTGTCACCTCAAATGAACCGGTGGCTTTAATCACCAGGTTTTCCGCTCTCTTTAAAAAGTTCTTGTCCGACCACTGTACGCTTAATTGTCCGCCACTATAGCTGTTACTACGGGAGAAACCACCTATTTCTGTTTGCAGCTTCCTTTTCTGGTAAGGAGCTATGTAATAAGTCACATTCATTAAATCACTACCGGTAGCGGCTTGCGCGAATTGAGGCTTTACAAACCGGAAGGCACCCAAACTATTGAGTCGGACCTGCGTCCTGTTTTGTTCCGGCAGTGAATACAGGCTTCCTTTGCGAAAAGTAATGGACGAGGCAAAAACGTCGGGCTTAAATTTCTGGCTGGAGTCATAAATGTAAATGCCATCATATAACGGGAGAGTTTGCACCAGGCTGTCCGGCAACGGTTGGAAGCTGGTAAAAGGCGTACGTACGATGATCTGATTGATGGTATAGGGGGTTTTTGCTGAGGCCGGTACAGGCTGGTTCATGGTCATATAAATAGCCGCTGTGTAATTGTTATGATTGGTATCGATATAAGTCAACAAGTGCTCTGCTTCAAAATAATAGTACCCTTTTCCTTTCAGCAGTTGGGCCAGCCGCTCTTTCTCTGCTTTTATTTTCTTCTCGTTATACTGCTCACCAGTTTTTAGCAATGCCTCATCCCTGGGTAATTGTAGCATAGCTTTTGCCAGCTGGCTACTGTCCAACCGCCAAGTAACAGGTCCCAAAAAATAGGGTCGCTCTACTTTTGCGAGGTACTGTAATCGTATTTTGTTTTTAGCGATTGAGGTGTCCACACTCACCTGGCTATTGAAGTAGCCTTCATTTTCCAGGAGCGCTTGCATGTTTTGCGCATTCAATGCTGGATTCAGATCCTGCGAGAGGACGGGCGCTTCACCAAGCGTATTGCGCAGCCAGGATTTAAATCCTTTTTCCTTTTTGGGCTGCCCGATGATATACCACCACCATACTTTATACGGTTTACCAAATAGTCGCTTATTTCTTTTGGGAGTGGCCAGGGGCGCCAATTTATTACGGATCACGGAAGCTTTGGTTTTTACCTCCGTTACTCTTTCAACTTCTATTGAAGCTCCATCATACAATTTTTCTCCTGGCGGCAAGTAACGGTTCACACCACAGGAGCCACTGACTACAACTAGTAATACCCAAATGATATGTAGAAGCGTCCGCCTCATTTCTTTTCATTGGACATGCTTTTCCGGCGCCGTACCAGATCCATGAATTTATCGTATGACAATTCAATGGTAAAGTTGACACCTACCTCTGTAAAGTATCCCTGCACGACCGCATCATATTCATTTTTCTGATATCCTTTCACCTGGAAGCGGCCATCTTTAGACAGTTTATAGGTGCTGGTAATATCCGGAACATACTGTGAGCCACTCTTAGCGGTGGATGCTGTATTATTGCTGCCAACCGCAAAGTTTTCTTCTATCCGGATCACCAGGCGGTCCTGGAACAGGTCTTTGGACATAGCTACTCCCAGATCTGTTTTGGATATGGGATCATCAGCAGTCTTGTAGGTTTTCATGTTCACATCCACGTCCACTCCTTTTATTAACTGGTCTGCTACCTGGTTCATGGCCTCCGTTAAAAAGCTGCTGACGCCTTCCTTTAATGCATTATTGGCATTGAGGTTACTGCTTTCCAGTGTATTATCGCTTGTGGTACTCGCAAACCGTTTGGTCAATAACAGGGAAAACACCTGCTTGTTCATTTCTGTAACATCGCTTCGAAGCCGATCCAGTGCATGCTCGATATCAGACTTCTCGGAACTCTTCAAGACCGTTTTGCCTTCCTTGAGTTGAATATCGAATGATAGAACAGGTTTTGATACCGGACCTTTGATCGTAAAGATGACCGCAAATGGAACTCTTGTATAAGCGGCATTATCGGATTCTTTATAATTCAGCAAGCCTTTGGGACTGGCTTCTATTACGTATTCTGTGGTAACATCAGCCTCAGCCAAGGTTGGATCGCCATTAAAACTGATTGAACTACCTTTCACCAGCATGAACTTTCCCCTGAGCAGCAGGTTGTTCATTTTGTAATAGCCTGACTGGAGATTGTATACACCTGTGATTCCAAGGCTTCCGTTTTCTTCCACGCCAGCATTTAAGCGGGCCTCTCCTTTCAATACCAATTCATCGCTGGCAGAAGGATCTATAATCATGCTGAATTCCGCATCCTTATCTACTCTCAGATCCAAATTATATTGGAGGCCTTTAAATTTAGAACGGGTTACAGCAGTGTCCTTCAGCGGTTTGGCGACTTCACTATCCTGAGCAGCCAAGGTGTCGATGTTTACGAATACAACTCCTTCTTTTCGGGTTTTGGTGTTATAGCTTTTGGGGGAGGATACAAAATGAACACTGCTTTTATTGTGCAGATAGGCAGAACCCTCCACGATAGGTACATCAATTGATCCCCTGACCTGCACTTTAGCATCTAAAATGCCGATACCGTAAAGAGATGCTCCAGTCTGCCGACTAGCATTTAAGGCCATAAAGTCTTTTGTTTCAAGGTTTACGTCTAGCTTTTTTTTACCTGGTGAGAAAACAGTAATCTTCCCCTGGATAGTCATCGGATGGCCCAGGGAATCGGACAGCGTAAACTTCTCAAAAAGCAAATCGGGATAGTCAATCAGGATCTTTTGGCTATTGATCCGGTAAGGAGTATTTAACTCCTTCAAAGCAAAGGCCATGGAATCCAGATAGATCGCGCCTGTGCATTTTGGTGTATCCAGCGGACCCGCCAGCTGCAAATCCCCAGTTACATTTCCTGACGCATGGCTGAGCACGTCTTTCGCCAACGTCAGCAATATTTTGTTATCGAGCTTATCCAAACGTGCGTGAAGATTGATACCTCCATTAGTTACATGTATGCGACCGCTAAAACCCAATTGGTTCACCCCCGACAGTCCACCCTGCAATTCGAGACTATCGCCAATGCTGTTAGAGTGAAAATGAAGATCTCCTATTGGGATGCCCTGCACAGCAAGGCGGGTTGCCTGAATATCACCGGTTATAATAGGGACTTTATGAATGGGTTGCTGAATGCTGATGTCTGCATTTACTGTACCTCTAGCACCCAAGGTATCTCCCAGCGATAAAAAGGTAAAAACATTGCTGATATCAAAACTATCAATTCGGATGTCTATAGGTGATAAGACTTGCTGATCCTTGGTGCTGATATAAATAGTCTGCCCGCGGTTTTCCAATGATAAATGGTTGATGAAATATCCTTGCTTAGTGATGCGTACCAGATTATCAGAAGGGACTTTCCATTTGTTATGATTTAGCATTAAGTCATCCAGGATCCTGATGGCCGCTTCTGCATTTTCTTTTTTCACTTCCAATTGAACCGAATAGTACTCCTTCCCCACGCTATCGTTTACCCGGCCATTTACCAGGAGCAAACTTTTTTGCATATGCCCAGTAATAAGCGTACCTGCAAGCCTTTTGGTGCCGTTCAGCAGTTCCCGGGCAGACAGAGAAAACCGCATTATTGAATCAACTGCCGTTGCTGTTAACTGCAAATCCAGGCCTTCAAATTTATTATATCTAAGGCCAGGCGCTAAAAGCTGAACAGACAGAAGCGAATCTTTTTGACTGGCATTATGCCGCCCCTGAATGATCAAGGGGTGCTTTAATTCAAGGTTTGGAAGGAATGTACTTAATAAGGAGTCTGGTAGAATCTTTATGTATAATGTTGTAAGGCGATTGTAATCACTCCGTTGAACAAGACCTTGAGGTGCAGGATTGTTAAAGGGGTAAAGTGTTCTCCAAATGGAAGTAACTTCCGACGGTAATACATTAATGGAATAATTACCCAAAAGCTCGGCATCTATAAATGGAGCCTTAGCAGCCATCATCATACTATCTTGATCAGTCTTGCAGGTGAGTAAGAAACTATCTGCATTAATTTGCTTACCATGAATCAATAAATGATTACTGTCTGTCCGGATGCGTACATTGATCTTATAGGGCTGTTCGTAACTGGCATTTACATTAATGTTGCCAGCATATGCCAGGCTATCAGAAGTAAATCCCAGTTGAGTCAAATCAGCCCTTTTGATCTGAACATCTCCCTGCACTGAAAAGACTGGGCTCAAAAGCCCATTTAGATCCATTTGGGCTTGCAAATTGGGATCTAGTATGCTTGACCTGATCGTAAATGCGGAACTATGCAATCCGGCTTGCAGGTCCATATTGGAAACGGGATAATTATTGATTAATACAGATTGTAGCTGTAACCGAGCTGCAGCCACCAAGCTATTTCTTTGGAATCCTTTGCCCTCGATCAAGATCTGGCCTGTAAGCTTGCCTAATATGGAATCGAGACCAACCCATTTTCCTGTTTCAAAATTGTTTGCATCCATTTGGAAGCTATATGCCAAATGCTCAGGCGACCTGATGTTATTAACACTGCCTTTGATCTGCAATTGTCCAAAAGTGCTATTCAATTTCAGGTCTGTAAACATTCGCTCAACATTTACCTGCACCCTGCCGGTTAGCACTATCTCTTCAGGCAGATTAATCTTCTCATTTTGAAGCTTTTTCAGTAAGTCTTTTGAAAGAAGCTGTTTTCTTAGCTTCAACTGATGAACATCTGCTGTAAGATCCAGGTCGGATCCTACCATACGCAAATCTATGCTGCCCTTTAACAGCAGTTGTCGTCCAGAAGTAGAGAGGCTTATTTCCTTTGCCTTTAAGCTTTGCAGGGTTCCAGAAAACTTTCCGGCAACCATGATTTTTTCAGATGACGATAGCGATATGGGAAGCTGTTTTCTTAACCTTGGTTGTATCAGCAATAGATCGCCATAATAAAGGGATAAACTTTCAATCAGGAGTTGAGGCGATCCATTTAAATGTGTACTGGGCTTGAAAGGCCAGACGATATCACCATGAGTAGTTAGCTGCGACTGATTTATGGCTGCCACCAAATCTCTTACCTGCAACAAGCTATCTGAAAAGCGGACACCGGCAGCAACTCGTTTTACATGTAGCTGGTTATTAGCAAATAAAGAGAGTGCGCCTAGTTCAGCATAAAAACCTGAAGAATCAAAACCACTTCTTCTTGCCTGGAGGTTAATGTTTTGTACATTGATATGCTGAAAATCCAGTCCTTTTGTTGCAGGCTGTGCCGCATTTTGATAGACCAATGAATTATTGTTCAAGCTTACTGTATCCACCCTAAAATTCCATGAATTTGCGGCATTAACGGACGATGGCTTTTTGACTTTTTTTATAGGGTTACGTGCAGGGATCCAGGTAGCCAGGTCTACAGCTGTATTCGTCAATTGGATATTCCTGGCGCTTACACTTCGTCTACTAAGATCAAGCAATGCCTGATGCAGTTGCAAATTGTTAACTCTGATAGTATAATTTGATTTATTGAGCGGTTGCCGGTAAGAAAAAAAGACATTGTGCAACTTCATTTTGCTAAATAATAGTAGCAGGACCGAAGGGTCACCTCTGCTCTTAATGTTGTTTTGGGGTACTTTAATTTTGGTTGAAGAGTCCACTACAATAACCTGGCTGTTTCCAAGCACGAGGTCATTGAAACGGTATACTTTTCTTTCGGGATTGAGTGAAGCCGGCAAACACGAGAAATCATTGATGAAAGCAGAAAAATAAAATTGCTGCTTTTGATCACTAAAAATTAGCCGCACGTTTTTCAGCGAGAGTTGACTTACCAATAATTGCATTGGAGTACCTTTCGGTTTAGTGGGCTTTTCATCAGTGGAGGGTGCAAAAGCATCCAAAATGAACTGGAAGTTGAATGCATCCCCCCCTACTTTACGGTTGCAACGAAGGCTCATATCTTCAAGCCTGACATCAGTAACATTAACCTTATTGGCAAGCAGTTGCAACAGCTTTACACCTATATATAAACGCCTGCCACTAAGCAGCGTATCCTTTTGCCGATCCAGGATAATTACTTGCTCCAGGGCTATCCAATTAGGCAAACTGTAATCAATGTTTCCAATCCAGACTTCAGTCTTCCATTTCCTTTGCAAGTAATTTTCCACTGTTTCCCGGACCATTGATTTACCCGTGGCAGTATGTAAAAAAAAGAGACAGCCTATTATTAAAGCAGCAATTGATGCAATTAAAATTGCCGCTCTTATGATCCATCTCTGAAGCATGGTTTTAAGTGGCAAAATGGTGTTATTAAATTTACAATAATTATTGCTGCTTTCCGTAGGCTCTTACATCAATCATGAATCAGCAAATCAAACTAAAAAATATCGTCAGAGTATTATTAAAACAGTTTTTATTTGTATTGCTTTATTGAAAAAATAAGTTCAATTGCAGCACGGATGTATAACGGTTTATTACTCTACAGGAACGATTGTATTCATCTTTTCAGCTATACCTTCTGTGAGTTAGAATGAAGGGTACAGATGTTTGACAAAGCCCCTTTCAAGTCAAGGTTGCTGGTAGATTAAATAGAAATAGCTGTTTCATTTAAATAGTCAGAGTTTAGGAAAACTGCACAATTCTGACCAATGGCAGCCTGTGCAAAAAGAGTCGACTTTTGATAAAATTCAGCACACCACGAAACTTTAGATGAAGCACGGCTTTCATTATACATTTGTTTTATTGATGGAACAAGGCTGCTAAAAACAAGGTCAGGCCAAACAATAATACCAATATCGACAGCACCGACGAAACCGAACGCTGCACAGCCGGGTAATCCTGCTTCAGCTTCCGCATCGCTGTCTGGTGTTGTATCTGCGCCAACAGCAGCGACAACAAGCCAAAGCCGATCATAAGCATACCGACCACTCTTGGCGAAAAGATACGCTGCGGCACTTCCGGCCTGGAGCTCATTTCCTGAAAAAATTTATAGATGGTAAAACCAAACGAGATCATGGAAGTGGCCGTTCGTACCCAAGCCATCAGGGTGCGCTCATAAGCCAAGGCCGTACGTTCAAAAGCAAGGTCGGTGCTGCGCAGCGGCACATGTGCAGCTGTCGTATTTTTTTCGTCAGGCATAGTTGAGTCTTTTTAAAATAACTGGTTTTTTCACCTGTAATCAGGGCAGGTTGTTGAAAACATCATTATGATACAAACGTGGTGCGGCACGATATAGGCTTTTGAAAAAGTTGACGACCAGGATCGCACCACTGGTATTTTCATGCAGACGAACTCATGTGCTGTCATAATCTTGCTTTACAAATGCACCTATCCACAAGAAATAAACAATGAAAAGTAGGGTGATGATGGCAGACACCACTCCCGCCATCCTTACATTGGCATCTCTTGAGTGCAGCATAAGCTGAACGGTATGACCGGCAAGCATGGCGACATAGCCGGAGAGCAAAGAAACTGCCAGTGACAAGACAAAAATTAATACGGTATTCCGTGGTGTGATGCCGGTTTTCACGTGCGAAAAATCAGCACCGGTCAGGTTGAAATCCGTGAAATCGGCACCGCGGAGATCGCTTTCGTAAAAGCGTGCATAACTCAGGTCTTCGTTTTTAAACGATGCCTTTTGAAGACTTTGATTGGAATAATGCTTCGGCATAGCTGTTGAATTTTAGGATCAGGACGGTCGGAGACTCTCGGTGGAACGTGGCCTTGACT
>JAEWAC010000229.1 GCA_023391895.1 Bacteroidota bacterium
AAGACCAACCTGATGTTCCTGACTTTCTTTGTCAATTCCATCAAAGCGTTTCATGATTAAGCCGACCTGTTAAGAGCTTCCATTGCTTCAGCTTCCAACGATTTCCGCCTGGGTGCCAACGAAGCGCCTCCGGCTATTATGTCTGTTTTCATTGGCCAGTACTTAACCAAGGTGCTGCAGGATGTAAAAGAAAGAGTGGGCGAAGATTTTGATGAGACCGACGAAAGCATGCTGAAGATGGACATTCACAAAAACATTCCGGAATTGCTGATGGACAATACCGACCGCAACCGGACCTCGCCTTTTGCCTTTACCGGTAACAAGTTTGAGTTTCGCGCCGTAGGTTCTTCAGCCAATTGTGGCAATCCCATGACGGTGCTCAACACCATTATGGCCGAAACACTGAAGCAGTTTAAAAAAGACGTAGACACCCTGATCCAGAATGGCGATAAAAAAGAAATTGCCATTATGCACGTGATCAAGGAGTACATTGTAGCAAGCGAAAAAGTATTGTTTGAAGGCAACGGCTACAGCGAAGAATGGGCCAAAGAAGCAGAAAAGCGTGGTTTGCCCAACGTAAAAACCACCCCGCTGGCGTTGGATGCCATGGTAACCGAAAAGGCCAAATGGCTCTTTAAAGAAAACAATGTGTACACCCATACCGAGCTGGAAGCCCGTCATGAAATTGAGCTGGAGAAGTACATTAAAAAAGTACAGATCGAAAGCCGCATCATGGCCGAACTGGCCACCAGCCACATTTTGCCTTGCGCCGTCCGTTATCAGAACCTGCTGTTGAGCAACATCAAAGGACTGAAAGAAGCCGGCCTGGCAGAAGAAAACTATGCCAACCAAAAGCAGGTGTTAGATACCATTTCCAGACACATCAACGAGGTGAGCAAAAACGTGACGGCCATGATTGAGGCCCGCAAAAAATGCAATGCCATTGAAGATACCCGTGAAAAGGCCATTGCGTATGGCAAAGAAGTAAAAGAAACGTTCTTTGACAAGCTGCGCTACCATGCCGACAAACTGGAGCTGCTGATTGACGACAAAGAATGGTACCTGCCCAAATACCGCGAACTGTTGTTTATCCGATAATAAAACAAAGATCCCAATCAAAAAACCCGCTTTCTATAAAGCGGGTTTTTTGTTTCAATAACCAATGCGGAAAGACCACCTTTTACCCCTACATTTTCTATATGTATAGGTGTCTGAATACCTGAACTTCTTAAAAAACCCATATGGTTGATCGTTGATAAAAGTTGACGGATGATAGTTGACAGTTGACGGAAAGAAAGTCTTTCAAAAGCCCATAGTGGCCCCTTCCTCTGATCCCTCCCCGGTGGAGAGGGAGGCCGGGCAATGGATTTTATTTCTGCTTTTGAATGTACGTATGGGTTTTTGAATGTTTTTCACCTATAGTTGACAGATGACAGTTGACAGCAGGGAAAGTCTTTCAAAAACCTAAACGGCTCCTCTATCTGCGAAATCCTTTCTTTAATCTGTGTAATCTGCGATCCAACCTCTTCAAAAACCCATGCCTGCCATTAAAAATGCCGCAGATGAAAGCTTTTCACAATCCCATACTGTCCCCATTCTTAATTCTTCATTCTTAATTTTTAATTCCTCTAATCACTTTTCCTCTTGCGCAGGGCATTAAAAAACGTATGTTCGAAAGAAACCAAAAAACTTCTTTGCATGCCCCTGCTGGCATTGCCTTTTAATTGAAAACGATACCCCAGGTTGAGCTTGGAATTGCTGTTGAAAATAAACTGAATGGCCGGGGCGGCATCAATAAAATAGGTTTTGGGATCACCGATAGCGTGCTGCGCCAGGAACTCGGTATAAACATTAAAATTCAGCTGGTTGTAGCTGGTGTACTCGCGAGGCAGCACCAGGTAGCCGGCAGAAAGGGTGTAGTTCATGGCCTGGTCCACCACGTTGGCATGATGCACTTTTTTTTCATCATAGATGCCTCTGGTATAGCTTACGGTACCGGAAACCGCCAGCTTGTGCTGCAGTTGCGTGGCAATCAAACCCGCCTGGACCCCGCTTACATCGCCCTGCACGTTCAGTTCGTCAAACACTACAGGATTTCTGGAATAGCCGCCTTCGGCAAAAGCCGCCATCCGGAAATGGGAATGCACCTCGTCTTTTGACAAAAAGCGGTACTTGCTGTACAGGTAAACCGACTCCCAGGCTACATTTTGCGTATGCATATTGGAAAAAGTGGCAGCACCGTGGATCATCAGGTTTTTATTAATACCAAACATGATCTCCGGCGTATAGCGCTGCATGGCGGTTTTACCGCCCCGGTCGCCTATACTGGTGGCTAGCTTGGCCGATATGGACTTGGCCGGCATGTTGGAGGCCGGTTCGGAATACACATACAACTCCTGCGCATAACCGGTATGGATACCCAGTAGCAATAAACAGGTAAATAAATACTTCACAGAAAAAAGTTAAAAGCCCCTGCTCAACAACAGGGGCTTAGGAAAGAATTAAATAATAGCGTGGTACACGCGAGCCTGTGCAGTTACGCCATCGCTGGAGCAGCACCCGGCGGCACGGCCGGTTTGCACACACTGCATTTTAGAGGCACCGCTCCACTTTTTAAATTCCTTGGCTGGCACAAAGGCTTTGTCTACAATGGTCAGCGTGGTGCTACCATTCAACTGCTGGCCCTTGCCGTTTAAAAAGTGAAAATATTGATTGCCAATTTTAACGTGCTTGTCCTTGTCGGCTGACACATGGGCCATATCGGCCGTGATTTTAAAAGAAGCAACGGAAAAACCTGCATCTTCCACGGCTTTAGCCAGGGCATCGATATCTACGGCTGCACTATTCTTAAAGGTCAGGTTGTACTGCTGGTTTTTAATATCCACGTCCACTTTGTCCACAAAGCTTACTTCTTCCAGCGCACTTTTTACCGCCTTGGAACACATAGAGCAGGTAAGCCCGCTGGCCTGCAGCGAAGCCTTGCTAATTTGCGCCTGCGACTGCGCGCCTAAAAATAAAACCAGCAACAAAGAAATAATCGTCTTCATAATTTGATGGTTTTAAAGGTTAAGCTTTTTTACAGCAAGAAGATTGACCGGACTCCAGGGCAGCCTGGTCATGATGGGCGCATTTGCCTTCGGCACAGCTTTCTTTTTTGCAGCTTTTATCTTTACAGCAATCCGCACCGGCTTTGCACTGGCCGTCCTGGCAACAGTCGGCTGAAGCGGCAGCAGAGCGGTCGTACTGGCAGCAGGAATGCAGCTTTTTGTAAGCCTCATCCGTAGCTTTTACCGCCTCTGTATCATAACCGGCTTTGGCGATGCTTTGCTGAATTTTAGCGGCATTGGCTGAAGTGCTGTTGTATTTTACCACCAGTGTTTTGGCATCGACATTCCACTGGGCATAAGAAGCACCGGCCGACTTGGCAGCTGTTTCAATTTTCTTTTTGCACATGCCGCAGTTACCGGCCACTTTAAGTGTATCGGTTTTTTCCTGCGCAGCAGCTATATGGGAAAAGGAAAGAAATACAAAAGACAGAAGAAATAATTGAAGCGTTTTCATGTAAATAATTTTTTAATAGACTATAAATAAGGAAAGGGTTCCGCAGCGGGAACAGTGACAAACAGGTGCATAAAACAGCCCTGGTCTATAGTCTGAAAACGCAATTAGAAAGATAAGTTTCCTGCTCGCTGAGCAGCGGCGGCCGGAAGTGCTCGTAAACCTCCGGTGAACGGTAATTGTAAAAAGGCGTGGTTAAATGCAGCGACAGCGGCACTTCTACCGGCATCTGAGCGGCCACCGGCAGCAGTACTTTGGCCACCAGCGGATCCTGCTGCAGTTTTAAAACCTTTACCTCGTCGTGGCAGCACCCGTCGCTGTTGGCCGTATGCATACCACACTTGTTGCACTTCTCGCTTTCCGACACGCCCAATTGTACGGAGTCAAACTTACCCATACAGTAGTGCAGGCTAAACACAAAGCCGGTACTTACCGTAAAGTAAATCAGCAGTAATATGACCGCGAATAGCTTTTTCATGCAACCTGACAAAGATAGAATGCCTTTTTAAATAAAGCAGCCCCATCAGACCCGCTTTTTATTATTGGGCATCAATTAACAAAACTCCAGTATACGCCAAAGCGGATGACCAGCCCCGGGTAAGGATAATCCGGCGCCGCGAAGTTGTTGTTGGTAAAGTCCAGGCCCTCTCGGCTTATATTGATGGAGTTCAGGTTTTCGGCCCGTACATAGGCTT
This sequence comes from Bacteroidota bacterium, assembly GCA_023391895.1. GTDB lineage: Bacteria > Bacteroidota > Bacteroidia > Chitinophagales > Chitinophagaceae > Flavisolibacter. The sequence goes on from JAEWAC010000229.1 coordinate 4,254, forward strand.
TAAAGCTCCGGATGCGGAAGTTGAAATAAGCCGCCACATCGGGCCGGTTGCTGATCTGTATCGAATCCTGGTAAAAGAACCGGCCCAGCACCGGCGAATAAGCATCCGCGTTATAAGGTGTATGGTACCGCACTTCCACCCCGGTAGACAGATATAAGTTTCTAAAGAAGTTGCCTTCAAACGCCAGGCGGTTGCGGGTAAACAACAACGGCACATTTATTTCTGCGTTGCCGGTTTTTTGCTGTACATACACATCGGCATACCACTTCCATTTCCGGCTAAGGTTGAACTTTTTTAAAGCTCCAATGCGTAACAGGTTAAACAAGGCGTTTTCCTGCTGCAGCTTGCGGTAGTCGGTAAGATACAGGTAATTGCTCATCAGGTAATAATCACCGGTGAGCTGCAGGTTCAGGGCCGGGCTGGCAATAACGCCAAAAAAGTGAGTGGTATTTTCCTTGCCAAATGACTTGGGTGCATCCAGGTAAAAACTGCTGCGCTCGTCAAAAATAAAAGAAGGCGACCGGTTGATGTTTTCAAAACCCACTTTCAGGCTGCCCCACCGGGAACTCAGGATGCGCTGCAGGCTGATGTAGCCGTGGTAGTCGCCGCCGTTATAGCCGCTTAAATACAGACGGCCCAACGCTTCCATATCCCACTTTTTATTGCGGGTACGGTTGCGGTATTCGCCGTGCACCATAATGTTGTGTAGCGTGGCGGAGGTATGATTCTTAAACCGGCCGCTCAGCAGCTGGTAGCTAATACCCGCCTTGATAAACTGGTGCAGGTTTTGGGCATCGGGAAACTGGTAGATCGAAAAGTCATTATAAATTTCCCGCCATTTGTCGGTCAAAAAAACAGAGTCGTTGGGGTTCCGTAAAGGATTCAGCTTGATACCGTAGTTGCTGGCATAGTAAGAAGAGTCCAGCGTAACACCGCCATTGCGGGTAACCACCGTATCCTGGTAGCGGTAATTATAATTCCCCAACTTAAAGGTATGCTCAAACCGCACCCGGGGATAAAACAAGGGGATTACGGTCGTATCGGTTACCAGCGAGTCTTTGCGTCCAAAATCATATTGCTGGCGGAGTACGGCGTTAAACTCATTGTAGCGGTTGCCGGTATTAAGTCGGGTACTGAACATTTCGCGTTCAAACGAAGTACTGCTGCCCAGCCGGGTAGGTATGGTAAAACGGGTTTTGTATTCCGGTTCGTACAGGAGACCTTCATCCACAATGCCGCCGTTTTCGGCCGACTGCAATACATTGGCCAACACCGCCAGGTAGTTTGTATAGCGTTTGTTGGGCGACTGGTAACGGGAGGAAAACAGGTAGTTGTTATGGTTGGTTCTTTGGCTTTTAAAAAAACCCGGAGCGTTGATGAGGCGATACTGCAGGGCAAAGTTCCAGTAAGGCTTTATATTCTGGGTGTGCAAAATTTCAATCTGCTGCTGGGTTTGACTACCCAGCACATAGCCCAGCTCGGTATACGGCCGGGTAGTATTGAAAAACCGCACGTCCTCCACGTTCCACTTGTACGCATCAAAGGCATGAAAGCCGGGATCCCAGCCGCTTTTAAGGTAAGGTGAAAACAAGAGCGAACGGGCGGCTGTACCCACGTTGCCCAGGTAAGTGTAATGCGCCGGAATAGGAAACCAGCGGGTATAATCGTCAATCGTTGTATCCAGGTTAGAATTTCGGGTGGAGTCCAGTTGACGGTAAGAAAGCGTCAAACTATCGGCAAAGCGGTCGCGGCGGGCAAAGCTGTCCGGACCGGACCGGCCACCACCCTGTCCTAAGCCCCGCATGCCTCTTAAAATATTGGGTTGCTGCGCCTCGGCCAGGTAGCCGGCGCCTAATAACAGCAGGAAAAGAAAAACTCTATAAAAGTAAACCGGCTTCAATGGTACATGCAATTAAGTAAGCGACAGGATCAGTTCGCGGAAGATGGCGGAAAATTTGGGCTCGGCATTATGGGCTGCCTCCAGCACTTCCTGGTGCGTAATCACGTTCTCTTCTTCCCGGATGCCAATGTCGGTAATAACGCTCATGGCAAACACCTGCAAACCAATATGATTGGCTGCAATCACTTCCTGCACCGTGCTCATGCCTACCGCATCGCCGCCCAGCACATGAATCATTTTGTACTCGGACCGGGTTTCAAACGTAGGACCGGTTACGCCAAAGTACACCCCTTCTTTTACAGTAATGCCCAAGCGCCGTGCAATGTCTTTTGCTTTTTGCACCAGGCTTTTTTTATACGGCTCGCTCATGTCTGGAAAGCGGGGCCCCAGGCGATCGTCGTTGGCACCCAGCAGCGGATTTTTTACCGCAAAGCTGATGTGATCGGTTATGATCATGAGGTCGCCTACTTTCAGCTCGGGGTCTACCCCGCCGGCAGCATTGGATAAAAGCAGCGTTTCAATACCTAAAAATTTCATCACCCGGATGGGAAAAACCACTTCTTCCGGCGCATAACCTTCGTACAGATGAAAGCGGCCGGCCATAGCAATGATGGGTTTGCCGGCAATGAAGCCGAAAATCAGTTTGCCGTGGTGTCCTTCTACGGTAGAAACCGGAAAATGCGGAATGTCTTCATAGGCAATTTCTTTTTCCACCACAATTTCTTTGGTAAAATTGCCCAGGCCGCTGCCCAGTATCACACCGGTTTTGGGGTTGGCCGTGGCAAAGGGCTTTAAAAACGCAGTTGCTTCAATCAGCTTTTGATAGGTATTCATAACAATGCGGCAAAGATAGCCGTACCGCCTTAATATGTGCATTTATAAAATTCACAATATTGTATTAAGATGAGCCGGTTATGAAGCACTGGTTGCAGATTACCGCTGCTTTCCAGTGGAGCGGGAGGGATGAAAAATGAAAAAGGAAAGCAGCATGGGGTTTTGAACGTTTTACCTCACCCTCGGTCCCTCTCCTGAAGGAGAAGGAGGCCATACCGTTAATTATATTACCTTTTAGGAATTGACGCATGGGCTTTTCAATGTTTTTCCCAGCTTTTGCGACACACCATCCAACTTCTTTAAAAACCCATATAGCTTATGTATGAATGCTGGAAGGATTTGGTATTGTGCATTTGAGCATCAAATGCGGCTGTTCTAGCTTGTTGTGTTCTAATCCGGCTAAAGGCGGTAGCCGCTGTTATCCCTCTTTCGTCGGGATAACAGGCCAGGGGCAGATGAAAAAAACAGCTCTCCTGGCAGGTCAAAAAATAAGAAGGGAGCAAATGCTTAAAAACACTATATCAAACGTACCAACTTTTCAACCACTCAACTCATCAACTTATCAAATCTTTCAAAAACCCATTTAAATTCAGCATCCGTGAAATCCTTATAAAATCCATTCATCCGCGATCCTGCTTCTTCAAAACCCCATACCGATGTGTTGTGTGTTGGCCGTTGATCGTTGTTCGAAGACTGAAGGTCTTTTAAAAATCCATATGCTCTTTACGAATCTGCGTAATCCCTTTTCAAATCCGTGTAATCTGTGATCAACCTTCTTTTTTAAAAAGCTTCCATTGACAATCAAAGCCGTTTCCGTTGCCGTCAAAACTTCCTACACGCTTCTTACGCCTACTTTCTTATCTTCGCCATCAAAATTTTGACAAATGAACTTGCACGAATACCAGGCAAAAGAACTGTTGAAAAGATACAATGTACCGGTGCAGGAAGGCTTTGCCTGCAGCACGCCGCATGAAGCAGAAGAAGCTTACCGCCAGATCAAAACTACCTACGGCAGCAACTTCGCCGTTGTAAAAGCACAAATTCATGCCGGCGGCCGCGGTAAAGGAAAGATAAAGGAGACAGGCATTAATGGGGTTAAAGTAGCCAAATCGCTGGACGAAGTAAGCGAGTTTGCGTCCAAGATCCTAGGCGGCACTTTGGTGACTGTTCAAACCGGGGAAGCCGGAAAAGTAGTCAACAAAATTTATGTGGCGCAGGACATGTATTACGATGGTCCCACCGAGCGAAAAGAATTTTATTTATCCATCCTGCTGGATCGTGCGAAGGGTCAGAATGTAATTATGTACAGCACCGAAGGCGGTATGGACATTGAAGAAGT
>JAEWAC010000244.1 GCA_023391895.1 Bacteroidota bacterium
GTGTAAAAGTGGATGGAGTAAGTGAAGGCAAGGTAGCCCAAAAGGCAGGCATCAAAGCAGGTGATGTGATTACACAACTGGGCGAGCATTCCGTTACCTCGCTGGAAAGTTATATGCAGGCGCTGAGTAAATTTAAAAAAGGCGATAAAACCACCGTTCAGTACAACCGCTCCCATGAAAAGTTATCTGCTGCCATAGAGTTTTGATCATTCCAACCAACTGTAGTACTATGAAACTGGCTTTGAACAACGCTGACCTGACCGATGGTTTTTTTGAAGATACCCGCCTGCTGGGCATCATGGCGCCGGTAAAAGATTACCAGTTTTGCTGGCAGCTCAATAACCTGCTGGGCCTTGACTTCAGGATCAATAACGAAATAGAGATACAGCTGACCAAAAAGCAGCGCCACTATTTTTTTTCGGTATATGAGTATGCAGAAAAAACCAATACGCTGGTGCATTATTTATACAACAACCAGTTTGATGGCGAGTACCTGCTGCCGGAGTTCAAACACCTGGATTTTTTGTGGCTGCTGAAAGGCGATGTGGTTTCACAGGCCTCGCTGGAGCTGTTGATCCAATCCATCAGAAGTATCAACGGGGTGCAGCTGGTAGTGGAACTGACCAATGAAAAAATAAGAAATAAAGAACACCTGGTGTTTTAAAAGAGTTCAGTAAACCGGCACCGGCAGAAAGCGGTAAGCAGTCCCTGTTTCCTGCCGGTGTCTATTCTTCAGCTTTCAAACCGGTTATTATGTGGATAGAAAAAGAAAATGCGCTGTACAAAAAGTTTGAGTTTAAAAACTTTATCGAGGCCTTCAGCTTTATGAACCACGTGGCCTTTATAGCGGAAAAAATGAATCACCATCCCCGTTGGACCAATGTGTACAATACCGTTGAAATCTGGTTGTATACTCACGATGCCGGCAACGTGGTTACCGACAAAGACCGGGAGTTGGCGGTTAAAATAGATGGGGTTTTTAATAAATAGCTATGGTCTTCGTATGGTGTGGCTATATGCCTTTTTAAACCGCAGAGAAAGGAGAAAAAGAGTTGACGCAGAGAAATGCCTCCGCGCTACCTCCTTTTCTCCTTTCTCTGCGGTTTAAAACTTCTGTATGCATGGAAGTTTAAGCATTCCGTACCACTATAGCTTTTTCACCCGCCGGCGTACAGACCCCTATAGGTTGCATAAAAGCCTCCAAGCCCTCTTGCACCAACAAAGCCTGTATTTCTTCCACCGCATCAAGGTCCACGGCAACCAGCAGACCGCCATTGGTTTGCGGGTCGGGCAGCAGGCTGAAAGCTTCCATGACGTTTACGCCTTTTTCAAATTGTACCTTGCTGCTGTAGCTGTTCCAGTTGCGGTAGGTAGCATCTGGTATGGCGCGTTGTTGCAGGTAGGTTACGGTCCCTTCCAGTTGGTGCACCCGGTTGTAGTACAACTCCACGCCTACTTTACTGCCTTCGGCCATTTCCAGCAGATGCCCCAGCAAACCAAAGCCGGTAATATCGGTCATGGCATGTACGGCGGACGACTGGCCCAGCAAAGCCCCCAGGCTGTTGAGGGTGGTCATTTGCTGCAGCAGGGCCTCGTAATGACTTGGGTCCAGCAGGTTTCTTTTTAAAGCCGTAGATAAAATGCCGGTGCCTATGGGTTTTGTAAGAAAAAGCACATCGCCGGTCTGGGCCGTGTTGTTGCGTTTGAGCAGTTGGGGTGCTACCTGGCCGGTAACTGCTAAACCAAAAATAGGATCCTGTGAGTCGATGGTGTGGCCACCGGCTAAAGGAATGCCGGCCTGCTGGCACACCGCCCGGCCGCCGGCCAGTACTTTTTGGGCCACCTCCACGGGCAGCTTGTCAATAGGCCAGCCCAGGATGGCTACGGCCATCAGCGGGCTGCCGCCCATGGCATACACATCGCTCAGGGCATTGGCAGCGGCTATGCGGCCAAAGTCAAAAGGATCGTCCACAATGGGTACAAAAAAATCGGTAGTGGAAATAAGGGCCGTCTGGTCGTTCAGCTGGTATACCGCTGCATCGTCGCTGGTTTCATGACCCACCAGCAAAGAGGCAAAGGGTTGTTGGTTATTGTTATGTACGATCTGCTGCAGTACCGCCGGTGCTATTTTGCAGCCGCAGCCGCCACCTTTGGAGTATTGTGTGAGTTTGATGGTTTCCGACATGGTGCAAAAATCACTTTCTTTTTTTAAATACAATGGCCGCGTTGGTTTGCAGGTCGGCGCTGAACCGCACTTCATATTTATTGGATCCGTCCTGTACCACCAGCAGCCCGGTATTAGGCGGTAAGCTGCCCAGGTTTTCGGCCACTAACACCAGTTCTACCGCATCGGCAGTATGGGCTTTTAAAGAAATGGTCTTTTTAGTAGCGACTTCCAGTAGTTTGCTGTTGGCAATAATGTTTTCGCCATTCAGGTACACACTGATGATATCACCATCTACCACGCCTTTATCATAAAAGGACAAAATGAGGCTGTCGCTTTGTACCTCCAGGGTGTGCAACAGCTTTTGCTGCCGCTGCTGATAAGGAATGACCGCTGCCACGGTTGTTGTGGCGGCTTCTGTTGGTTTTCTTTTTTCCTTTTCCACTTTCACCTTTATCTCGTCTTCTTTTACTTTGATTTTAGTTTCCGTTTTAGCCGCGGTTGCTGTAGGCGCTGGTGCTGGTTTATTTTGATCAATCACCTTCAGTTCAGTTAAATGGGCCATCAACGAAGAGTGGGCACTGTCGTTATCTCGCTTCATGGTCATGGTGCCGGGCAGGGAATAAAATGTTTTGGTGGCGGTGGTTTTCCAGTTGCCTTTGAAGTCGCCCAGCGTATCGCCTTCGCTTAAATGATCCAGCGGAATACGGGTGATGCGGCGTACGCCCTTATCGGGCAGCACCGGAAAATTATTGGCGATCATATCACCGTCTTCCACCACCAGCTCGCTTTCTTTTTTGGTGGCTTTTACCTTTCTGATGCTGTAATAAAATGTATCGTTCACAATAAAAGTGGCATAGGCATAACCGGTTATTTTACCCCGGTAGTCACTTAACGCCAGCTCGTAGGTTTGCGTTTGCTTGGTGGTATCGTTGTACAGGGTACCACTGTAGAGGCCGCTGATGTTTTGGGCATGGGTATTTAAAGCAGTTATCAGCAGCAGTACGAAGAAAAGGTTTTTCATGCAATCATAGGTTTTGGCAGCAGCAGTTGTGCATTGCTTTTATCAACGCTGGTGCAAGGTATTTTATACAACAAATCCGGTAAATTTTGCCGGCTGTGCAAGGCTTTTGTATACTGTTTGTCGTAGTAGTGCAGCAAGATGCGGAAGCATTCGGTAATATGATCTTCCTGTAATAGTTCAATGGCCTTTTTTGTTTCCAGTCCGCCCAGTCTTTTGCTGATGCGTTGAATGGCACCGGTCATGCGTTCTTTATCCAGGTGGCCGTACTCTTCTGCCAGGTGCTGCAGCCGTTCTTCAAAAGGCAAGTCCAGGAAATATACCGGTGCGTTGCGCATGGTTTGCCAAAAGAATTGGGGAAGATTGATGTGGCCGATCCGCTGGCTTTCGTCTTCCAGCCAGACGGCTTTTTTAAAAAGAGGCTGACCGTCTGCATATGGGGTTTTAAAGGTTTTTAAAACTTCCAGGTCATATTGCTCCAGTTCAAACTTTTGGTACAGTTCGCCGGCCAGGTTATTTTCAAACATCTCCTGCGATGGCTGGGGCGGCATGTTGATGTTGCCAAAGGCCGAGCCCTTGTGAGACGCTAAGGTTTCTAAATCGATCACTGCTTCGCCCCTGTTTTGCAATTCGTTCAAAAGCTCAGTCTTGCCGGAACCGGTATAGCCCCCTAAAATGTTGAAAGAGTATGGAATAGTAAACAAGCTGAGTACATGATTTCGGAAGGCTTTATAGCCACCCTGCAGCACCCGTACCTTAAAGCCGTACAAATTGAGCAGCCAGGCTACCGCCGCACTGCGCATGCCGCCACGCCAGCAGTAGAGGTAAATGCTGGCCGTTGGCCGCTGATCGTTGGGCGTTGATCGTTGATCGCTTGCGGCCAACGAACAACGATCAGCAACCAACGCTTCCACCGTTTCTACCATGGACCGCATTTTGGGGCCAAAATAATCCAGTCCGATTTTGATGGCTTGCTCACGGCTTACCTGCTTATAGGTGGTGCCTACTTCTTTTCGTTCTTCATCGGTAAAAAGGGGCAGGCTGATGGCGCCGGGTATGTGGGCATGCCGGTACTCGGCCGGCGACCGCACATCCAGCAGTAAGGCTTGCCGGGCCTGGTGTAAAAAAGGTAATATCGGCAGTCGTTCAGGGCTCAAGGTTACAAAGGTATTGGCTGGGTAATAATAAAAAAATGCTTCCGGTTCCGGAAGCATTTTAAAGCTAATTAACGAATTATTATTCCTTATCGGTTTTTACCTTGTTGTCATCGGCATCGTATTTCACCTTGCCGTTCTCGTCTTTGATTTTGATGTCACCATCCTTGCTCACTTTTACTTTGGTGTCGCCGTATTTCTGTTTCCAGTCTTTCTCCAGCTTTTCATCGGTTGACTTCCAGCGTTTATCATAACCTTCCCATTTGTCGCCATCTGTACGGTAAACAATGCGGTCGTTTTCCATACGGGCCGTACCTACAGAGTCCCAGGTGTTGTTGTCGCCGCCATATACCCACCAGGTTCTTTTGTCTACATACCGCCATACCGGCTCACCGGTTTCGGCATTGGTGCGCTGGCCGGTTTGCGGGTCTACATTAATGCGCAAAGGCTTACCGGTTCTGGCGTCCAGGTAGTGGCCGGCCTCGCTGTTCATGCGGGCCGAGTCGGCCATGGCTGCGTAGTTGCCAGTGGATATATTGGTGGTGGTGGCGGTTGTGGTGGAGGCGTCTGTGTTCAGATCGCCGTCTTTAGCGGCAGTGCTTTCTCCTTCGTTGTTACACGCTACAAATCCTACTGTCAGGGCTGCTAACAAGCTGAAAAATGAAATCTTTTTCATGAGTAATAATTTAAGTTCAGCTGTAGTTATACAAAAATGAGACCGCAAAGGGTCTCATTTGATTATCAGTAGATTATAGCAATTTTATCCGTTCATGGAGGCCAGGAATTCCTCATTGCTCTTGGTGCCACGCATGCGCTTGAGCAATTCATTCATGGCTTCTTCGGTATTCATGTCGGTGAGATAAACCCTTAACAGGTTCATGCGCTGCAACACATCTTTGTCCAGCAGCAGGTCGTCACGACGGGTAGAGGAAGCGGTCAGGTCAATGGCCGGGAAAACACGTTTGTTTGCCAGGCGACGATCCAGCTGCAACTCCATGTTGCCAGTACCTTTAAATTCTTCAAAGATCACCTCGTCCATTTTAGAACCGGTATCAATCAGGGCGGTAGCCAGAATGGTTAAAGATCCGCCATGCTCGATTTTACGGGCCGCACCAAAGAATTGTTTGGGCTTTTGCATGGCGTTGGCTTCCACACCACCGGACAATACTTTACCAGAAGCAGGGGCTACGGTATTGTGGGCGCGGGCCAAACGGGTAATGGAGTCTAACAGGATTACCACATCGTGGCCGCACTCTACCAGGCGCTTAGCTTTTTGCAGGGCGATGGCAGATACTTTTACGTGTTTTTCAGCCGGTTCGTCAAAGGTAGAGGCAATTACTTCCGCTCTTACACTACGCTCCATATCGGTCACCTCTTCCGGACGCTCGTCAATCAGCACCACCATCAGGTATACTTCCGGGTGGTTGGCCGCAATGGCGTTGGCTACTTCTTTCAGCAGCACGGTTTTACCTACTTTTGGCTGGGCTACAATCAAACCCCGCTGGCCTTTACCAATAGGGGTAAACAGGTCCATGATCCGGGTGCTGTAGTTGTTAGGGGTGGTAAACAGGTTCAATTTCTCATACGGAAATAAAGGCGTTAGGTAATCGAAGGGTACACGGTCGCGTACTTCTTCGGGGCTTTTACCATTAATGTGCTCTACTTTCAGTAAGGCAAAATATTTTTCACCTTCTTTGGGCGGACGTACCGAACCGTGTACGGTATCGCCGGTTTTTAAACCAAACAATTTGATTTGCGAGGGCGAAACATAAATATCATCCGGAGATGATAAATACATATAATCAGAAGATCTTAAAAACCCATATCCGTCGGGCATCATTTCCAAAACACCTTCGGCTATGATCACACCGTCAAACTCAATATTGAAAGCCTGCTGTTCGCGTTTTTGCTGAAAATATTTTTGGGCAACATGCTGTTGGGCCGGTTTTTCGGGTGCCTGTATTGGTTCGGTAAAGGCTACCTCCTCCTGGGGCTGTTCGGCCACTACGGTTTCGGTTTCGGAATTGTCGGCTATAAGATCGGGCGTGTCGGCTCCGCTCAGTTCCAGCTCGGGCTGGTCATTTTTTTTGCGGCCTCTTTTAGGCTTTTCATCTTTTTTGGCCGGTGCAGCTTTGGCCGGCTTTTTTTCTTCTGCAGGGGGCAGGTCTTCTACCACGGCTTCTTCTACCGTATTGGCCGTGGCTGCTTTTACGATACGCTTGCGTTTGGGCTTTTCTGCAGAAGTGTTTTTGCTTGCACTGTCAATAACGGCTTGCTTGTCCAGGATTTTGTAAATCAGCTCTTGTTTATCAAGCTTTTTGGCGTTATCAATGTGTAATTGTTCTGCAATGTCCAGCAATTCTGGAACAATCATATCATTCAACTGCAAGATATCGTACATACTAAAAAGGTTGTATTAACACTTAAATCAAACAACAATCTGTTAACTAAGATTTGAGTTTATAATGAATGGAATTTTTGAAAAAAACCGGGGTGTTGCGAGTAATAAAAGGAATGATCTCTCAACCGTCTCCGATGCAAGTATACAGCTAAATTAAGAAAATCAAAAATTTTTATACCCATTTTGCACCGTTAATAATTACCCAATTTTCAGCGTATAAAGGTTGCTGCTCACTGCTTAATGGTCATTGCCGCAGGTTATATGGGTATTCAAACAAACGTTGTAAGCCGCTGCTGCGGGCCTAAAGGCGGTCCATCATTTTAATGCATCCGCTTTCTATCTTTGCTGCTCTTAAATAATCATATGTTCAACAGCAGAGTAAAAATAAAGCAGCTTTTGGCGTTGGAGCCACAAGGCCAGCAGGTAACCGTTATGGGTTGGGTACGTACGTTTCGCAACAACCAGTTTGTAGCCCTGAATGATGGCTCCACCAATGCCAACCTGCAGGTAGTAATAGAGCTGGGAAAATATGATGATGAGTTTTTGAAACGCATCACTACCAGTGCGGCCCTCAAAGTAAGAGGTGTAGTTGTGCCCTCACAGGGTAAAGGACAAAAGCTGGAACTGAAAGCCGAAGAGGTAGAAATACTGGGCGATTCGGATGCTGAAAAATACCCGCTGCAACCCAAAAAACACAGCCTGGAATTTTTACGCGAAAAAGCACATTTGCGTTTCCGGACCAATACATTTGGTGCTGTGTTCCGGGTGCGGCATGCACTGGCATTTGCCGTACACCAGTTTTTTAACGAGCGGGGTTTTCTGTACCTGCACACCCCCATCATTACCGCTTCGGATGCCGAAGGCGCCGGCGAAATGTTTAAAGTAACGACCCTGCCTTTTGACAATCCGCCGCGTAAAGAGGATGGCACTATTGATTATGCTGAAGACTTTTTTGGACGTGCCACCAACCTTACCGTGAGTGGTCAGCTGGAAGGCGAACTGGGGGCTACTGCCTTTGGTGATATTTACACTTTTGGCCCCACCTTCCGGGCAGAAAACTCCAATACGGCCCGTCACCTGGCGGAGTTCTGGATGATAGAGCCGGAAATGGCCTTTTACGACCTGGAAGACAATGCCAACCTGGCCGAGGAATTTATTCAATACATCATCCGCTATGCCATGCAGCATAATGCAGAAGATCTGGAGTTTTTGCGGCAGCGTTTGCTGGACGAAGAAAAAACTAAACCGCAGGCGGAGCGCAGCGAAATGGACTTAATTCAAAAGCTGCAGTTTGTAGCCGACAGCAAATTTGAACGCATTACCTATACCGAAGCCATTGATATTTTATTGCAATCACCTGCTTACAAAAAGAAGAAGTTTCAGTACGATGTAAAATGGGGTATTGACATGCAGAGTGAGCACGAACGCTACCTGGTGGAAAAGCATTTTAAAAAACCGGTGGTCGTTACCAATTATCCTAAAGACATCAAAGCATTTTACATGCGCCAGAACGATGATGGAAAAACCGTGGCGGCCATGGATATTTTAGCACCCGGTATTGGTGAAATTGTGGGCGGTTCGCAACGCGAAGAGCGGCTGGACAAGCTGGAGCAGCGCATGAAAGAAATGCACATACCGGCAGAAGACCTGTGGTGGTACCTGGATACCCGTCGTTTTGGTACGGTGCCGCATGCTGGCTTTGGACTGGGCTTTGAGCGCATGGTGCAGTTTGTAACCGGCATGACCAACATCCGCGATGTAATTGCGTTTCCGCGCACGCCCAAAAATGCGGAGTTTTAAACCCTTCCTGTATGAATGCACAGTACCGGCACCTGTGCATTCTTTACAATATCTTTTGTGTGCATTTTAAAAAACCATGACTCCAGCATGCTGTGTTCGTGCGGCAATACCACCAGCAGATCCGCCGCAATTTTATGAATATAGTTTTGCAGGCCTACGCTGATGTTGTCGTGTTGAATGGCTTCATAGGCAGGGGTTAGCTCCTGCAGTTGCTGCACCAGCGGCGGCTGTGCCGTGGCTTCTTCATCTTCACTTTTTACATGTACAATGTGCAGCTGGCTGTTGGGGAAAAGACGCAGCAGGCTGATAATCTGGTTCCTGGTACTTTCGTCAACCGCCGCTAAGTCAGCCGCCAATACCAGGGTTTGAATGGGTTGATAAGCAAACTGGGACGGGACGGCAATAATGGGATGTTGTAAATGTTTGATAGCCGAAAAGGCATTGCTGCCGAAAATAAATTTTTCAACCTCACTGCTGCCGTGCGTACCCAGCACCACCAGTTGCGGATCTTTTTCCTTGCACATTTCTTTGAGTTCGCCCACGACGTCACCCAGCCGGCTTTCTGTTTTAACCACCAGTCCCGGGTAAGCGGCTTCCAGTTCGCCTTTGCAGCGCGACAAACCTTCCTCCGCTCCGCCTTTCAGTTCTTCGGCCGTCACCATCAGCACCGGCATATCGTTCATGGTAATGGGCACCATGTATACATGCAGCAGTAAAACAGATGCCTGAAGCTGTTGCGCCAGTTGCGCACCGTAATGCATGGCATTATCGGCAGCCGAAGAAAAGTCTGTGGGAATGATGATTGTTTTCATACTTAAACCTACAAACAAAATTTGAATGAAGACACGATATGGAATTTTCAAAAACATGAATCTTATCAGAAAAGCTTTATGGCACAACTCCAACTGCAACCCGCACCATCCAGCAAAAAAGGCCGCCGCTATTTACCTGCCGTACCACGCATTGACATGACGCCTATGGTAGATTTAGGTTTTTTGCTCATTACCTTTTTTATTGTTACCACCACGATGGCCGAAGCAGGGGCTACCGACCTGCTGATGCCCAAAGAAGGACCTCCGGGTGAAGTAAAAGAATCGGCTGCATTAACCCTGCTACTGGGCGATAACGAAACCGTGTACACTTACGATGGCCGGTGGGAAGATGCTGCTGCCCGGCGGCAGGTGCAGGCCCTGCACTTTGGTGATAAAACAAAGCTGCGACAACTTATTCAGGCGCGGCGGGCAGCTCTGGGCCATGAAAAGGACCAGCTGATGGTATTGATAAAAGCTTCAGAAGAAAGCCGTTACAGCAACGTCATTGATGCCCTGGACGAAATGATCCTTCAGCAGGTAAAACGCTATGCCATTGTAGACATCACACCGGCTGAAGCAGATTATGTAAAAGAAGCAAAGGAAAAAGAAAACGAGGCTGGTGGCTGATATGCAATGAAATTGTAGTTTCGCGCCAATAAATTTTTGCTATATGAACATTCCTGTAGTTGACCTGTCGGATTTTTTAAGCGGCGAGGAAAC
>JAEWAC010000329.1 GCA_023391895.1 Bacteroidota bacterium
GAAAGGGCCAAGTAAAAAAGTCCTGCTTTTAAAAATTGGTAAGAAGTGGAAGAGGGGAGACCTTTCAATGCTTTCCAGATTACCATCACCAGGTAGTACCCTGCAGCCACAGAGAGCGTGGAAAAAATGATGCTGACCACGCCATAACCCTGTGCCGGAAAACTCAACAGCATGCCGTAGGCTGAACCTAAAAGCAAGACAGACACATTGCGCCAGTGTTTGTAATCTACTTTATGAGTTATTTCGGGAAACAGTTGTAAGATCAACACCAGCAGCACCGGCATGACCCAGCCGCCAAAAGCAAAGTGTGAATGCCCATGCAGCACATTTTTATAGGAAAGGGAAAATGAAGGCAGAAAAGGATAAGCGCGGAGTAAAACGCCCAGCAGCGATACCAGTAGCAGGTTGAAAAAAGAAGCCTGCAATAACCGTGTTTGCAATATTGCCAACCGGTCAGCCTGATGGATAGGAGGCACTTGTTTCAAAAGCCCATAGGTTGTCACTGCCTTTACACGCATGGTGCAAAACTGCCAAAAGTAGTGTAAGGATGCAGCAGCCAGCGTCAGCTGAAAACATGATAAAGATCAACCGGTGTTCTGAGCAATGCTTGCTGTTGGGGAGGATAATTAAAAGACTTTTGTGACTTCAATGAAACTGCTATTCGCTCCCATATTAATGATGTTGCTGTTGACCCAGGCTTTCAGTAAGTGGGTATGGGTGCTGGAGTACGAGTTGAACAAAGATTACATTGCACAAACCCTCTGCGTCAATAAAGAGAATGTAGAACTAAAGTGTAAAGGCAAATGCCAACTAATGAAAAAACTGGCAGAAGAAGAGCAACAGGAAAAAAACAACACTACCGGTAAAAGTGCCAAGCTGCAGTTTCAGGAAGTGTTGTTTGTCTATCAGTTTTCCGGTTCAGACCTGTCTTTGATGCAAATTCCTGCAAACGCTCTATATGCCCATTACCAGCTGATTGCTTATCCATCACCGGTTACTGCTATCTTTCATCCACCCGCTGTTGCCTGATCCCTTCGGCCCATGTACGGACCGGGTCATCTCCTTTTGGCTTTTCTTCAGGAAAGCAATCACCCTATTATTGCTCACTCTTCAAATATTTTGATCTATGTCCACTCTGTATAAAGTGACCGCAGTATTGTTTTTTACTGCCCAGGCTTTTTGTGTCCAGGCCCAACAGCTTCTCAAAGGAAAAATCATTGATGCCGTAACCAAAGAACCCATATCCGGTGCCTCTGTCAATTGCTGTCATACCAACATAGGCTGCATGACCAACGTTGGTGGTGACTTTCAACTGCAGGTAAAAGACAGCACACAACTGGTTGTTTCTTTTATCGGCTATCAAACCCGCCTGGTCCATCCATTCACAGAAGCGGTATCGGTAATAGAGCTTTTGCCCAATCCATCCCTGATGCAGGAAGTCGTTATTTCTGCCAACCGCGAAGGGGTAAAACGTTCGCAGGCGCCGGTGGCCATCAGCAGCATCAATACCAGAATACTGCAGGATGCCAAACCGGTGAGTGTAGACCAGGTGCTGAACAAAGTAAGCGGCGTGTATATGGTGAACCTCGGCAATGAGCAGCACCAGATGAGTATTCGCCAGCCCATGACCACTAAAAGCTTGTTTCTGTACCTGGAGGATGGCATTCCCGTACGCACCACCGGTTTGTTTAACCACAATGCCCTGCTGGAAATGAATATGGCGGCGGTAAAAAGTATCGAGGTGATCAAAGGTCCTTCCTCCTCCCTGTATGGCAGCGAAGCCATCGGTGGTGTGGTCAATTTCATTACCATGGCACCCACGGTTGATCCTGTACTGAAGCTTTCTCTGCAGGGCAACACCATCGGGTACAAAAGGGCTGATGTACAGGGCAGTTTTTCTTCCGGCAAATGGGGTTTTGCCGGCAGTGGCTATGTGGCCGGTAAAAAGGCCGGCTTTATCGAGTATAGTGATTTTAATAAAAAAACTGCCAGTGCCCGGGCCGATTACCGCTTTTCGGATCAAACACAGCTGACCAACGCCTTTACCTGGCTGCAGTATTACAGTGATATGCCCGGCGGCATTGACAGTGCCATGTTTGCCTCCCGTTCCTTTCTCAATCCACAAACATTTACATACCGCCGGGTAGATGCCTTCCGGTACCGCTCTACTTTATCCCATAGCTGGAGTGAGGAAAGCAAAACCACCGCCTCTCTTGTTTACCGCAGCAATACCATTGGGCAAAACCCGGCTTACAGCATTAAGGATGATTACCGCAGGCAGGGCAATGCCTGGATAGGTGATAAAGCCGTAGCGCATGGCGAAATCAACAGCAGCCGTTTTAAAAGCTATGCCGCTTTTGTTCAGCACAGGCAAAACCTGCAATGGAAAGAGGCGGTGGTCATTGGCGGCGTAAATGCAGACATCAGCCCCTCGGCCTACGATGCGGCTTATATACGTATTCAAAAAGATACCGTCAGTAAAAAGTATATAAGTTACCAGTCCACCGATAGTATGCTTACCCGGTACACCGCCGGCATCAATAACTACGCCGGCTTCCTGAACGTTGAGTTGAGTCCAACTGCCCGGTTGAGAGTGGTTACCTCCTTGCGCTACGATGTTTTCCATTTCAATTATGATAATCAACTGACGGCTTCTGCTTTTAGCGGCGCACCTGATACCGTCAATCATTTCAGTGCGCTGAGTCCAAAGCTGGGTTTTACCTACAACCTCTCCAATCGAACCGGTTTTTACGTCAATTACAGCCAGGGCTTTGTGCCGCCGCAGGTGACCGAAATGTACCGCGGTGTAAAAGTGCCGCAGTTAAAACCTTCTGTGTTTTACAATTTTGAGCTGGGCGGCTGGATGGAGTTGGTAAAAAATAAATTAACCATTGATTTTAGTGCTTACCATTTAAAAGGTACCAACGAAATTATCTCTGTACGCCTGGACGATGGAACACTGCAAAACCAGAATGCCGGTAGCACCCTGCACAAGGGCATCGAAGCAGGCGTGAACAGTACTATTGGTAAAGAGCTCAGTTTTCGTTTTAGTGGCGCCTACAGCCGGCACCGGTTTTTAGAGTTTATTGAAAAAGGCACTTCCTATAACGGCAACGATATGAATGGCGCCCCTGCGTGGATGCATAATGCCGAAGTATGGTACAAGCCGTCTTTTGCCAAAGGTCTGCGCCTGGGTGCTGAGTGGCAACGGATCGGCAGTTATTATATGGACCCCAAAAACTCGGTAAAGTACGAGGGATATCATTTGCTGCACTTAAGGGCGGGTTACCAGTATAAAGGCGCAGAGGTGTGGATGAATATCATGAACGCCACAGATAATTATTTCGCCAATATTGCCAGCAAAAGTGCATTTGGCTACAGCTATACACCTGCAGAACCGGCCTATGTGAACATTGGTGTTTCGTACAATTTTGGATCACTGCTAAAAAGCAATTAATGAGCTGGAAAACCTACCTCCGCAAAAATATATACCGCTGGCACCGTACCACCAGTTTAATTGTTGCTGTGCCCCTCTTGCTCTGGACCTTTAGCGGTTTTCTGCACCCGGTCATGAATGCTTTCAAGCCTAATGTAAAAAGCCAGGTGCTCGCTCCGGTTACTATTGATACTTCAAAGATAGGTATCAGCCTATCGCAGGCATTGCTGCACCACCAAATTGACAGCATCCGCAACTTCAGGATCGTAAAGCTGGATACGGCTTATTACTACCAGCTACAACTGGCGCAGCAAGCCCCGTTGGTGTATATCCATACAGCCAGTGGTGCTATTTTGAAAAACGGTGATGCTTTGTATGCTGAACAACTGGCGCAGCAGTTTTTAAACGGTACCAGTAACGTTGTTCCTGCAAGGGAGGCTTGTCATGATGCTAAAGAAGATAACTTTCTGCAAGCCGCTGCCATTATCTATAGCAGTGGTAGTCCGGTGGCAGAAGTAAAGTACTTGTCGCGGTTTGATCAGGAATACAAAGGCAGCCAGAAAATACTGCCGGTTTATAAAGTGGCTTTTCAACGCTCGGATGACATCCGGCTGTATGTGGAAACCAAGGCCGACCGTTTAGTGTATGCTGTGGACCGTCGCAAGGCCTGGTACAGCGCCTTTTTTGGCATTGCCCACAGCTGGTCATTTTTGGATGGCATGGGAAAAACAAAAAGTGTGCTGCTAGGAACCTTTTCACTTTTGTGTTTTGCTACCTCTGTTTTTGGTTTTTATGTTTATAACATCACCCATAAAAAGAATGGCGGCACCAGAAAACGCACTGCCACCAAAAGCTGGCACCGCATAGCCGGCAATGTTTTTTTGCTCACTACCTTATTGTATGCTTTCAGCGGCGCCTGGCATGCCTTTAAAAAAGTGCCGGATAAAAAACATACAACAGCTTCTACTTTTATAACACAGTTTACCGAAGATGAACTGAACCTTTCCCTGGCCGCTGTATGCCAATGGCTGAATGATAATGAAATCTTGAGCAATGTATCTGCCGTGGAGGTCCATGGAAAAAATTACTGGCAGGTAACTTATGTGGATCAAGAAAAGAAGAAAGGTAAAAAGTACCTGAACATGCAAACCGGAGAGTTGCTGCCAAACGGTGATGTGCAATATGCCTGTTACCTGGCCTGCCGCCTGAGTGGAAAGGAGGAACATTGCGTACGGCAGGCGAAGGAGATAACTGCGTTCAACCATGCCTACAGCATGATGAATAAACAGCTGCCGGTCGTGCTGGTAAGTTTCGACAATAACGTTAGCTGCTTTATAGAAACATCAACCGGCGCTGTAGCTGCTGTTACCACACCTGCTGATAAGGCAGAACGTTTCAGCTTCAGCAACCTGCACATGCACCATTACGCCGAAATGTGGTGGGGAAAAGAAAGAGGCAAAGCCGTTCGTAATACCATTTTGATAACAAGCACTCTTGGCTTGCTGTTAGTGGCACTCTCCGGTGTGATGCTTTATGTCAGAAAGAAGTGAAAGTTGAGGAATAATTAAGAATTAAAAATTAAGAATGAAAAATGTAAAAGGCAAAAAGCTGAAGGCTTAAGGCAGAAGGCAGGATGCAAAATGCAAAATGAAAAATGAAAAATGTAGAACAGGCAGCCTGGTGCAGCGCCTTATCCCGCGCTAGCTTCAGACTCTTGTTGCTGTAGTGCATGCATAGCGGGATACAGCGCCTGCAGTATTTCATCAAAACACGCAAAAAGACGGAACTTCTTAAAAACCCCATACCTGTAGGAACTCTTCAAATTATCTGCAGGTCATAGTGCAGGATACATTCAAGAGTGAGGGTTGCTGTGGGTGGGCCGGCCAAACGGGCGGAGCGATCAGGGCAGCCTTGAGCTTTTTGCTTACTTTTTCGGGGAGAAAAAGTAAGAAGCGCTGACTATCGAAAGATAAAACTATAGTCATTTGGCTTCTTTATAAAAATCTCCATATGGGATTTTAATAGAAGTTCAGAGATGCTGAAACAAGTTCAGTATAACAGGAACAGGAGGCGTTACGAATTCTTTCAAAATCTCATATGCAAGAAATCAACTCGTAACAGGGAGATCTGATAAAGTTTGCAATATGAACTTTCAAAGAAGCTTTCTTCAGCAATGGTCAACTGCCAAACATCAACAAAGAGCAGATGGACTTTTAAAGAAATCAAAAGGAGAAACCAAAAACTAATTCAGCAGGAAAAGGGATGAGAGGTTTTACAATTTCTTCAAAACCTTATAATGAAAAATAAGGATGGTGAAAACGGTTAAATGGCCTTGCTAAAAAGAGGCTTCTCAACAGAAGCGTTGCTCCTTAACAAGTGCAGGTCAAAAGCCCGGCAGATGTTGCGGATAAAATGCCGACCCAAAGGTGTCACCTGCAAACCCATGAGGTCCCATTCCACCAGCCCGTCTGCTTTCAACTTATCCAGTTCCGGGAAACTAAATTGTTTTAAAAGGTCTATATGCTTTAGCTGAAAGCGGGTTTTACCCTGGCAGCTGACATCCAGGATGTACTTTTTAAAAGCAATATCTTCTTCGGTTAAAAAATAGCCTTTGGTAACCGCTAAATGTTTTTGGGCAATGGCCTGGTAGTAATTGTGCAGGGTTTTTTCGTTTTGGGCAAACGCCACGCCTGCATCCGATATGCTGCTTACGCCCAGCCCCAGCAGCATGGCGCTGTTTTGTGTGGTATAACCCATAAAGTTGCGGTGCAGCTTGCCATTTTGAGCCGCTTTATACAAATCATCGGTAGGCAACGCAAAGTGGTCCATGCCGATATCGTAATAGCCATTTTCGGTAAACATTTTTTTACCCAGCTGATACAACTGCATTTTCAAATCCGCATCGGGCAGGTCTTTTTCGTCAAAAAGGCGCTGGCCGCGACTGGTCCACGGTACATGGGCATAGCTGTAAAAAGCCACCCGGTCCGGCCGTAAGCAAATCACCTGCTGAAGGGTGCGCTCCATGCTTTCCCTATTCTGTAGGGGCAGGCCATAGATCAGGTCGAAGTTGACCGAAGTAAAGCCAATGGCACGGGCCATTTCTGTAGCCTGTTTTACATTTTCAAAGGGCTGAATACGGTTGATCACCCGTTGCACCTCCGGGTCGTTATCCTGCACGCCATAGGAAATGCGGCGAAAGCCCAACCCGTATAAAGTTTCCAGGTGGTGGCGGGTGGTGTTGTTGGGATGTCCCTCAATGCTGAACTCGTGCTTGGGATGAATGATGGACTTTTCAAAAATGGCATTCATCAGCTGCGTCAGGTTTTTAGGCGAAAAAAAGGTGGGTGTACCGCCGCCCAGGTGTATTTCCCGGATGATGGGCGTTTCACCCATAATGGTGCGGTACAGCTGCCATTCGGTAATGATGGCCTTCAGGTATTCTTCCTCTACGCTGTGATTGGTGGTAATTTTTTTATTGCAGCCGCAATAAGTGCAGAGCGACTCGCAAAACGGCAGGTGCAGATACAAACTGATACCGTCCCGGGAGTTGTGCTGACGGAACTGCGTGGCAAAAACATGGGCCCACTGTTGCCTATCAATGGTGTCATTCCAGTGTGGCACCGTAGGATAAGAAGTGTACCGGGGTGCCGGCACATTGTATTTATATAAAAGTTCGTTGAGTTGCACGTTGATTTTCATTTCCCTACAAAAGTATTTTTTGCAGAAGCCGTTTCTCCTGTGCTGCTTCATCAGGTAAGGTGATTTTGGTCAGGTAAATGGGGGTGAAAAGGTCAAGTTAAGGTTATTGCTGAGGTTGATAGAGCTGAAGCTGAGCCTTTTATGACATTGTTGTGGCAAACCTGGGTGGTTCCATTGATTGGAAACGGTCGTTGCAGCTTCTCAAAATCCCTTGATTTAACTTAAGCTTCAAAATTGTAACTTCGCTGCGCATTATAAAATCTAAAATTTTAATCATGTCAGTAAAAGTTGCCATTAATGGTTTTGGTAGAATTGGCCGGTTGGTTTTTCGCCAGATTTATAATATGGAAGGAATTGATGTAGTAGCCATCAATGATTTAACAAGTCCGAAAGTTTTGGCGCACCTGCTTAAGTATGATACTGCGCAAGGCAGATTTAACGAAGAAGTAAAAGCTACAGAAAACTCCATCATTGTAAATGGTGAAGAAATCAATATATATGCGCAAAAAGACCCGGCCCAGATTCCCTGGGGCAGCCACAATGTAGACGTGGTGCTGGAGTGTACCGGTTTCTTTACCGATAAAGCAAAAGCTGAAGCACACATTACGGCCGGCGCTAAAAAAGTGGTGATCTCTGCACCGGCCACCGGTGACCTGAAAACCATCGTGTTCAACGTGAACCACGATATTCTGGATGGTTCTGAAACTGTTATTTCCTGCGCTTCCTGTACCACCAACTGTTTGGCGCCTATGGCCAAAGTGCTGGATGATACTTACGGAATCGTAGCGGGTTTAATGACCACCGTACACGCTTATACCAACGACCAGAACACCCAGGATGCACCGCACCCCAAAGGTGACCTGCGTCGTGCCCGTGCTGCCGCACAAAACATTGTACCGAACAGCACCGGTGCTGCCAAAGCCATCGGCCTGGTGTTGCCCAACCTGAAAGGTAAACTGGATGGTACGGCTCAGCGTGTGCCTACACTGACCGGTTCTCTGACCGAGCTGACCGTGGTGCTGGGTAAAAAAGTAACCGTTGAAGAAATCAACACCGCCATGAGAAAAGCTTCAAACGAAAGCTATGGCTATACCGAAGACGAGATCGTAAGTGCTGACATTATTGGCATGCACTACGGCAGCTTGTTTGATGCGACTCAAACCAAGGTGATCACTGTTGGCGATACGCAACTGGTAAAAACTGTAAGCTGGTACGATAATGAAATGAGCTATGTATCGCAACTGGTACGTACCGTTCACCACTTTGCTCAAATGATTCAAAAATAAGCCGGGAGTGGACTGCGGCACTACCATTGGTTCCTGCTGTGGTGCACACTTCAGCTATTTGAACAGAATTCAATAATTTTAAAAAGGCTTTCTTTACCGAAAGCCTTTTATTTTTACATATAAACCACAACCATATGTCTAAATTCTCTGAGTATAACTTTTCTGGTAAAAAGGCTTTGATTCGCGTAGACTTTAATGTGCCATTAGATGAACAATACCATATTACGGACGATACCCGGATGCGTGCCACAGTGCCAACGATCAAAAAGATTTTAGGAGACGGCGGTTCGGTGATTCTGATGTCGCACCTGGGCAGACCCAAGGACGGCCCTACAGAAAAATATTCCTTAAAGCATTTGGTCAATCATTTACAAGAACTGGTGGGTGCCGATGTGCAGTTTGCTAACGACTGTATTGGTGAGGAAGCCGTTGATAAAGCAAAGGCCTTGCAACCAGGCCAGGTATTGCTGCTGGAAAACCTGCGCTTTTACAAACAGGAAGAAAAAGGCGATGCTGAATTTGCTCAAAAGCTGGCCCGCCTGGGTGATGTTTACGTAAATGATGCATTTGGTACGGCCCACCGGGCCCATGCCTCCACGGCGGTAATTGCCCAGTTTTTTGCACCGGAAAACCGCATGTTTGGCCTGGTGATGGAAGGCGAGGTCAGCAGTGCCGAAAAAGTATTGAACAGTGCTGAAAAACCTTTTACCGCTATCATTGGTGGTGCCAAGGTGTCGGATAAAATTCTGATTATTGAAAACCTGCTGGAAAGGGCTACCGACATTATCATTGGCGGCGGTATGGCGTATACGTTTTTTAAAGCCATGGACGGACACATCGGTAACTCGTTGTGCGAAGACGACCGACTGGATACGGCCCGGGATCTGATGAAGAAAGCTGAGGAGAAAGGCGTGGCCATTCACCTGCCTTCCGACTCCATTATTGCCAACAAGTTTGCCGAAGATGCAGAAATTTCTTCCTCGCTGAGCAATACCATTCCCGATGGCTGGATGGGACTGGATATCGGGGCTATGGCCTGCGAAATGTTTAAAAAGGTCATACTGAATTCCAAAACCATTTTGTGGAACGGACCCATGGGCGTGTTTGAAATGGAAAAATTTCAGCATGGCACCAAGGCAGTGGCCGATGCGGTAGCAGAAGCTACGCAAAAGGGCGCCTTTTCTTTAGTGGGCGGTGGCGACAGTGTAGCTGCGGTCAACAAGTTTGGCTATGCCGATAAGGTAAGCTATGTGTCTACCGGTGGTGGCGCCATGCTGGAGTACTTTGAAGGCAAGGAACTGCCAGGTATTGCTGCCGTGAAGTAGGTATTTGTGATCCGTAGCTGGTCTCAAAAGATTTACATAAGCAGGAGCCGTGAAAGAGGATATGCTTCTTTCGCGGCTTTTTTTTATTAACCAGATTGCTTTCGCATTATTGATGGTTACCAAAAAGAAAAAGTTTTTCATAGTATGATGGGAGTAGTTGAACAGATTTCTTTTTCCTGACTATGGGTTTTTGAAGCAATTGTACTGACACCCGTCTCTGACCTGCTGAACTGGTTTCAATACTTGTCTATAACTTCTTCAAAAACGGCCCCTCCCTCTGATCTTTCCCCGGTGGAGAGGGCGTGAATCTTCAGTGCTGAATTGTGAATATTTTTAGGTTTGGTAGGTGCTATGGACTTTTGAACGTTTTTAACAAAAAACAAAGAACCCTTCCGCCTGTCATGCCGAACTTGTTTCGGCATCTCCTGCACTTGTAGCCTCTTTTATTGGTGGCCCAAAGCAATCATCACAAACCTACTCTTTCAAAATCCCATATTGACTATAGTTTTTTCTTACGGTAGTCAGCGCTTCTTACTTTTTCTCCCCGAAAAAGTAAGCAAAAAGTTCAAGGCCAACCCAATGGCTCCGCCCGTTTGGCCGGCCCACGCACCGCAACAGTCACTACAGCAGGTATCCTGCACTACTTATTGTAGATTATTTGACTTGTCTTTACAGAAATTGGGTTTTCAAGAAGTACAGTCTTTTTGCGTGTTATGCATAGATACTGCAGGCGCGGTATCCCGCTATGCTTTTCTGAAAGGAGTAGATGTCATAAACTAATGCGGGATAAGGCGCTGAACCATTCCTGTTTTACATTTTTAATTTTTCATTCTTAATTCTTGATTCTTGATTCCTTCAAATGTCCATATGAGATTTCAAAGCAGTTTGAACTGTGTTACTCCGTGTCCCTGTGTCTCCATAGTTCAAAAACTTTCAAATGCAAACTTCTTCAAAATCCCATATATAGCTATCCTTTCTTCCTAATCGCTTAATCCACCCAAATCATGGTTCATACATCTGTGATCCAACTTTAAACCTTAAACTTTAGACTTAAGGCTTCTTACGGCCCTACTACAATAATCTTATCATTGTTACCATTGCTGGTGCTGATGTATACTTTGCCGTCCGGAGCAACACAAACATCGCGCAGGCGGCCATATTTGCTGGTGAAAAATTCTGTGGTGCTGGTAATGGCGGTTTGCGCATCGTTGAGTTTTAGCTGGTAGAGACGGCTGTTCTTCAACGATGTCACTAATAGCGAGTTTTTCCATTGCGGTATGGCCGCTGCGTTATAATAGTCCATACCGCAAACCGCCGCTGTCGGCGTCCAGGTTTTAAGGGGTTCTTTTACCTGGTTGGCAGTACAAAAGCTTTTTTCATCGGACTCATCGCAAAAGCCTTCTACATTGGGCCAACCGTAATTGCGGCCTTTTACAATAATGTTGATTTCATCATCAGTGCTTTGCCCGTGCTCAGAACTGAATAATTGATGGCCGACCAACACCAGGCCCTGTGCATTGCGGTGGCCCCAGCTCCAGACTGGACTGTTTGCTATAGGATTATCGGCCGGAATACTGCCGTCGAGGTTCAGCCGCAACACTTTTCCATTGAGGGTAGCGGTGTTTTGTGCTGTGGAGCGATTGGCCGCATCGCCGGTGGTGATGTACAGTTTATCCTCCATAACCAATAAGCGGCTGCCGTTGTGAATGCCTGCTGCATCTATATTGTCAATCAGTATAAGGGGAGCCGAAAGGATAGCATTGTTGTAGGTAAAGCGGACCACTTTTTCTTTGTACCCGCCATTTCTTTGATAATTATATACTATATATACGTATGGGTTATTGGAGAAGTTGGGGTGCAATGCCATGCCTAACAGCCCACCTTCGCCATTGCTGCGAATATCGGGCAGGGTATAGACCGGCTGCACCTGGCCACTAGCAGGATCTACACGGCTGATGCGCCCGCCCCGTTCGGTCATCCAGATAAAATTGTCCGGCCCCCACACCAGCTCCCACGGGTGTCTTAAGTTTTGTACCAGTATCTTATCTTGTAGGGCGACTTCCTGCTCGGGCGTATCGGGTGTTTCATTTGGCTCCTTTTCATGGCAGGCAAGTTCCAGCATGAAAATGCTGAAGAATAGAATACTGCATTTCATGAGTTGACATTTTGTCAATAAAGCTAAGAAATGATGCCATGGAATAGAAATTGCAGAACTGAAGTAACTTTAGCAGGAAACTAAGACATCTCATTTTTAAAAAAGACTAAAAACAAACAAATACAACATGAGACGCTCAATGCCCTTATTGATTATTCTTGGTATTGTTGTAATCCTCCTTTTCATGGGTTGCGGTCAGTACAATACGCTGGTGCAGCAGGATGAAAATGTAAAAAAGGTTTGGAACAACGTACAGTCACAATACCAGCGCCGGGCCGATCTGATCCCCAACCTGGTGAATACCGTAAAAGGTGAAGCCAGTTTTGAACGGGGTACACTAAACGATGTCATTAATGCAAGGGCAAGAGCAACTTCAGTTCAGGTAAGTCCTGAAAACCTGACGCCCGCGAACATTGAGCGTTTTCAGCAGGCACAGGGACAACTGTCTGGTGCCCTGAGCCGGTTACTGGTTACAGTGGAGCAATACCCTAACCTGCGGGCCAATGATGCCTTCCGCAATCTGCAAGTGCAGCTGGAAGGAACCGAAAACCGGATAGCCGTAGCCCGTAACGATTTTAATACTGCTGTGCAAGCCTACAATACACAAGTACGAAAGTTTCCTACCGTTCTTTTTGCCGGCATCATGGGCTTTAGTCCTCGCGAAGGCTTCACCGCAGACCCCGGTTCGCAAAATGCACCAAGGGTAGACTTTGGTGACCAGCAGCGGCAACCCAGTGTAAACTTTGATACTACAACCCGATAACGTGAAACTATTTCCCTGGAAAAAAGAACAGGAGTTCTTTACCCAAGAAGAAAAAAAGGCCATTGTAGAAGCCATCCGGCAGGCCGAACTGCGCACCAGCGGCGAGGTGCGGCTCTTTGTTGAGTCCCGGTGCCGGTTTGTAGACCCGCTGGACCGGGCCAGGGAATTGTTCCTGAACCTGAAGATGGATCAAACCGAACAACACAATGGCATTTTGTTATACATAGCAATTAAAGACAGACAGGCCGCGATTTATGGCGATGAAGGCATTCATCAAAAGGTAAGTCAGAAGTACTGGGAAGATGAAGTAAGAAAAATGCTGCTTTATTTCAGGCAGCAACACCTGGTGGATGGCATTATCGAATGCATAAACGATATAGGTAAAGCCTTGCATCATTATTTCCCTTACGACCGAGATACCGATAAAAATGAACTGCCCGACGACATCGTTTTTGGCAGATAAGTACATGAAGAAAATAACCCTGATTTTAACCCTGATCCTGATTTCTACCTGCGTGTGGGCGCAGATAGAGAAAGCAATACCTCCCAAGCCTAATCCGCCCCGGTTGGTAAACGACTTTGCCAACCTGTTAACGCCCGACCAGGAGCAGGCGCTGGAAAACAAACTGGTGGCCTACGACGACAGCACCTCCAACCAGATAGCCATTGTAACCGTAACTACGCTCAACGATTATGCTGCAGTAGATTACGCTACCGAGCTAGGCCGGCAGTGGGGGGTAGGCGGCAGTCAGTTTAACAACGGTATTGTGATACTGGTATCTACCGGTGGGGGCGAAGGCAAGCGCGATGCCTTTATAGCGCCGGGTTATGGCCTGGAAGGCGCCATACCTGATATTACGGCCAACAACATTTTACAGAATTACCTGATTCCCAATCTCAGAGCCGAAAACTATTACAGGGCTTTTGATCAAACCACCGATGCGTTGATACGGGCTGCGGCGGGCGAGTACCAGGCGCCGGCAGGCTACCGCAACCGGGGGCAGGATGGTGGCCTTAGTATTGGAAAAATTATTCTGGCGATCATTATTTTGTCCCTCATCCTTAGGATCTTTGGCGGCGGTGGCGGCCGGGGTGGTGGCTATATGTCGCGCCGGGGGTATAGAGGCTGGGGTGGACCCGTTATTTTCCCGGGTGGCTTTGGTGGCGGCGGCTTCGGTGGAGGTGGCGGCGGAGGCGGCTTTGGAGGTTTTGGCGGTGGAGGTTTTGGCGGTGGCGGCGCCGGTGGCAAGTGGTAATTAAAAACCCATAGGCTGGTTGTTGACGGTTGACAGTTGACTGTTGACAGAGGAAGACTTCTTCAAAACCCCATATGGTTTTATTTCGGCTGCAGCTTGTGAAATAGAGGAAAGCTTATTGCTTCAAAACCCTATAGATGAAAAGTGGCCAAGGGATGTGTGAAAAAAGAAAGCATGCATTCCTGCTTTTAACGGATAAAAACAAAAGCCGTCCTGATGGGGACGGCTTTTGTTTTGCCTGTTTTAATTACTTCAAAAAGCTATATAAACATGATGATTTAAAAACCTTTGGTGCCTCCGGCCTGGCCCATTTTCGATTCGATATAGCCCGCCTGCTCCTGTAAGCCGGCTGCACTTTTGCTTTTTTGAATATTGCGGAGCACTGTGTTCAGCACAGGGTTCAATTGTTCGCGGTACTGCTCGGGTATACTCTTTTGAAAAGCTATGATATTATCCACACCTCTTTTAAATGCCTCGGTTGACTTGGTGGCACTTAAAAATCCAATCAGCGGCTCCAGGGCGTCAAACTTTTCCTGACCAAACGGCAGGCTTTCAAAATTGGTTAAGATGATATCGCCGGCTGCTTCGTCTCCATTTTGAATCAGCACTTTTCCCGTTGCTTCAGCCAGCTTGCCTTTCATTTTAGTAGAAGCCAGTCGCTTGGCTTCGGTATAAGCCGCCGCACCGTCTACCTTGCTCAGGGCTTCCAGCGCATTGCCGGCTACGGTATAAGAAGAATCATTAACTGCCGTTTTGTACAAGGCGGCATATTTGGCCTGCTGGTATTCACCCAGTTTGGCAATGGCAGCTGCTTTTACCTTTTTGTTGACGTCGGACTGGACCAGCTTGGCCAAAATGGGCTCTGCATAGGTTTTGATGCCTTCCTTTTTCAGGTCCAGCTTGGAGATGGTATAGCTGCGCAAGCCGTGGTATTTATCGTTCAGTGCCAGGGTCAGCAACTCTACAGCCCTGCTTTCTTCCTGCTTTTTAACAGCGGCATCAATGGCTTCCCTGCGGTCCAGGTAAGTGCCGGCGTACTTGTATTGATATAGGTAGTTGTCTAGTGTTTTGTTTTCAGTTTTTTGCGCCAGCAGCATTTTGGCCGCATCAAAGTTGACCAGGTCTGGCTTATTGCCGGCAAAGCGGAACGTATCTACTTTGTTTTGTACCCATACCTGGTGCGTTGTTTTGTTCATACCGTTATAAACATCAATGGCAACGGGCAGGAGAAATACTTTATCGCCCTCCTGGGTTTGCTTTACAATTACTTCTACCTGTTTGGCCTGGTCGTTATAATTGTAGGTGATATCCAGTTTGGGGTGGCCGCTGTCAAAGTACCATTGGTTCCAGAACCAGTTTAAATCTTTGCCGGTTATTTCTTCAAAAGCCAGACGCAACTGGTGGGCTTCAACTGCTTTGTACTTGTTATTAGTCAGGAAAAGATTCATGGACTTGTTAAAAGCACTGTCGCCAACAAAATTGCGCAGCATGTGCAGGATGCGACCACCTTTGTTGTAGCTAACGGCATCAAACATGTCTTCTTTATCGTGGTAGTGGAAACGAACCAGGTCTTTACCTTCGCTGCCGCTCTGCAGGTAGCCTTGCATGTCATCGTAGTTATGGGCGTCGGCAGCGTCTTTACCATATTTGTATTCCCGCCACAGGTACTCGCTATAGTTGGCAAAAGATTCGTTGAGCGTAAGATTGCTCCAGCTTTCGGTGGTTACATAGTCACCAAACCAGTGGTGAAACAGCTCATGGGCAATCACGTCTTCCCAACGGTTGCCTTCCGTAAGCTCCCGGGCATCCTGGTAAGCACTTTCCTGGTGCAGGGTAGCGGTGGTATTTTCCATGGCGCCGCTTACATAATCCCGACCTACAATCTGCCCGTATTTTACCCACGGATAATCTATGCCGGTGATGGTAGAAAAGTATTGCATCATTTCCGGCGTGTTGCCAAATATCCTGCGGGCAACGGGTGCATATTCTTTTTCTACATAATAACTGACTTCTTTGCCCTTGTAAGCATCTTTGATAATAGCATAGTCGCCAACGCCTATAAAAAAGAGGTAAGGGGCATGGGGAAGGTCCATTTTCCAGTGGTCGGTGCGGGTGCCGTCGCTATTGGTTTTTTGACTCACCAGTTTACCATTGCTCAGGCTTACATATTTAGCCGGTACGGTTAAGATAAACTCCTGCGTGGTTTTTTGGTTGGGTTTGTCAATGGTGGGCACATAAACCGAGGTGGCTTCTGTTTCGCCCTGCGTCCAGATCTGGGTGGGTTTGTTTTTATCCTCGCCCCTAGGGTTGATAAAGTACAGGCCTTTGGCATCGGTTATAGCGGCGCTGCCTTGTGTCTTAAACTCATCGGGCTTGGCGGTATATTCTATATATATGGTGTAAGCTTCGCCTCCTTTGTAGGTTTTGTCCAGGTCAATATTCAGCTGCAATCCGTCATATGCATATTTTAAAGGAGTGTTCTTTCCGCCTTTTACAATGGCTACCTGTTTAATGTCCATGCCCTTTGCGTCCAGCAGTAAAGAATCCGTAGGATAGAAATGGGGTTTTAAAGTAATCCATACTTTGCCGTTCAGGTGGGATTTGGAAAAGTCAAACCGGGCATCCAGTTTGGTATGTACCAGGTTATTGATTATTTCCGGTGTTGCGCGGTATACTTTTGGTATATCTTCTTTTGGGTTTGTTGTTTGCGCCATCACAGCCGTACCCGACAAGCCAAGCAGGCAAAGCAATACGAGTTTCTTCATATTTAAATTTTAAGGTTTACAAATGTAATTATTGCTTGCTACACACGTTTTTAAAGTAGTGTGAAAGGCGATAAATCACTGATTTCACCGATTTGATTAATTTTGGTTGCTATGAAAAAAATCCTGTTATTGAGTGTTGTACTTTGTACATTGTTTGTTGCGCAGGCCCAACGGGTTTATTTTGTTTATTTACAATCCGAAAACCGGACACCTTTTTACGTAAAAATGGGTGATAAAGTATATAGCTCCTCGGCCGAAGGTTATCTGATTGTGCCCAAACTCGTAGATAGTACCTACTCCTTTGTAATAGGAAAAATAAACCGCAGCGTTCCGGAAGGCAGGTTTGCTATACCCATCAATACAAAAGACAGGGGGTTTCTGATCCGGGAAGCGGATAACAAATTAAGTCTTTTCGATTTTCAGTCTATGGGCGTTATTGAAGCTACCCATGGCAGCAGTGCAGGTGTATCTTATATAAGGAAAACGGATAGCTTTTCAAAGCTGTTGGCACAAGCCGCTGATGATACTACTCTTTTGAACGTACCGGTTATGGCCCAGCAGAATAAACCCAAACAAGAAGCCGTAGTGGCTAAAGCTCCGGTTGTTGAAGCCGTAAAACCCGAGCTGCCCGCGATCAAAACCGATACGGCTGTTAACACTACCAATGCAACGGCCTCAGCGCCTGCCGGCACTGTTGAAGTCGATTC
>JAEWAC010000406.1 GCA_023391895.1 Bacteroidota bacterium
TGTCAACTATGTGCGCACCTGGGAGGCCCTGGGGAAGTTTCCGGACCAGAACCTACTGATGGCGGCCGGCAACGCTGATGTACGGCAAACTACCCAGTACCTGGATGGACTGGGCCGGCCGCTGCAAGCGGTACAAAAACAGGCCTCCACCACCGCCAAAGACATTGTGTCGGCGGTGTATTACGACCAGTTTGGCCGGGCGTCACACCAGTTTTTGCCGTATGCACAAACCAGCAGCTTGGCGGGTAATCACAGCAGTGACGGTACGTTTAAAATGGACCCGTTCAACCAGCAAAAGAGCTTTTACCCTGATGCCCAAGACATTAACGGCCAGCAGATGTACCGGGGCGAACAGTTCTTTTACAGCCAGACCGTCTTTGAAGCCTCACCGCTGAACCGGGTACAGGAAACCTTCGCACCCGGCAATAGCTGGGTGGGCACGGCCGGGAACGTAAGTGAACAGGACCGCAAGTCCAGTAAGCACAAGTACTTGATCAATACCGAAGCCGATAATATCCGGACCTGGACCATTACTTTTAACCCGCTTACCTATGCAGGCGAAGACGCAGGCACTAATATCCCCACCTCCCCCGCCGCATATGGCAATGGCACACTCTATAAAAACGTGACCCTGGACGAGCACGGCAAAGCGGTGGTGGAGTACCAGGACAAGGAAGGAAAAGTAATATTAAAAAAAGTACAGCTGGATCCCACTGTGGCTGCGGATTACACGGGCGACGAGGGTTGGCTCTCGACTTATTACGTTTATGATGACCTGGGGCAACTGCGCTTTGTCATACCGCCCAAGGCCGTGGAAGCCATTAAAGGCGATTGGTCGCTGGCGGGCAAAAGCGACGTGGTCCAGGAGCTTTGTTTTCGCTACGAGTATGACGCCCGCGGCCGGCTGGTCGCCAAAAAAGTACCGGGTGCCGGCTGGGTGTACCTGGTTTATGATACAAGAGACCGGCTGGTCTTTACCCAGGATGCTAATATGCGGGGTAAAAACCAGTGGCTGGCCACCTTGTATGACGTCCTGAACCGGCCGGTACTGACCGGGGTGATGAGCTATAGCGGTTCCCCCGCCACCCTGCAAAATGCGGTGACCAGCAGTACCACTACACCGCCGCCGCCCCCGCCGCCACCGGCGGGCACACTGGCCGACCGGATTTTCGATCAGGAGACCTCTGGACACAAGTTAGCCACCAACAGCATTACCCTGATTGAGGGCTTTGTCAGCAAGGACGGGGTTGAGTTCGTGGCCGAGATTTATCCCAAGGCGGTTACGGATGCCGATTTGACCACTAGTATAGAGGGCTTGGCGGTGTTTAAAAATCCCCTGCCCAGCGGGGCGGCTTTTATTGCCCTGACCAAAACCTTTTATGACGATTATCAGTGGACCTCGAAAGGCTTTGACCCGGCTTTCAACAGTTTGCTTCGGGCCGGTGCCAATCCCCATGCTGAGGCCATGCCGTCTAAAGCTAATCAACAGGTAAGGAATAGGATCACCGGTACCCAGGTGCGGGTGCTGGAGGACCCGGATAACCTGGCCGCCGGTCAGTGGCTGACCAGTATCAATTTTTACGATCAGTGGGGCCGGGTGATTCAAAGTAGCAGTGACAACTATCCGGCTGGCAGTGATGTGGTGACCAATCTATATGACTTTAGTGGCAAAGTATTGAGTTCCCTTCAGGTGCACCAAAACCCGGAAGCCCCTGCAACAACCCACCTGCGGGTCCGCACCGATTACGCTTACGACCATGGTGGCCGGCTGCTGGAAGTCAGTAAGGTGATCAACGGGGACGAAAGCCAAAAGGCGGTGGTGGCTAAAAACCACTACGACGAGCTGGGCCAGCTGATCCAAAAGGAAGTGGGCCGCCAGCGGAATGCCGGTGGGGTGACTTATAGCAGTGCACCGCTGGAAAAGCTGGACTATACGTACAACATCCGGGGCTGGCTCAAAGGTATTAATAATGGCTATGCCCGCCCGGAACTGCCCGGCAGCAGCCAGCAGGACGGCCGCTACTTTGGCATGGACCTGAGTTATGACTGGGGCTTTGAACAAAGCCAGCTTAATGGTAATATCAGCGGCATTAGGTGGCGCAGCAAAGGCGATGGGGAGCAGCGGGCCTACGGCTTTGGCTATGACGCGGCCAACCGCCTGCTCTATGGCGACTTTAACCAAAGGTTCAATGGCAGCTGGGCAAAACAAGATCCTGATAACAGCAATTATAAAATAGATTTTACCGTCAAGATGGGGGATGGGCTGAGCGCCGAGGAGGCCTATGACGCCAATGGCAATATCCGACGCATGCAACAGTGGGGCCTGAAAGGGCTGACCTCCGTACAGATTGATGACTTGCGGTACAGCTACAGCTACGATGGTAACAGCAACAAGCTGCAAAATGTTGTGGACCTGCATAGTGATGCCCAGACCACCCTGGGTGACTTTAGAACCTCTCAGCTTTACCTCAATGCGCTTGGGGGCACAAAAAGCCTTTCTGGTATTACAAATTATACCGACTACCACTATGATGCCAACGGCAACCTGGTAAAGGACAAGAACAAAGACCTGGAAACCCGCAGCGGCGGTGATGGTATGGTGTATAACCACCTGAATTTACCCTGGCAGGTGCGGGTGAAAAAAGATGCAACCAGTGACAAGGGCACTATCACCTATATCTATGATGCGGCGGGCAACAAGCGGCAAAAGCGCGTGGTGGAAAACGCCAGTGCGGCCAATAACCACCAGGCGAAAACCACTACCACCACCTATGTCGGCGGCTATGTGTATGAAAAGGTCAACCAGGAGCCCGCGCAACTGCAGTTCTTTGCCCAGGAAGAAGGCCGGGTACGGCCCATCAGGAATGCCTCAAACCACATCACCGGCTATGCCTATGACTACCTGGTCAAAGACCACCTGGGCAACGTGCGCCTGGTACTGACCGATGAACAAAAGAAAGATATGTATCCACCCGTGACCTTTGAAGATGGTAATGTAAGCAGTGAGCAAACGTATTATGAGCATGTGGATGTGTCCAGGGTAGCCCGACCAGGAAGCTTTTATACGCAAACAGATAATGGCAATAAAGTGCAGCTGCTACAAAAAAATACTAAAAGCATAGGAGCCGGCAAGCTGTTAAAAATAATGGCAAAAGACAGGCTGCATGTAAAAGTAGATTATTACATACCGGATTATACCACCGATAACAGCAATGCCGATGGACTTAATTCAATTTTATCTAATATTGTGACACTTTTAAGTGGAAGCAGTGCGCCAGCCATACTGAAAGGAAGTGGTGTTATGATAAAGAATGAATTAAGCGGCAGTATTCCTTTTAACACCTTTATGCAACCGCAAGGTAGTGCCGTCAATAGTTCTTTGCCAAAGGCGTACTTGAACATTATTTTCTTTGACGAACAGTTTAAGTTTGTAAGCCAAAACAGCCAGAGCATACCGGTGGTTACAAAAGGAGCAGGTCGTATATTAAAAGTGGATGCAGATGCTTTAGAAACACCAAGGAATGGTTACGTATATGTTTATGTGAGTAACGAAAGTAATAACCTGGTGTATTTTGATAACTTGCAAATCACCCACGAAAGAGGACCCATCCTGGAAGAAACCCATTACTACCCCTTCGGACTCACCATGGCAGGGATAAGCTCAAAAGCAGCAGGTGGGGTGGAGAATAGGAAAAAGTTTAATGATGGGACTGAGTTAAATACTGACCTAGGATTAGATTGGTATGAAACAACATGGCGTGGATATGATGCGCAAATAGGACGCTTCCACCAAGTTGACCCGCTCACTGAAGCTAATCCAAGTTTATCTCCTTTTAATTATGTGATGAACAATCCTCTTTTGTTCAATGACCCTTGGGGGCTTGATACGGTTCGAGTGAATGGAGAAGGTGCTCATAAAATCAACGTTGCACAAGGTGATGTATTAGCCTGGACAATTGATGATAAAACATCTTATTATACCTATGACCCAAGTAATAAAGATGCCGTGGGAGGTTTTGTAGGTGCCGGTATGGATGGCGGGACAATGGAAGAAGTCGTAGTAACTTCGGAAAAGAAAAATAGCAATAGCGGAGGATTTTTCCACTCTTTATTGGGGGGAAGGATACGGTGCCCTTAATAATACTGCAAACTATGTAGGAATGGGGTTGACGGGTTACATAACAGGGCAGACGTTTGCTAACCCTATAGTTAGAGCCTACATGAACAATCAATTTTTGGCAACTTACAAAGGCCAGACCAGAACATGGAGTATGAACTTCAAGGGTAATCCGGCATTATCAAGCTATCAGGTTAACGTGATGAAATGGAAGTTTTTTGACTCCAAAGCTGTTACAACATTTAACGCAGTTAGAAGGTTTTCAACTAATGTAAACCTATTGAGTAGTGCAATGATAGTTGCAGATATGAGCGCTAATGGCATTAACGTTGGAAACACTCAAGGCTTAGTATTTAATAGTATTAGTTACATGGGTATCCCTGGAAGTATAATAGGAACTACTTACAGCGTCGTGCAAATGGGACTTCCAACGGGGAACCCCGCAGAAATGCAAAGGCTTGGTCAAGGTGCAGTACAAGGGCAGATTATGCACCCATATCAGGCAATGGGTAGATTAGGAGTATCATTACCAATAAAATAATTAGAAGATGCTTGACTACATTTATTATCGTGTATATTGTTTTTACAAAAAGAATGGTTTTGACGTTGAGCCACATGTTTGGGCAACTGTAATCCCAACATTTATAATAGTTTTTCTATTGAATTTTATTTATTATTTGGGAGTTAAAAAAGGTTTCTTTCCATGGACACAAGGTAGTTTTCTCTTTTGGGCAATTGTTTTGCTTGGTTTAAACTTTATTATGGATAAAGTATACAGTAATAAAATCAATACTTATAGAAAGAAGTGGGATAAAGAAACCGGAACTCTACGTTTGATTAAAGGACTATTGATTGCAGTTGTTGCAATAGCAAGTTTTTACGGTGTATTTATCCTTGCCAATGAACTTAGAAAACTTAAGCCTTAAACTATACAAAAGCCGGTCAGTTAACGGCTTTTGTATTTAATGGGCATATGCCTTTTGGCTTTGTGGTCATGCAGGAAAGCACCCATGATAACGAATAAAGAAACTTTATCTTCTTGTGGCAACTCCTAAATGACCAATGGTTAACCAGTGCCAAGGAGTTTTTAGAATTTACAAAAGGAACACTCGTTTATACCCAGACGGGAGAAACACCAATTGAAAACATAAAAGTTGGCGGTCTAGAGAGCATAAACAAAAAATGGATCAACATAGAGTGGCATTCTTTTGCGGTACTTAGCATATCTAAAGGGTTGTAAAATAAGCAAAGGGTTGTCGCAAGTGACAACCCTTTATCCAAAGATCCTTACTGGAACAACGCTTACCTTTTCAATGTTTGCAGGTTTTGCGTACTGCCCTTTAAAAAGTAGGGCAGCACTTCAGGAGAGGGCAGCTGTCGGATGGTTTCCAGCTCATTTTTGGGTCGGTGGCGCTTGTAGGTTTTGCGCACCTGTTCGGTGGTCGTGTGTCCCATCAGATAAGCTACCGTGGCATCGTCTACTCCCTGGTCCTGCAGCAGTATCGAAAAGCTCAGGCGGGCACAGGACCAGGTAATTTGTTTTTTGATTCCCGCTTTCTTGATCCAGGTGCCGAGCACTTTGTTGGCACCATTGGCTGAAGGAAGGGAAAAAACTTGAGGACCCGTGCCCGCCACCTGCTGTTTACCTTCCAGGATGGCCGAAGCAATAGGATGCAGGGTGAGGGTAAGCGGCCGTCCGGTCTTAGCCTGGATGATCCGGGTGGTGAGCACACCTGCTGTAATATCTTTCCACTGCAGCGCCTTTACATCTACCCAGCGCAGGCCCGTGTAGCAGGAAAACAAAAAAGCCGATTTTACTTCTTCGTTCAAGCACGGGGTTTTCAATAAAGCGAGGTATTCTTCCACTTCCAGGTTTTCTTTGAGCCTGGTGGATGGGTTGAATTTGGCCGCTACTGCTTCGGTGGGGTTTTTGGTAAAGTAGCCGTCTGAAGTGGCAGCTGCCACTACCCATTTAAAGCGGGCATAATAACCCCCGGGTGTCTCCCCGGTGTATTTGTCCAATAGGTACTGACGAAAGCGCTTGCAGAAGTTTTCAGTGATCTCGGTAGGCGAGATAAAGTCCCGGGCGACAAAAAGCTTGAATTGTTTTAAGCTGTTGGAGAGGTGGCGGTTGGCTTTGCGCCGGTTGAGTTCCACGTACTCCTGGTAGTATTCCAGAAAGTTTTGTTTGAATTTATGCGTTGGGATGTAGGCGCTTCCGATGGCTTGTTTTTCTAGCGTCATCTGGCTTTTTTGGGTTTCCAGCAGGGCCAGTGCTTCGCGGTTGTGGTTCTTTTGGATCTGGTCTTTAGGTTTGGTGTAGATGAAAATGCCGGTGGAGGGTCGCTGACCGGC
The DNA here is from genome assembly GCA_023391895.1 of Bacteroidota bacterium. Taxonomy (GTDB): domain Bacteria; phylum Bacteroidota; class Bacteroidia; order Chitinophagales; family Chitinophagaceae; genus Flavisolibacter. The sequence goes on from JAEWAC010000406.1 coordinate 6,473, forward strand.
CCGGCGGCCCAGGTCAAAGTAGAAGGTGATCTTGTCGCCTTTTTTGTTTTTTCGTTTAATAAAGTTCATAGGGGTTTAGTGTTTTTTGGTGATAAGGAAGTGCGCAAGGAATGTGCCGTGCCAAGGGCTTTAGAGTAAGAGATAAGTGAGGTAGAAGGAAGTGAACAAATGCGGGAAAAAGCGAATAAAAGAAGTTTATCCACAATTGGATGGTTTCTTTTTGTGACAGAATAGTGGTGGCAGAAAGGCTGACAAAGTGCACTGCCAGAAAGGATTTTTGTGGCCGTGAAGAAAGATAATCTTCGCTTTTTGTGTCGCTGTAAGATGCGCCTTGCGCAGCCCTTTTGAGTAAAGAGTTTGTGTGTCATTGGGTGTGTCAAATTTGTGTCCGAAATAGTGGTAGAAAGCGAAAAGAAGCGAAGAAAAGTGACACAGGAGAAAATAAAAAAGCCTTGTAAATCAAGGACTTACAAGGCTGTTGCGTGCCCAGGACTGGATTCGAACCAGCACACCTCGCGGCGCCGCCACCTGAAGACGGTGCGTCTACCAATTTCGCCACCTGGGCATCCGTTTTGCGGAGTGCAAATATAGGATAGTTCAGCTTATAAAAAACAAAAAGTTGAGAGAATTATTTTTTTGTTTTCCAGCTTAATAACAATATGCCCGCTAATACAAGTCCGGTACCCATCAATTGTGCTGCAAAAATGGGCTCCCCTAAAACATAGTGCGCCTGTAGTATGGTGGATACCGGCCCAAGGCTGGAAATGATCGCCACATTGTTGGTGCCAATGCGGCGCAGCGCATACGAAAGCAGAAAGGATGGTACCACCGTGGCCATCACCGCCAACGCCACCCCGTAGCCCCATAAAGAAAAGCCTTGCTGCAGGGCGGCAAAGCTGCCATTGACCAGGAAGTGCAAAAAAATGCCGGCCGTAGCAGACAGCATGGCATAGGCCGTAAATTTTGTAGCACCTACCTTCGGAATGATCTGTCCGCTACCGGATATGTAAATGGAATAAGTAACGGCACACAAAAAAACCAAAAAACTGCCCCATAAAAATTGGGCATTGGCCTCTTGCAGCTGCAGTTCGCCAAAATAAGCCAGTAGAATACCGGCATAGGTAAGCAGCAGGGCCACTTGCTGGTTGCGATACAGCTTTTGCTTAAACACATAGGCATTGATCAGGACCGAAAAAGTAGGGTAGAGGAAAAGGATCAGCCGTTCCAGTCCGGCCGAAATGTACTGTAGTCCCAAAAAGTCAAACAGGCTGCTGAGGTAATAGCCAAATAAACCCAGTACAATGGTAATGATCCATTGCCGGCGGGTCATGGGTGTATTGGTGGATTTGCTGCTGACCACATAGGCTGCCACTACATAAAACGGCAGGGAAAATACCATCCGCAGGGTCAGCAGGGTCAGCGCATCAATTGGGGTATTGGCAAAGGCGGTTTTTACAATAATGGCCTTGGTGGAAAACAGCAGGGCTCCCGCCAGGGCAATGGCAAATCCAATAAAGTCGGCAGTTGGTTGGTGTTCCGTTTTTTTCATCTAACTAAAAAAGCCTCCGGTGGGGAGGCCTTTGTTTATATCGCTACGTTAAAGTCTCTTAAAGCGTCGTTCAAACTTGTTTTCAGATCCGTGCTTTCTTTTCTTTTACCAATAATCAGGGCACAGCTCACGCCATACGAACCCGCGGCAAAAGACTTGTTGTAGGTGCCGGGTATGACCACGCTGCGGCTGGGTACCACGCCTTTCATTTCTACCGGCTCGCTGCCGCTTACGTCAATGATCTTGGTAGATTGGGTCAGCACCACGTTGGCGCCCAGTACGGCTTCTTTTTCCACCCGAACGCCTTCCACTACAATGCACCTCGACCCGATAAAACAACCATCTTCAATAATAACCGGGCTGGCCTGCAGAGGCTCCAGTACACCGCCTATACCTACACCGCCACTCAGGTGCACGCCTTTACCTATCTGGGCACAGCTGCCTACGGTAGCCCAGGTATCCACCATGGTGCCTTCGTCTACATAAGCACCAATGTTTACATAAGAGGGCATCAGCACCACGTTTTTAGCCAGGTAAGCGCCATAGCGGGCTACTGCATGCGGTACGGCACGTACGCCCAGTTCCTTATAATTCTTTTTCAGCAGCATCTTGTCATAAAACTCAAAAGGTGCCACATCCCAGGTTTGCATGGGCTGTATGGAAAAATACAGTAAGATGGCCTGCTTTACCCATTCGTTTACCTGCCAGCCATCGGCCGTGGGCTCCGCTACCCGCAGTTGGCCTTTATCTACCTGGTCAATAACTGTTCTGATGTCGTTTTGAAAGGCCTGGTACGTCAATTTGCTTCTATCTTGCCATGCCTGTTCAATTGATTCCCTCAATTTCATTGTGATAAAATTATTTTTGCAAACTTAGGAGTTACCATGAAAATATTAGTTCGGTTACCCAACTGGTTGGGCGATATGGTGATGGCGGTTGGTTTTATGAACCAGTTGCAGCAGGTTTACCCCGAGGCAAAGATCAGCGTGATTGCCAAAAAGGGCATTCATGAGCTGCTGCCGTTCTTTCCACCATTGCACCAGCAATATGTTTTTAATAAAGAAGATTACAAAGGGGTGCGGGGCGCCTGGCGGTTTGGAAAAGAAATACGGAAGCAGGAAAAATACGACCTGTTTTTTTGCCTGCCCGACTCCCTGTCTTCTGCGGCCATGGCAAGAGCTACCAGGGCCAAAAAACGGATCGGGTTTAAAAAAGAAGCCCGCCATCTTTTATTAACCCATGCTTATACCAAACCGGAAGGTCTGCACCGGGCAGAAGAGTATACCGCCTTACTGGAAATGTTTACCGGCCAAACATTAAAAAAGCCATCCGTGGTGCTGCAGCACGCTATTCCCAAGCAGAATCATGTGGTGGTCAATATCAATTCTGAAGCGGCTTCCCGGAGGCTGACGATTGGCAAGGCCATTGACCTGATCAATACATTGCGCAGCGCCATACCTGACAAGATTGTATTGATTGGTGCACCCAAGGAAAAGCCCTATATTGACCAGGTATATGCTAAGCTGGCGTATATCGACGGTATAGAAAATAAGGCCGGTAGAACCACTTTGCCCGAACTGACAGCCCTGCTGGCTTCTGCCCAGCTGCTGCTCACCACCGACTCGGGCCCGGCCCACCTGGCCAATGCTTTAAAAACCCATACGGTAGTTTTGTTTGGCGCCGGTAATGAAGCCAATACCGCTCCTTACAATAGGGACTATCGCACCGTTATTCGTTTGGGTCAGTTGTCATGCGAGCCCTGCCTCAAAAATGTTTGCGTACGGTACGATATTCCGCAATGCCTGGAGCGGCTCAGTGCTTCCATGATTATCAGCCATGCCATTGCCCATTTAAAACAAACTTCATGAACCTTTTTTTTGAACAGGAAATAGAAAACGCCCTCGGGGCATTGCGCCAGGGTAAAACCATATTGTATCCCACCGATACCATCTGGGGCCTGGGCTGCGATGCTACTGATGCACCAGCGGTGCAAAAACTTTACGAAATCAAGCAGCGGCCCGATTCCAAAAGCATGATCATTTTAGTAGCAGAGGAACGAGAGATTTTGCAATACGTGGCGGCACCGGATTTGGCAGTCTTTGATTTTATACAGGAGCAAACGCGTCCTACCACCATTATTTTTGAAAATGCCATAGGGCTGCCTGCCAACCTGGTTGCCGCCGATGGTTCGGTGGCCATCCGCATTGTGCAGGATGCCTTTTGCCGCCACCTGATCAAACGCCTGAGAAAGCCGCTGGTATCCACATCGGCCAACATCAGCGGCCAGCCAGCATCTCAGTCCTTCAGCCAGATACCAGATGCCGTCAAACAGCAGGTAGATTATGTGGTACAATGGCGGCAGGACGATACCACGCCGGCCCAGCCTTCCCAGATCATCAAGTGGAACAACAATAGCGAGCCCACCATTATCCGGAAGTAACCATGGAAAAAATTATTTCATTATTCATTAAAAGAACACGTAACAAAATCGTTTAACCTGTATAACACACCCCATCGTATCTGTTGGATGAGTCGGGTACAAATCCTGATAATCTTCAAAATCCTATAATCTGCGGTTATCTTTGCCCCGATGTACATCAACCTTAGCCATAAAGAACAGGACGTATTGCACAAGATAGCAGCGGCTGCCGAGGCCCTGAACACGCCCTGCTATTTGATTGGTGGTTTTGTGCGGGACAAGATCATGCACCGGGCTACCAAAGATGCCGATATTGTATGCGTAGGCGATGGGTTGGCCCTGGCCAAAAAGGCTTCCGAACTGTTTAAGCCGCTGCCCAAGGTGAGTTATTTTAAAACCTATGGTACGGCCCACTTCCGCTTGCACGATGGCTTTGATATAGAATTTGTAGGAGCCCGCAAAGAAAGCTACAGCCATCACTCCCGCAACCCCGAAGTAGCACCGGGTACTATTGTAGATGACCAGAACCGGCGCGACTTTACAATCAATGCACTGGCTGTTAGTTTAAATAAAGACAACTTTGGTGAACTGGTAGACCCTTTCAACGGGCTGGAAGACATCAAAAACAAAATCATTAAAACCCCATCAGAACCCAACCGTACGTTTAGCGATGATCCGCTGCGCATGATGCGGGCCATTCGCTTTGCCTCGCAGCTGCATTTTACCATCGAGCCGGTTACCCTGGCTGCTATTAAGGAAAATGCCACCCGTATCAAAATAATTTCGCAGGAACGCATTACCGATGAGCTGAACAAGATCATTTTAAGCAAAAAACCATCCATAGGTTTTAAGCTGTTGTTCGAAACCGGACTGCTACACTTTATCTTCCCGCAAATGGTAGACCTGGCGGGGGCTGAGTTTGTGGATGGCATGGGACATAAAGACAATTTTTATCACACCCTGCAGGTGCTGGATAATGTGGCGGAGCGGTCAAACAACTTATGGCTGCGGTGGGCCGCTATTCTGCACGACATTGCCAAGCCGGCCACCAAAAAGTTTGAAGAAGGACAGGGATGGACCTTTCATGGCCACGAAGTAGTGGGCGGCCGCATGGTACCCAAGATTTTCAACAAGCTGAAGCTGCCGCTGGGCGAAAACATGAAGTATGTTAAAAAGCTGGTGGAGCTGCATTTGCGGCCTATAGGCTTGTCGCGGGAAGATATTACCGATTCGGCCATGCGCCGGCTCCTCTTTGATGCCGGTGAGGATTTTGATGACCTGATGATCCTTTGCGAGTCGGACATTACCTCCAAAAACAAGTTTAAAGTAAAACGCTACCTAGAGAATTTTGAAATTGTAAAGCAACGCTGCCACGAGGTGGAAGAAAAAGACCGCGTCCGCAACTGGCAGCCACCCATAACCGGCGAAATGATCATGGAAGCTTTTGCCATCGGGCCTTCGCGGCCGGTGGGCATTATTAAAGATGCCATTAAAGAAGCCATCCTGGATGGTGAAATTCCCAATAGTTACGAGGCTGCTTACGAGTACATGTTACAAAAAGGTAAAGAATGTGGTCTAACGCCCGTAACCTAAGCCGCTTTTAATTATTTTTGAGTTTATTCATTTCGAAAACCAGCACATGGCCATACTGAAATTCAGAGTTTATTTTGAAGAAGATGACAGCGTGTACCGCGATATTGCCATACGCCATACCCAGTCTTTTTTCAACCTGCACGAAGCCATTTTAAAAGCTTTTGAGTTTGATAACAAGCACGGCGCTACTTTTTATAGAAGCAATGACAACTGGCAGCGGGGCCGCGAAATTTCTTTGGAAGTGTATAGCAACCGTACCTATAAAGCGGCTCCTTTGTTGATGCAGGAAACCACCATCGGCTCCGAGATCAAAGACCCGAACCAGAAGTTTATTTACGTATATGATTTTAACAGGAGCTGGACATTTTTGGTGGAACTCATCAATGTAAGCAAGGAAGAAAATCAAAAACTCACCTACCCGGCCGTGATCCGTAAAGAAGGAATTCCGCCCAGCCAGTATGGCACCAAAAGCCTGCTGGGTGAAAAGTTTGCCGATGTAGAAGAAAAGTACGACCTGTCGCAGGGTGCGGAAGGCTTTGGTGAAGAAGGCGAGGAAGGTGAAAATTCCGGCGAAAACCTGGACGAAGGCGGCAACGAAAACAATGAAGAATATTAAAATTGTTTTTCTTTAAAATAAGTTTCAACTCCGCCGGTTAGCGGAGTTTTGTTTTTAAAGCATGGCATTCAAACAAAAAAACGTTATTATTATTGCCGGCCCTACCGCCGTGGGCAAAACTGCCGTGGCAATACAGGTGGCGCAGCACCTGGGCACCGAGATCATTTCCGCTGACAGCCGCCAGTGCTACAAGGAACTCAACATAGGTGTAGCGCGACCTTCGGCCGAAGAACTGGCTGCGGTAAGGCATTATTTTATAGCTACGCACAGCATTCACCAGAAAGTAACGGCGGCAACCTTTGAACAATACGCGCTGGAAAAAGCAGCCGAACTTTTTCAGCAACACGACACGGTGGTAATGGTGGGCGGCACCGGCCTGTACATCAAGGCCTTTTGCGAAAGCATGGATGTGATACCTGATGTACCGGAAGACATTCGCAATGAAATAGTTGAAAACTACTACCAATACGGCTTAAACTGGTTGCAGCAGCAGGTGCAGCAGTTGGACCCGGCTTTTTATGCCGTAGGCGAAATACAAAATCCGCACCGGCTGATGCGGGCCCTGGAGGTGTACAAAGCCACCGGCCATTCTATTCTGCACTTTCGCAAAGGCACAAAAGCCAGCCGCCCGTTCCGGGTAATTAAAATAGCGCTGGAACTGCCCAAAGATCAACTGCGCTACAGCATCAACACCCGTGTGGACCGGATGATGGAACTGCATTTGCGGGAGGAAGTACAATCACTCATTCCTTATCAACACTTAAACGCCTTGCAAACCGTAGGTTATAAAGAGTTGTTTGATTATTTCAACGGGCAGACAACGCTGACCGATGCGGTGGAAAACATCAAGAAGAACACGCGGCAGTATGCCAAGCGGCAACTCACCTGGTTTCGTAAGGATCAGGAATATACATGGTGGGAACCGGGCCAGCCCGACCGGATCATTCAGCATATTGATTCCTTATTGTAAACATAGAGTGTGTGCAGCTGATACTGCTATAAAAGTTGTTCAAAACCCTTTATTGTCAAACATGGGTTTTTAAAAAACATTGGAGTTAATCATAAGGGTACATGGGTAAGGGGCATGTATCAAATTGCAGGATACCAGTGTCTCACCTTCCAGGTGCAGATGGCGCTTATTTCCAAAAATGTTTTTCAAAACCCCATATAGAGTTTTTGCTTTTGAGGGAGCTCTACACAGGCTGGGGATTGTTTAACAGGTGAAGGCCTGGCTTAGCGGTTGGTTGGCCCTCTGTAAGTTTTTACATTTTGTTAAAGTTGCATCAAAACACGCCTTTATGTGTAGTTTACTGCTGTTAACCCGCCTATTCTAATTTGGTTTTAATATCAAAAAACAGGCAGGGGTTACCTTTGCATTGTTCTTGCTACCATGGCTATAGGTTCACTCCAATGAACCAATAGCGACACCATTTGTTTCGAAATTTTCATTGAGTGCCCATCCTGCACTTTATTTAATACAAAGTCTTATGAAGCATATCTACTTCTTATTACTAAGCAGCTTTTTGTGTGTTACTGCTAAAGCTCAGGAAGAGGAACTCCCGTCGGCACCCATCATCAAAGTCAATAGTAACCGCTTGTATGGTAAGATCGTAGACAGCAAAACTGGCAAGGGGGTGGAAGCTATTACCGTACAGCTTTTTTCCATTGTACCCGGTAATGGCGCCACTAAAGACAGCCTGGTGGGCAGCCAGTTTACCCGGGCTAATGGGGATTTTAGCTTTTCTAATCTGCCCCCGGCGGATAGTTTCCGGCTGCGCATTTCCGCCGTAGGTTTTACCAATATGGATCGTACCGTGGCCTGGGGCAGCGGTAGGCCGATGGGCCAGGCAGGCGGGCAGGCTTTGGAAAAAGACCTGGGCAATATTGCGCTGCAGGAGGATGTACAGGTCATGTCCGGGGTAACGGTAGTGGCACAACGGCCGGCACTGGAAATGGGTATCGACCGCAAGGTGTTTAATGTTGACAGGAACATTACAGCTACCGGCGGTACGGCGATTGATGTGATGAAAAATATACCCTCTGTAACGGTGGATGTGGATGGAAATGTACAGTTGAGAAACAGCACCCCGCAGGTGTTCATAGATGGTCTGCCCACAATCTTAACGCTGGACCAGATACCCGCCGATAATATTGAAAGAGTAGAGTTGATCACCAACCCGTCTGCCCGGTTCGATGCGGCCAGCACGGGCGGTATCATCAACGTGGTATTAAAGAAGAACAGGAGGGTAGGCCTGAACGGGATTGCCTCTGTGGGTGCGGGTGTTCCCGGTATTTTAAATGGCAACCTAAGCCTGAATGCCCGGCAGGGTAAACTGAACTTTTTTGCCAGCGGCAGCTACAACCAGTCCGGTGGCAAGGCCAAGGGTGAAACCTTTCGGCAAAACCTGAAAGGCGGCGCGGTGGATAACTATTTTAACCAGTACTCCTGGAATGAAAGAAATCGCCGGTTTGCCTCGGTACGTTTTGGCCTGGATTATTTTATTGACAACCGCAACACCCTTTCTATTTCGCAGGGCATTGTAGACGGCAAATTTTCCAATGAAGAAAACCAGGACCAGGAATACTTCAACAGCAGCCGAATACTGGAAAGAACCGGCCAGCGGGTTTCTACCGGTGCTTCCGGTTTTAATCGTTACAATACACAATTGAATTTCATTCACAAGTTTCCGGAAGCAGCGGGTAAAGAACTGACAGCTAACATCAATTACAACTACGGTGCGGGTCATAACAATACCGACATCGTCAACAATTTTTATTATCCCAATGGCAGCGAATTCAGCAAGCCTGCCATTATGCGTAACATAGGCGAAAACGACAATGACCAGCTCACCTTCCAGGTGGACTTTGTCAATCCTAAAGGTGAGAATGCCAAGTTTGAAGCGGGTGCCCGTTCTTACATTAATCAGCAGCACAGCCTTTTTTCGGCCTACGCGTTGAATGATGGTGTTGAAACCAAACTGCCCCTGAGCAATAACTACCTGTACCGCGAGATGGTCAATGCACTTTATGTTACCTATTCCAACAAGTGGAACGGCTTCCGGTACCAGGCGGGTTTGCGGGCCGAGCATTCCGATTTTAACGGCGAACTGGTAGACAATGCACAAACGTTTGGTTATGAGTATCCCAAGACCCTGGACCGCCTTTTTGATGCCTTGTTTCCCTCCCTTTTTATAACCAGGCCCATAGGGGAGAATACCGAACTGCAGCTGAACTACAGCCGTCGTATCCGCCGGCCTAATTTCTGGCAGCTCAATCCGTTTATCGATATCAACGACCCGGTCAACATCAGCCAGGGTAACCCCATGCTTGAGCCCGAGTTTGTCAATGCGTTTGAGTTCAACTACAACCAGCAATACAAAAAAGGCAATTTTCTGGGAGTGATTTATTACCACAACAACCAGCGCGATATTACCCGGTATAGCGATACCATCAGTGCCGCCCAGTACCAGCAGTTGAACAATGCGGCCATTGACCCCAATGCTATCCTGAATACGTTTATCAACATTCGCAGCACCAACCGCATGGGTACAGAGTTTACCCTGCAGCATAAGTTTACCCGAAACTTTGATATTACGCCTACCGTAAACCTGCAGTACCGCAAGGTAAATGCAGAAATGGACAAGCTGGACCTTAGCAACGAAGGTTTTAACTGGGAAGGTAAATTGATCGTGAACTATAAGATTGAAACGGAAAGACCGGCCTTGTGGAACAACCTGGGCTTCCAGGTGATAGGCGAATATGAATCGCCTGAAGTAGTGCCACAGGGTAGAAGACTGGAGCAGTACCGGGTAGACTTTGCCTTGCGGAAAGACTTTTTGAAAAACAACAAAGCGTCCGTTACATTCAGCATCAACGACGTGTTTAACACCCACCGGTTTGGTTCTATTTATGATACCGAAAACTTTTATCAGAACTCCTACGGCCGGCGTAACGTAAGGGGCTTCCGCCTGAACTTTACTTACAAATTTGGCGATGCCAACTTCTCTATGTTCAGAAGAAACGAAGGCGGCCGGAATAACGATGACGATTAAAAGGTACCTGATTGGCTTAGGGTGAATTGATATCTGGCATTGATCCGTAACGACAGATATATGGGCTTTTAAAGAAATTCAATTCTTTAAAAGTCCATATGCTTTTTGTATACATCAATACCGTGTGGTACAACTTTATGGAAATAAAATGGTGTGCCGCTGCAAGGCTGCGAGCATTGCAAGATGTTCAACAGTACTGGTGCCTGGAACAAGAACATAAACCTATCGTATCTATTTTATGCTTGAGGTATGGCTTTTCGGCCGGGTTCTTTCAAAACCCTATAGATCCCTTTTACAGATGATGTGTTATCCTTTGCTGTTTCATCTGTAATGCTTTCACGTCTTTTATCACTACTTCAGATACTCATTAAAAAAGTCTATGGTGCGTTTCCAGGCCAGATCAGCCGCTGCTTTATCATAACGGGGCGTGGTGTCGTTGTGAAAGCCGTGATTGGCGTTGGCATACATATAGGCCGTGTACTTTTTGCCCTGCTCTTTCAAAGCCGCTTCATAGGCCGGCCATCCTTCGTTTACACGGGTGTCCAGGGCTGCATAATGCAGGAGCAAGGGCGCCTTTATCTGGGAAACTTCTTCAGTTGGCGGCTGTCCTCCGTAAAAAGGAACGGCTGCAGATAAGCCGGGAATGCGCACGGCCATCATATTGGCAATCCACCCGCCAAAGCAAAAACCCACCACGCCCACTTTACCATTACAGTCTTTGTGGTTTTTGAGATAGTCGTAGGCAGCTATAAAGTCTTCCAGCATTTCATTCCGGTCCCGCTTGCTTTGCAGTGCCCGGCCTTCGTCGTCGTTGCCCGGATAGCCGCCCAGGGGGGTCAAGGCGTCCGGTGCCAGGGAAATAAATCCTGCCAGCGCTGCTCTCCTGGCCACATCTTCAATATAGGGATTTAAACCGCGGTTTTCATGAACAACTACAATGCCGCCCAGTTTGGCTTTTGCATCCGCAGGCATGGACAACAAGGCCTTGATGGATCCGCCGCCCTTTGGTGACGCATAGTTGATGTAGGTGGATTTCAGCCGGGGATCATCTGCCTGAATCTGAATGGAACCCTTGTAATCGGGCATGAGAAAACTCATTAATGACGCAACGGTAAGACCGCCCACGGCATAAGTGGAGAGCTTTTGCACAAAATCACGCCTGCTGACGCGGTTGTGTGCATAGTCATCGTACAGGTCAAACACTTCCTGTTTAATGTCTTCTTTTTTGATTTTGTCCATGTTGATTGGCGTATGTATGGATCTTAAATTTAATCAATTCCCGTTCATTCTGTACTGCCTGTTTGCTTATTTTATTAGACTCATGCTTTCAAGGTTGGGTCCTTGTATTTTTTAATTAAGGGTAAGCATCAAATCCGCAGCAAATGTTTAAGGGTTGGGGCTGTTCATTGTTGATGTATGTTTCGTTCTACAAACGTCAACCGGTTGCCAAAAGGATCGGTAACCGTCATTTCAAGGGCTGAGGGATCGTAAAAAGGTCGCTCAAGGCCGGGCCTGTTGTACTTATAGTTTTTATCCAGCAATGTTTGATGGTAGCCGGTAAGGTCTTCAAAGCCTTCAATGAATATTCTTGCCCCCGGCGAGCAGTCTCCGTGATGTTCTGACAGGTGTAGGATAACATCTCTCAAGGAAACCTGCAAATACACAGGGGTGGCTTCTGGCTTGTGTTCCCAGTCTATTTGAAAACCCAACCAGTTGATATAGAACTCTATGGTTTTAGGATAGTCAAATATTCTAAGTATAGGTTTTACAATGGTCACTTTAATGTGTTTGAGGTTTAAAATATTGCCATTTACAGATTTGGTTGTGCCTAAGGCGGGGCATTATTGGTCGGCCGTTGGTTAGAACTATAAATGTGTAATTACTTCCGTCCATTGGATGTTGTTGAGCCATGCTGTTGGACATAACTGTTATGACCGTTTTATTGTGTAAAGGTCTTCTAAACCTTCAGTTGATATCTGTTACCTTTATGTATACCGGTATTGTTGATTAATAATTTAATACCGAAGTTGACAATTTGTGCCATGCTATTACAAATGCACTTGTTGTGCATTCGCCATCGGCTTTTAAAAGGGATTATGAGATAAAAGCTTATTTTTTAAAAGTAGCAAGATTAAATCTACTTTTGATGAAAGATTTTTTACATAATGAAAAGTCTTTTACTGATCATTATATTTTTGGTATTAGTTCAGCTTTCTAATGCGCAGTATAGAAATAATCTATCTTCCAAAGTTTCCATAGAAGTAAACCCTAATCTCGAGACCTACTTTATTGCTGAAAAGCTTGCCGTTGAAAAAATAAACAATTTTATTTTTGATCATACAGGAGAGGATTATGCACATCAGCCAATCGTATATTATGGCTTTCAACATTTTAGAAAATATAAAGACCTGCCTGCGATAACAAGGATTGCTGACTTATTAAGTCAAATAAGAGATACGGATCACGATAACGCATCGATTATTAATTATTTAATTACCCTAAAAGAATTCCCCGGGGAAGGCAACCTTTACTGGGAGCAAAGCCAGGATACAACCGCAACTCAAAAAAACATGGTGCTAAAAGAACTTGCGGATAGTTTGAGAACGTTTTACCTAGAAGCAAATGTGGGTACATTTTTGAAAAATAATGCTGCCTTTTACCGGGGCGCATTAAAGGAAGAAGAAAAAGATGTTGATGTTAATGCATTTACAGCCATGGAAAAGTGGTACGGAAAAACATTTCCACATTACAATATTTATATAGTTCCCTCTATGCCCATTACAGCAGGAGAAGATAATTATCGGGGTGTTGGAACGCAAATTCATACGCCTGGTGGCCCAATTCCTGCCATGATTATTAGTTCAGAAACAATGATCCCGTTGCAATCCAGTTTGTCAGCCTATCAGCAGTTTGGATTTAATAATCCTAAGGTCACTAAGATGCTGACAAAGCACGAAATGGGTCATTCTTTTATAAATCCTTTATTAGAAAAGTATCAGTCGCAATTGGAAGCAGATTCAGCCTTATATACACCGGTGCTGAAAGAAGTGCTGTTACCTCACTATATCAATGATTGGAGCGTTTGTGTTATTGAGCATTTGGTGAGACTTGGTGAAATACGGTCGGCCGTAATGATTAAGGATACTACAGAAGCGCAACGGCTTAGAGATGTTCATGTCGGTGAATACAAATGTGTTTTGCTTCCCTTGTTGGAAAACAAAATTCAGGAGTATGAAAATAACAGGGTTAAGTATCCTGATTTTGAAAGTTACTTGCCTAAGCTGGTTTTGTATTTACATTCCTTAACTCCAGAAATTATCAATGAACAAGTGCGGAAGTTCAAAGATTATCATAGCTAATTTATTCTTGTTTAAACCTGCCAATGTAGGAAGCCCAAAATGGTGACGTACTGCGTTTTTCTGTTCTCTGCAGGCATGGAAATTTACCACTGAACTTCCTGCACAGCACTTCACTTCTGGTTTACACCTTTCCTGTTAATGGAGCATGTATATCCCTGTTTGAAGGCAGATGCAGTTAGTGGCGAGCATTATTGTTAATCTGCTATTTTAAGTACAACATTACCTGTTTTTTGACCCGTTTCAACGTAGCGGTAGGCCTCAACAATTTGGTCCAGTTGATAGTACCTGTCAATAACGGGTTTGTATGCTCCTTTTTCAACCAATTCTTTCAGGAAGATGACATCCGCTTTATTGATGGTTGGGATGGGGAACAGGACTTTTTTACCGCTCCGAAGTGGGGCGGTTAGCGCATAAAATATGTTCTCCGCATGCTTGCCTAATTCGGTGGAGATATAAATTCCTTTTTCAGTTAGCAATGGTTTACACTGCCCAAATGAACTTTTGCCAACCGCGTCAAAAATGAAATGAAATTTAATATCTGTTTTGGTGAAATCCTGTGTTTGATAATCGATCACCGTGTCAGCACCCAGGGATTTTACAAGGTCCAGGTTTTTTGTATTACAAACTGCGGTTACCCTGGCGCCCCAGTGTTTTAAGAGTTGAACCGCGGCAGAACCTATAGCCCCCGTTGCTCCGTAAACCAGCGCCTGCTGTCCGCTTTCAATATTTGATGCTTTGATGTTATTTAAGGCATAGTGAGCACCTTCCGTAATGGGCGCGGCTTCATAAAAGCTTAAGTTGTGGGGTAAAGTGGTAATGGCATCATTTTCGGCAATGGCTACATATTCTGCATGTCCGCCACAGGTTTTATCATTATAGCCAAAAACCTGATCGCCCTTTTGGAAAGCTTTTACCTCCCTGCCAATTTCTTCAATGATGCCGGCAAATTCGCAGCCTAATATGGGATACTTTGGACGGATAAGCCCACTCCAGAATCGTGAAATAAAATGGGCCGCACTCCGAAAACCAGCGTCTGTCCGGTTTACGGTAGAGGCATAAACCTTAATTAATACTTCATTGTCTTTTGGGACAGGTTTGGGAACCTCCATTAATTGGGCAACTTCCGGGGGGCCATATTTGGTGTATACAATTGCCTTCATTTTCTTTTTGATCATGTTATTTGATGGTGTACGCTTCTATCAACGGAGAATGTGCTGTAATTAGTGATAAAATTTAGAGCACTTCTGCTTCGCTAATGTACAATAGCTAAATAGAATAATGAAGTTCAGTTAATGTTCTTCCACCCACATTTAAGCAATATGCTGAGCTAGTTGAACAACTCAAAGCCAAGAGATAAAACGCGATTCGAGTCGGGTGTACATGAGGTATGGGGTTTTAAACCAGGTTTAAGTTTAAATAGGCATACTCAAAGCATTTATTCAACAAAAATCATCTTCAAATCAATCCTTTTTGATTTGTGCAACAGCCAACCATGTTGTACGCCATCATCTTGTCTCTGCTAATAGATAATTCTTTATGTCAATCATTTGTGGATGCTGGTCTATTTCATCCTCTGATAAGTCATAATCGTCTTGCACTTTAGCATCGACTGTGTCAATAAGATATGTGCCGACATTATACGCATGCTCTGTTTTTCTGTCCAAAAGAAATTGAATGGTTTCGTAGATAACCCCTGATGCATTTACAGCATAATTTGCCTCTCGAAAATCCTCTGTATCTGGGGTTATTACATCGATTTTTTGGAGTATAGCACTCAATGCAGTCGCATTAAGCATTTCTGTTCGACTTTGCTCAATCAAGTTTATGGCATCAAGCAAAATATCTGGGTTTCCCCAATCATTTTCTTCATGAAACTTCTGGTAATCAAAAAACAGCTTTTTGCAAATACTTAAACACAGGTCATGTTGCCTCTCGTAGGAAAGTTTATTTAACTGTTTCTTAAACGTATTTGTAAACTCTTGAAATGTCATGGTGATCGTGTAATGGCGTACAACGAACTGGGCTTGCTGCTGTGGCGGTTTTTATTAAACGTCCAGCCCCGAGATACAGCCTAATTTTGTTTTATAGTTGAAGACAAGATTTATTGCTTGATATTGTTCGTCAGGCCGGAACTGCTGCTGATACTTGCACATATCTGAAGTTTTGTTCGTCGCACCGCCATAGCAGCAAGCCCGTGTGCTTGTTGCTCAACTGCGGCTGGTAAACCGCTTGAAAAGTGGTAAATTAAAGAATGCAAGGGAAGAAAAAAGTGCCGATTTTCAAATTTACAGAAGTCAAAACTGATTTTTAGAACCGAGTTGTGCAACGGCCACCAATGTTGGTTGCTGTTAGCTTTAGCGGACGGTAAAAGTGATTTTGGTGGTCAGTTTCACCCTATCTACCGGTTCAACAGAAAAGAACATGACAGAGTCCTTTCCTTTGTAATTACCAGTGGGACGATAGTGGTAAAGGTACCAGCCCGTTCCTGGCTGCCTTTCAATTTGGCTTTTTAAGGCATGTTTGGGAGGCATAATAATTTCCGGTAATTCTCTGTGTCCTGCTTCAATGGTGAGGTTTCCTAAAATGGTATCTCTATCGAATGTGCTTGTGACGATTGTTACATAAGACGCTGGATAGTTATTGGTATCATCATTTTGCTTTCGGCAGGACAATAAAATCAGAAAAGAAGTAACCGAAAGGAGCAAAAGGATTAGCTTTCTCATATTTGTTGTTTTGAACGTTGTTTGACAACAGAATTAAGTCAATCGTTGCACATAGTAGAAACTTAATAGCAACCAACGTCAGACTGTGCAAAAAGGTATGTTATTAATGATTTGAAAATACATAATTAACTATGCAATAGTGTATTAAAAAATTGCTTTCCGTGAAAAAGTACCCTTTTTGCACAGCCTGACGGAGAGAGGCTTTAGCCAGTACAGGTATTTTGTATTCTGCCGCCTCACTCATTTACTGAAGCAAAATAATAATTCTTTAGTTCAACACAGATTCTTTTGCCTGTCTTGGCAAAAGCCTATGTTAGGCGATGTTTAAGCGAGGGCTGCACTATTTGTTAAAGTGAAGCACTCTCCAATAAAAATCAAATCCTGCACCCTTTATTATGTCTTTAGCTTTTTCCAGAAACGAAGCTGCTTCAGACGTTGGCTGATATTTCATCGTCGTTTCTATAACTATGTCTCGTCCCACAGTATTGGGATAGTCTTCAAAGATTTGCCCACTTTCAATGAATTGCAAATAGGCATTGATTTTATCTTGGAGTAATTGAAGGTGCCAAGTCTCATCCCATGAATGGTGATCTGAAATCGTCAGCACAACTTTTCCTTCAGGCGAAGTTCCAATAATGTCAATAATGTTTGTTTGATTTATACTCATCAAAAGAGGAAAAGGGTTTTTGAATTTCGCCCAACGGCCAAAGCATTTGTGAAGGAGTGGTATTCTGTGTTACTTCAGCTTCACTTTTGCTTTGTTGTTGATTAATGTTTTGCTGCCCAATTTAGCACTTCAGCCACTCTTTTACAAACGTTCTGTTGTGCGAAGTAGTCTGAGTAACGCCTCTCAAAATCCTCTGAAAACACCATTTAAGTCTACAGACTCCGCAAACTCGTTAAACTCCATGTTTGTAATAAATAAATTGTTTGCAACTGACCATAGTCTTGACGGAATCACCCTGAAGTGTTTACCATAATCTTCTGCGAGGTCAACACAAAGGATTGTGTTTTCTTGGCCATGCATCGAAAGGGAGTCAGCGATAAATACAAAGTCATGTTTATCCTGTTCAGTGTCAAACGAAGGCAACTGCTCTAAAGCCAAGTTTTCGAATCTTCTGTCGTCTATGAAAGTTACTACAGCCTCATATTCGTTGTCAGGTGAAGTGACTTTCTTTTTGATTGTTTCCCAGGCAGTGTCATTCGAAAAATCCGTCCTCAAAAGCAAAGGATATTCTGAATCAGGGAAGGTAATTTTTAATGAATTACTCAATTGGAAAGAATTTACAAGATTTCGCACAACAATAAATATACGCACCTTATTGTTCAAGAAACAATTGATAATCAATGGAAAGTTGAACAAAAAAAAGCCTGTGTGTTACGTTTTGCATTAAAGAAAATGCAATAAAGACAATTTTGCAACTGAGTAGTCTATTATATCGTTAGTGCCAGGTTTATGAACGGAATAATCTACGGTAGATGGAGTGTAACCCACCGAGCAACCCGTTACATTTCTGGTAGTTTTTTCCAGTTTTGAGGAAGCAGTCCTTCGATAGTATTGGTTGTGAACCGATGCATGTTTTCCAGTACATCTCTGAGCCAGTAATAGG
>JAEWAC010000413.1 GCA_023391895.1 Bacteroidota bacterium
GAGTTCACATCACCCAGGTATTCCGGCGCCAGAAATAGGGCGTCGGCGCCAAAGCTTTTCATAAAAGTGCCGTTGGCAACACTGAACAGAATGAACCAAAACACCAGCAATAACTGGTATTTCCGGAAGTGAAGAAACAACAGTTGTACGGGTAGCGAATAAAATATGCCTCTCAGGTATCTCATGTAGTAGGACAGCTTTTCAAAAGATACTGTAAAATACTACTAATTCACTTGTGAGGCAATGCTGCTGGATTAATATACTTTAGGACGGCTGCGCAGCAGGTACAAGATCAGCACCAGCGACAGCAATAAAAGCAAGGCCACTACCTGGTGCAGCTGGGCATTCCACTCAAACACGCCCCAGCCCTGTGGCACGGCTTTGTAAGAAGTTAGTACGGCCATCACACCCAAAAACACCTGTACCAGCACCAGCAGCAGGGGCCACCACTTGACCGCGTCAAACAGGGCATTCTTTTTTTCGCGCCGGGCAGCCAGTGTCCACACAAGGATCAAAATAGTGATCAGATAAGCCAGGTTACGGTGCACTACGTGTACGGCAATGGGATTGTTGATCAGGGCGGAGGTAAACGACATGCTGCGGCCCTGGTGCGATGTCAGGTTATCGGGTATGAAGGCTCCGTTTACATCGGGCCAGGTAGGCGCATAAGTGCCGGCTTTTAAACCCGCCATAAAGGCGCCGTAGGTTAACTGTAGGGTCAGCAGCACCACAATCCAGAGGGCAAAGTTGTGCAGGCGGGGACTGACTGAAATACTGCTTTGGGGTACCAGCAGCTTTAAGGCAAACCAAAAGGTGTACACCAGCAGTACCACGGCCGCCATAAAATGGATGCCCAGGCGGATGTGGCTTACGTAGATGTCTTCATCATTCAGGCCGCTTTTTACCATGATCCAGCCGATAAGGCCCTGCAGGCCGCCCAGGAGAAACAAAATAATGAGGGGCTGAATCATATCAGATCGGAAGCGGCGCTGCACCAAAAAGATCACAAAAGGAATGAGGAACACAATGCCGAGGAGCCGGCCCCACAGGCGGTGAAACCACTCCCAGAAGTAAATAAATTTAAAGTCGTCGAGGGTAAAGTGAAAGTTCAGGTGCTTGAACTGGGCAATTTCCTGGTACTTGCCAAACGCTGCCTGCCACTCCGCCTCATTAACCGGCGGTATGATGCCGAGTATGGGTTTCCATTCGGTAATAGATAATCCTGAACCTGTAAGTCGGGTAATGCCTCCCAGAATGATCTGAACAATGATCATTGCCACCCCAATCAGCAGCCAGATGGCTACGGGTCTGGAAGACCGTTGTAATGTTTTCATGCCCCGCAAAGGTAAGCCCTTCACCGTTCAGAACCGGGTCTAAAAACCTGATTTCGCGCAGCTTTTAAGGTGTAAATCAAATTGGAGCGTTAGAAAGGTGAGCCATAATGACGGCAGCCCACTCTTTCAAAAGTCCATATGAGGGTCCCTCTCCGGTGGAGAGGGGACCAACCTGCAGGTGCCTGTTAAACCTGGAATTGACATATAGGCTTTTGAACAATGCTGAGCTAAACAGTACAAATTATCAACTCTTTCAAATACCCATACCGGAAAGTTGATCGTTGAAAGAAAAGAATCTTTCAAAACCTCATATGCTTTTACGAATCTGCGAAATCCTTCCTCAAATCCGCGAAATCTGTGATTCGGCAGCTGCCTTCAGAACTTAAAACTTAAGACTTAAAACTTTTTCCCCTTACTGCGTGGCCTTAATATACCCCCAGCCTTCTTTTTGCTTGGCCACGAGTTCGTAAATGCCATCCGGCACGGTGCCTACGCCGGGCAGCAGCTGGCTTTTGTCCAGGTTGTGGCGCTTCATGGCCGCCTCACACACTTTAAAGGCCACGTTTTTATTGTTGACCACCTGCTGCAGCGCATCGGCTACGGACGACTTGCCCTGGGTAACCATGTCCAGCGACTGGCCGTACAGCACCACTTCCAGCTGGGAGTTGGGATGGGTGCTGGCAATGCTATTGACCCACCGGATAACGGATTTATGCATGTTGGTGTCTTTGCTGGTAAGGTCGATCACTACATTGTAAGGGGTGGTTTGGGCATGTAAAAAGGAGGTGCAAACCAATACGCCGGCTAATAATACAAGACGTTTCATAATTGGTTTATTTAGATGTAAAGTTTACAAAATTTTTAGCCCGCTGCTTTAATTTTTATCACCGGGACGCTCCTTTAGCCGGGTGTATGGGTATGGTGAGAAGGCTGCTTTTTTAGGCCGAAACATGCCGTGCAACGGTTCTTTTTCGTACCTTACTATACCAGTTCTTTTATTTGCTCACCAAAACGTTTTACCATGCAAGACAATGAACGTCGCCCCACCTCCCGGCGCAATTTTTTAGGTACGCTTGCAACTGGTACTACTGCATTGGGTATGGCCACCTTTGCAGCACCCCTTTCTGCAGGAGCTAAAGTCGTCTCCGATCACCTCTCCGCCAATGACGATCCCGAAGAAATCTTTAAAAAGCTGAAAGGCAAACAAAGAATGGTGTTTGACGTTACCCAGCCGCACGACATCCTGCCGTTTGCCTGGCCCCGCGTGTTTTTAATCACCAATGCCGCTACCGGCGTTCCGGAAAAAGAATCCAGCGTCATGGTGATTTTACGCCACGATGGCATTCCCTATGCCATGGAAGACCGGCTGTGGGAAAAATACAAGTTTGGCGAAATCTTTAAGATCAACGACCCGGCCACCAAGGCGGCTGCGGTACGCAACCCCTTCTGGAAGCCCAAGCCAGGCGATTTTCAGGTACCGGGTATAGGCAATGTAGCCATTGGCATCAACGAGCTGCAGGAAAGCGGTGTGATCTTTTGCGTGTGCAATATGGCCTTAACTGTGTTCAGTGCGGCTACGGCACAGCAAATGAACAAGGATGCAGCCGAAGTAAAAAAAGAGTGGGTATCCGGCCTGCTGCCCGGCATCAACATCGTGCCCTCTGGTGTATGGGCCCTGGCCCGTGCCCAAAAACAAGGCTGCGCTTATTGCTTTGCCGGCTGAAAGGTAGGTAGTGAATAGTTGGTAGAGTTGCCTGGCTTTTTAGAAATAAAAAGCTAGGCGTCCTGCGCACCCTATTGACGGTTTCCAGCTTTCATTTTTTCGATAGGACCAAAAGGACCGTACTTGTGCTGGTAGTCCGAAAAGCTGTCGGCATAAGGCCCAAAAGGCTGGTCCACCGGCTTTTGGCTGATATCCGGCCAGTCGTTTTTAAAGGCCTTGTACGGTCTTGGCTGAGAGTTCACAAAGGCCGCCACGTCCCAGGCTTGTGCATTGGTAAGCTGGGGATTGGCGTGTGTGGTGCCAAACGGCATGTTGTCTTTTACGTAAGCGGCAAAGTCGGACAGGCGGTAAAGCCCCGCCCCGGTATTGTAGCTGTTGCGGCCCCAGAGCGGCGGGTATACATAGGCCGTTGCCTCCGGGTTCAGGAGGCCCTGCCCTTTAGCACCATGACATAACTGGCATTTCTGCACATATACTGTTCTGCCCTGAACAGTGTCGGCAGCCCGGTCCATAAAAGGCAGCTTTTGCACCCCCGCCTCCTTAGGCCTAATACCTTTGGGCACGTCTTTACCCAGCCATTCCAGGTAGTGCACCATGGCCCGCATCTCCCGGCTGGTACTGTCTATTCTCTGGCCGTTCAGGCTGCGCATCAGGCAGTCGTTGATGCGGAATTCAATGCTTTCAACCATGCCGCTGCGGTGCCGGTAGCGGGGGTAGGTTGCGGCCACCGCGGCAAAGGCATTGCCGTACGGCTGGGTGCCGGCCTTTATGTGGCAGTTCTGGCAGTTGAGGCCATTGGTAATGGGGGCTACCTTGCCTTTGGGCCCCAGGTACAAGGCGGTATTGGCAATCAGCTCCCTGCCGTAGCGTATCAGGGCGCCTTCGGCGGTAGCCGGTATGGTGCTTTCGTTAGGAGGCTGCCACCGGTAAGCCACGGCGTTGCCAGTTGCAGCCATTTTGAGCGTTGGCTCAGTTTGCCGGTGGGGTGTAAAAAGCCTGGTTAGTACTACGATGAAGATCAGAAGTGCTAATGCAAGAAGAAACCCGGATAATCGTATCGATTTCACCTTAAGGCAGCATTGCTTTATTAAGTTACGATAATTCCCCGGCAAAACGGTCAGCCTTGGCTGCAAGCATTGAGCCCTTATTAAAGCTGCCGGAACGAAAAATTTTAAAAAAAAAGAAAATCAACCCAAATTGCAGTCCTCTATGCTGCAAACCTACCTGCATCCCGACCTGATTGAAGCCGGCTGTGACGAAGCCGGCCGGGGCTGCCTGGCCGGGCCCGTATTTGCGGCGGCCGTGATCCTGCCCAAAGATTTTTACCACCCGCTGCTGAACGACTCCAAATTACTGAACGAAAAAGAGCGGCTGGAGCTGAGACCTTATATTGAGCAGCGTGCCCTGGCCTTTGGGGTAGCCAGCCTGTGCAATAAGCAGATCGATAAACTCAACATTTTGCAGGCTTCGCTCAAAAGCATGCACCTGGCCATTAAACAACTTTCCATTAAGCCGCAGTATTTGCTTATTGACGGCAACCGCTTTGTAGCCTACAAAAAAATTCCGCACCGGTGTGTGGTGCAGGGCGACAGCCTGTATGCTTCGATTGCCGCCGCCAGTGTGCTGGCCAAAACCTACCGCGACGATTATATGGTGGCGCTGCACCAAAAACACCCGCACTATAACTGGGCCCAAAACAAAGGCTACGGCACCAAAGAGCACCAGCAGGCTTTAAACCGGTTTGGCCCCTGCCGGTATCACCGTACCTCGTTCCGGCTGAACTATAACGATATGTTAAATACGTAAAGAGGCAAAGTTTTATTAAACCCATGCAGCGTTTGGGTGTCTTATAGTTGTCTTTTTCATGTACTGCAATTTTAATGATCTGCCGTAAAAGAATGGTTGAAGGTTAACAGAGCACCGCTACTGCAAGCGGTGCTTCCTGTTTTATATGGGTTTTTAAAAGGCTTGTCGTGGATGCGCTGCTGCCCCTGATTGCAGCAGTCGTTTCATAACACTTTCGGTCATTTCTGCCTAAAAAAATAAGCTTAAAAAGCGCATATCAGTTTCTCGCTTTTGCACTACCATTTCAAATAGCCATCCCTTTCCCGGTCATAGCAGCAAAGCCTTCCTGTTCGTTTAGGTCTTTAGCCGGCGGCCAGGTGCCATTCGCCGGCACCCTGCCGTAAAACCTGGGGCTCCGGCTGGGTAAAATCAATAATAGTAGACGGTACGGTACCGCCAATACCGCCACTGATCACCATGTCCACCTGT
This sequence comes from Bacteroidota bacterium, assembly GCA_023391895.1. Lineage (GTDB taxonomy): Bacteria > Bacteroidota > Bacteroidia > Chitinophagales > Chitinophagaceae > Flavisolibacter. Next base: position 5,332 of record JAEWAC010000413.1, read on the forward strand.
TTGCCAAACACATCCTGTATAATTTCCGGGTCGGTATAATCTTCAACGTTTTCGCCCGGCAAACTGGCGCTGAGTATAGGGTTGCCCAGTTCTTTTACAATGCAGCGGGCAATGGTATTGTCCGGCACCCGTATGCCCACGGTATCCCGCTTGCTTTTTAAGATCTTGGGTACCTGCCTGCTGGCTTCCAGGATAAAAGTGTAGGGGCCGGGCAGGTACTGCTTTAAAACACGGTAAGCCGGTGTGCCCAGTTGTTTGGCATATTCGCTCAGGTGGCTGAGGTCGTAACACACAAAGGAAAGCTGCGCTTTTTGCGGATCAATTTTTTTAATGCGGCAAATGCGTTCCACTGCTTTGTGCTGCGAAATATCGCACCCCAGACCATAAATGGTATCGGTAGGATAAATAATAACCCCGCCGCCCCGTAAACAATCTACTACCTGGCGAATAATCCGCATTTGTGGATTTTGCGGATGCACATGAATCAGCATAGGCTTTAGTTTATTGTGAATAAATAGTAACTTTTAATATCCTTACGGGTTCCTTACTCAACCGTTTCCGGCCGTTTTAACTTTGCAAAAATTGTACACCATGCAACTGCAAGCTGTGCCTGTGTTTGATCAGCTGGATCCGCAGGTGTTTCAAAAGGCGTATTACGAACCACAAAAGCCGGTGGTGTTAAAAAACCTGGCAAAAAGCTGGCCCGCCTATACCCGGTGGAACTGGGCTTACTTTAAGCAGTTAGTGGGTCCTACCAAGGTAGGCATTTATAACAACCTGAAAAGCGATGCATTTACCCCCATCAACCAGGCCGACGATTATACCACTTTTGGTGCCTATATTGACATGATCAGCCAGGGACCAGCCGGCTGGCGGATTTTCCTGTTCAACATTTTTGACCATGCACCCCAACTGGTACAGGATTTTACCTGGCCGGAGCACCTGCTGAAAGGCTTTGCCAAGAAATATCCCATGCTGTTTGTGGGCGGCGCCTCTTCAATTACCCATATGCACTTCGATATTGATCTGTCGCATATTCTGCATACCCAGTTTGCCGGCCGCAAACGGGTGTTGCTGTTTCCGTTTTCGGAGCAGTACAAACTGTATCGCAAGCCTTTTGAGGTGCTGAGCATGGCTGATTTCTCCAACTATTACCAAAGTAATGGGAAGCTGGATTACAGCCGGTTTCCGGCCATTAAGCTGGCCCAGGGGTACGAGGTGATTTTAGAGCATGGCGATACCTTGTTTATGCCGGGCGGCTACTGGCACCATATGGAGTATTTAAACAGTGGCTTTGCGCTGAGCCTGCGGGCCCTGCAGCCCTCCCTGGCCGGCAAGCTGAAGGGGGCCTGGAACCTGCTGGGCATGCGCAACATTGATACACTGATGAAAAAAACGGCGCCTCGCTGGTGGTACGACAATAAAAAGAAAAAAGTATTTCAAAACGCCCATAAGGAATTACTGGCGGCAGGAAGGAGCAGAAGTTGATCGCTGATTGCACGGATTGGAGAAAGGATTTCACAGATTCGTAAAAACATATGGGGTTTTAAAGAACTTGACCGGGCTCTTACTTTATCATTCTGTTTGCTACGCCATAATACCTTCCACCTGTCATGCCGAACTTGTTTCGGCATCTCCTGCCTCTATATGGATGTTTCAAAAAGTTGAATGATTTGGTGTCAAAGCTGAAAAACGTTCAAATGCCCATACGTCAATTCTATAGCTGAATTGAAATATAGTGATTGGCCTGCCTCTCCTTCAGGAGAGGGATTGAGGGAGGTAAATGGTTCAAAAGCCCATACTTCTCTCTTTTTCATTTTACATTTTTCCCGGCCTCCCTTCCCACCGGGGAGGGATCAGAGGCAAGGGCCCTCATATGGACTTTTGAAGAAGTTTCCCCTCTGTCTTGCTGAAAGAAAAGTGAAGGCAGCTTTTTCAGGAGCTATTGATGGCCGCAGCCTGGTTGCTGTAATATTCAATCGTTTCTTAATTTTAGGTACTCATTTCTCCGCTTCTTTATGGATGCCGTTCACCGCTCTGTTTAACCAATTGTTTCAACCTAAAAGTGGGATATGAAAGCCGTAACAAAACATAAAATGAGAAGTGGCCTGAGCCGCCTGTTAACTGCCGCCATTATTATAGTAGGCGGCTACGTATTACGCAGGGCCGCAAGCCGGATAAGGCCCTAAGCCGAAGTCGGTATCGGACGTGCTGGTGTTTTTTTGGAGCGCAGGAGCTTATGGCTTTTGCGTAGGGTGTAGCTTGTAATCAGCCGTAAACCGGTACTTTTCGGTTTTTTGCCGTGCGGCTCCATTTTCGTATTCGTTTTGGGTCGTAATGGTAATGAGGTTGTCTTTGATCCTGGTTTCTATCGACAGAAAACCTTCTGCATTATCATAAAACACCTGTTTGAACGCCAGAAGCTGATGGGGAAAGGCATAGCTGGCGATCCACGCCCTGTTTTCAAAATCAAACCACTGGCCTAGCAGCAGTATGTAGTAATCTTTATTTTGATAAAGGGTATCAATCAGGTGGTAGCGGTAATCCGCATCAAAGCCTTTATCGATCCTGCTGAGGGACAAATCAATCAGTTGCTGCTGGGTAAGCAAATGGCTGTGGGCCATCAGACCCGTAGCAATCAGGGTTTCTGCACTCAGCGTTGCGTTATGCAGCCGGGGCGGCAGGGAGTCGGGGCGGGCCTGAGCGGCAGCCGTACAGGCAAAACTGCCGGACTGCAACAGGCATAGAAAAAACAAAAGGCGGAAAAGCTGGTTCATGCGTGGTAGCGTGTTGCTGGCTTGTGCAAAAAGAATGGCTCCTAAAAATTAATCAATCCTTTTGTTTTTACCAATATGCCGCGGGTAATTGGCCGGCTCCAGGGCAACTTATTCGATTAAAGTTATTCCTTCTAAAAACCGGCTAGCCGCCAACAGAGGAAAAGGTATTGATAAAGCAATGCCACCAAACCGCTTTACAACAGCCGTTTGCGTTTTTTTATTTCTTCAACCACAAAGGTAATCGGCTGCTTGCGATAGGCTTTTACAAACCGGTCGCCGACCCGTGCTGGCTCCCAGGTAGGACTTTGCCGGATAATGCGGATCAATTCCTGCTCCATGCCATAGCCATGCCGCGTCAGCGCCTTGATGTCGGACACCTTGCCCTCCTGATCCACAATAAACTGTACGACCACGGTATACTGGCCGGCTGGTGCACCGCGCCGCGCCGGCACTTCTGCATTTAGGTTTTTTTCCAGAAACTGTCTCCACCCGTCTGGTCCGCCTTTAAAGGAAGCTTCCACATCCACCTGCTGGAAATCCACTGCTGTGCCTGAAGCGCCTGGCAGGGTATCTGCTTTTGCGGGTGTTGTATCGCGGAGCATGGTCAGGGCGTCATAAGGACGTGGTAAAACAGTGCTTGCTGCTGCCTGATGACTTAGGCCAACCGCCAGCAAAAGACCAAGGAAAATGGTTTTATGTTTCATTATGATAATTGCTTTTTTAAAATCTTAGTTGAATGAACAGCCTGAAAAATTGAAAAATCGATAAGGGCAAACCAGGCTTCTGACTGGACTACTTACAGCTGAGCGGTTGAACAGGGATAAATAAACTGGGAACAAGCCAACAGTACGCAGATGTTGTTTTCATAAAGTCAGTTAGTTTGGAGACGCAAGGATAAAAAGAAAACAGGGAAAACACAATACCTGCCCGGTTAATTGTGATGGAGGCAATGCCGGCGTCTGCATTGCGATAATACGAAACGGTTATCAGTATGATGATTTAGTATTCACCATTGACGCCAGGTTTTCATAAAGTTGAAAACAGTATAGTATAAAAACATTTTAGCTGAGTTGCATCTGCCTTACTGAATGCTTTTAAAACCTCATATCAGTTTAGCAGGAGAGCAGAAAGGATTAGGTGCTTGAAAATAGCACCGGGACTGCTGTAGTTGAGGACTGTGTTATGACCAGGCTGAAGACTGTGGTCTCTGAGGTCACTCCTTTGTCGGGATGACAGGGCAAAGACAGATGAAAAAACAGCCTATCCGAAAGTGCAACAACAAAGAGTACGCAACTCTTTCAAAAACCCATAAAAAAGATGCTGGAAAGTCCAGCATCCTTTTTCTTTATTCAAAAATTTGAATCAGCCTTATACAATGTTCCAGACCTCGTTGCCGCGCAACAGCTTATCCAGGTCGGGCTGCTTTTTTATTTTGGCTTCTTCTACCTGCAGGTTCAGCATATCCTCGTACGTAGGACGAATGGCCTGGTAAAACACACCAAACGGCCGGGGCAGGTGGTGGGCTTCTTTCGGATCGTCGAAAATACGGGTCAGGATCTGTGCCTTGAAGATGTCGGTTTCATCGTGTATCCACAGGTCATCGGCGCTATAGCCGTCATTCAGGCTTACCATTTTGGGTTTAAAGCCATCCAGTCGGATACCCTTGTCTTTATTGGCGCCAAAAATCAAGGGCTGGCCGTTTTCCAGGAAAACCGTTTCTTCAGCCTTGGTACCTTTTTCGGTAAAGACTTCAAATGCCCCGTCGTTGAAGATGTTGCAGTTCTGGTAGATCTCCAGGAACGAAGCACCATGGTGGGCATGCGAACGCAGCAGCATGCTTTGCAGGTGTTTGGGGTCGCGGTCCATGCTGCGGGCAATAAAGGTAGCATCGGCACCCAGCGCCAGCGCCAGCGGGTTGAACGGGTGGTCCAAACTGCCGTAGGGTGTAGACTTGGTAATCTTGTTTTCTTCCGACGTAGGCGAATACTGTCCTTTGGTCAACCCATAGATCTGGTTGTTGAAAAGAAGAATGTTCACGTCAAAGTTGCGGCGCAGCAGGTGAATGGTGTGGTTGCCGCCAATGCTCAGGCCATCGCCGTCTCCGGTCACAATCCATACGCTCAGCTCGGGGCGGGTAGCCTTCAGACCGCTGGCAATAGCCGTAGCGCGGCCGTGGATGGAGTGCATGCCATAGGTGTTCATATAATACGGAAACCGGGAGGAACACCCGATACCCGAAATGATGGCAATATTTTCACGCGGAATGCCCAGCGTAGGCATTACCTTCTGCACCTGGGCCAGAATAGAGTAATCGCCACAGCCCGGGCACCAGCGTACTTCCTGGTCGGTAGCAAAATCTTTGGGGGTAAGGGTAATATTGTTTGTTGTTGCTGTTTCCATTTTATTTTATAGTTGAACAAGACAATATCGAACAAGAAACAAGGAACACAAAATGATGAATAGGTGTCCTTAGTTCGGGTTATTGCTTGTTTTTGTTATTATGTTGAGCCGTTTCAATACTTTTTACAAAAATGGCAATTAGTTGGTTGTTTTCAGCAATGCACCTGGATAACAATTCTTCTGAACCCCATTGCTTCTTTTGAGTCAGGCGCAGGCAGTTGAAAGTTTCACGCAGTTCTTTGGCTGAGACCTTCATTTTATGGATAAAGTCATTGTGCGATTCTGCACTTTGGGCTTCTCCATACTGCAGGCAGGGAGCGGTTCCGCTTCGGACCAGTTGACTGCCAGCTAAAGATTTGGGCAGCGATTCGGTAATGTCGATAATGTCTGAAGCAAAATTGATCAGCCTTCCATCCAGATCAAACTTTCTTTGTTTCAAGTTTTCCATACAGTAGAAAATACTGCCAATTTTTCAAACTTTCCGTTCCGCTATCCTTTCCTTCATCATTCTTAATTCCCTGTTCCTTGTTCATTATTCACAAGGGCTTCCCAATACTCAGCCGCTCTTCTGGTATGCGGTATCACAATAGTGCCGCCTACAATGTTGGCCACGGCAAAAATCTCGTACATCTGTTCGGTGGTTACGCCCAGCTCGTAGCTTTTGCCCAGGTGGTATTTAATGCAGTCGTCGCAGCGCAGTACCATGCTGGCCACCAGGCCCAGCATTTCCTTTGTTTTCTTATCCAGGGCACCTTCTTCATAGGTGTTGGTATCCAGGTTCCATAGCCGCTTCATCACCAAGTTGTTCTTGCTCAGGATCACTTCGTTCATGCGGGTGCGGTAGTCGTTAAACTCCTTTACGATATCTGACATCTGACTAATGGTTATTTTGGGCTGCAAAGTTACGATGGAAAGCCGGCTCTAATTGTTAATGATTTCCAAGGCCATTTTTTTTATATATTAGGCAAAAAATCAGCCTTGTTTATGAGAAAATCCCTATTGGTAACCTTAGGTTTTGTTGGCATTGTTGTCATGTCTTTAGCTTTTACCAACGCCAAGCCACGGTATAAGAATTTAAAAGTATTGCCCAAAAACACCACCAAGGAGCAGATGGATACGATTATGAAGCATTTTACCGTTTCCCTGGGGGTAAAGTGTAACTACTGCCATGTGTTTAACCAGGAGCAAAAAGCCATGGACTTTGCCTCCGATGCCAACAAACACAAGGAAGTAGCCCGCCAGATGATGACCATGACCAAAAAAATCAACAAAAAATACTTTGAGTTTACCAGCTTCGACGGCCTGAAGAACACCCTGCAGGTAACTTGTTATACCTGCCACGGTGGCAAAGAAGAGCCTTCTTCCTGGCCGGCGCTGACAGCACAAAAAAATTAAAAGCTTATGGCGGTACAATATGATTTTGGAATGATCGGCCTGGGCGTAATGGGCAGCAACCTGTTACTGAACCTGGCCGATCACCGTTTTAACGTTATTGGTTTTGACGTTAAACCGGAGCGGACCCGGGCCCTGGAGCAGGCCGCTAAGGAAGGCACCGTAGTAAAAGGCATCAACAGCCTGCCGGAAATGGTGCTGGCGCTGAAAAAGCCCCGCAAAATCATGATGCTGGTACCGGCCGGCCAGCCCGTGGATGATGTAATCGCCTCCCTGCTGCCGTACCTGGAAGAGGGCGATATAGTAATTGACGGCGGCAACTCGTATTTCAAAGACACGCTGCACCGCATTAACTACCTGCAGGACAAGGGCATTCATTTTATGGGCATGGGTGTATCCGGCGGCGAGTTGGGTGCCCGCCTGGGCCCGAGCATGATGCCCGGCGGCGACCAGGAGGCCTATGGGTATTTGAGGCCTTTGTTGGAGGCGGTGGCCGCTAAAGCCAACGACGTGCCCTGCGTAGCATATATGGGCAACGGAGCGGCCGGCCATTATGTAAAAATGGTGCACAATGGAATTGAGTACGCCATGATGCAAATGATCAGCGAGGTGTATGATGTTTTGAAACGGGGCGCCGGCTTTACCAACGAAGAGCTGTACACCACCTTTAAGCAATGGAACAAAGGACCGCTGCAGTCGTTTTTGATCAACATTACCGCCGAAATTTTTAAAACCCAGGATGCGGATGCCCCGCAAGGCGAGTACCTGGTGGACAAGATACTGGACCAGGCGGGCTCCAAAGGCACCGGCAAATGGACCTCGCAGGAGGCTATGGACCTGCCCGTATCCATCCCTACCATTGATATGGCGGTAGCCCTCCGCGACCTGTCGGTGTACAAGGCTGAAAGGGTGCAGGCCGCTAAAATCTACCAGCCCAAAAGAGCTAAAATAGCCATGCAGTCGCAGCAGTTGGTGGCCGAACTGGAGCAGGCGCTGCTGGCCGGGTTTGTGATGGCCTATGCCCAAGGCCTAAGCATGCTGGCCAAAGCCTCTGAGGTGCGGGACATGCAAATACCGCTGCCCGCGGTGGTACAGGTATGGAAAGCCGGTTGCATTATCCGGTCGGCCCTGCTGGAAACTTTTGAAAAAGCCTATGCCAAAGAGGCCACCCTGCCCAATTTATTGCTGGATGCCGACGTGGCCGCCCTGCTGCAGCAAGCCGAGCCCAGCCTGCGTACGGTGGTGGCAGCAGCCATTCAGGCCAAAGTACCGGTGGCAGGCCTGGGCAGCGCCCTGGCTTATTTGGATGCCTATAGTAGTGACCGGTTGCCGACCAACCTGATACAGGCCCAGCGCGACTACTTTGGCGCCCATACCTACCAAAGACTCGACAAAGAGGGCGTTTTTCATACCGAGTGGCACCAGTGATAACTTGAGTTCACCTGTTCACCAGTTCACGGGTTCACGAGTTTAGGTGTCCGGCCGCTCATCCGGATACTTCTTATTCCCAACTTGTGAACTGGTGAACTTGTAAACCAATATTATGGCAGCACATCAACCCACCATCATTTTCATTTTTGGCGGCAGCGGCGACCTAGCCTACCGCAAGCTGGTACCGGCGCTCTACAACCTGTACCTGGACCAGTATCTGCCGGAAGAATTTTCTGTTGTAGGCATTGGCCGATCCGCTTATACCCAAACTTCTTATAAAGCCCATGTCAAAAAAGGGGTGCAGGAATACTCGCGCCGCAAAGCGGACCTGCAGGCTAACTGGCAAAAGTTTGCCCGGCACATAGAATATGCCCGGATGGACCTGGAAAGCGACAAAGCCTACCATTCTATGGGCACGCGGATCAAAAAGCTGGAAAAAAAATGGGGTACCCGCGCCAATGTTATTTTTTACCTGTCGGTGGCGCCCCAGCTTACCCCCATGATTGCCAAAAAACTGTACGCTGCCAAGCTTGGCGCCGACAGCAAGCGCCACCGTTTGGTGTTTGAAAAGCCTTTTGGCTACGACCTGCAAAGTGCCCGGGAACTGAACGATCTGCTGTGCCGCATGTTTGACGAAGAACAGATTTACCGCATTGACCACTACCTGGGTAAGGAAACGGTACAGAACATTTTGGCGCTGCGCTTTGCTAATACCTTGTTTGAGCCGGTTTGGAACAACCATTATATTGAGCATGTACAGATTACGGCGGCCGAAACAGTCAGCGTGGGCGAGCGGGGCAGCTATTACGAAGGCGCCGGTGCCCTGCGCGACATGGTGCAAAACCATATGCTGCAGCTGCTGTGCATGATTGCCATGGAAGCCCCGGTTGCTTTTAATGCCCAGGAAATACGCAACAAAAAAGTAGACGTGCTCAACGCCATCCGCCGCTTTAAAAAAGAGGAGGTACACCAGATGGCAGTACGCGGCCAGTACAGCTCCGGCTGGATGCAGGGCAAAGAGGTCAATGGCTACCGGCAGGAAAAAGGCGTCAAGCCCGAATCCGGTACCGAAACGTTTGCCGCCGTTAAATTTTTTGTAGACAACTGGCGCTGGAAAGACGTTCCTTTTTACGTACGGACCGGCAAGTGCCTGAACGCCAAAACCTCATTGATTACCATACAGTTCAAATCGGCGCCGGACTTTGCTTTTCCCCAGGAAGCCGGCGAAACCTGGCGGCCCAACCGCCTCACCATTGGCATACAGCCCCTGATGGACATCCGTCTGCGTTTTCAGGCCAAGCAGCCCGGCCCGCGCATGACCCTGCAGCCCGTGGATATGATCTTTAGTTACTCCCAGGACAATGGCAACGACCACCCCGAGGCCTACGAAACCCTGTTGCTGGATGTTATTGAAGGCGATGCCACCCTGTTTATGCGGGGCGACCAGGTAGAGGCAGCCTGGGAGGTCATCATGCCCATACTGGAGCTGTGGCAGGCCAAACCGCCCGTAGATTTTCCCAATTATGCGCCTTCCTCCTGGGGACCCGAAGATGCCGAAGCCCTCATTGCCAAAGACGGTCACCATTGGGTAACCCTGCCGGTAGACCAAAATAATGGCAGGCCAAGCGAATAGGCCGCACTATATGGGGTTTTGAAGAAAACCATAGGGCTACTTCATAAGCTTTCTTTTGCTATGCATCCGTAATACTTTAATGGGGTGCTGCGACTACAGAAAAGGGAAGAAATGAAGAATGTTGCCAAGATTTACATTTATTGAAGACGGATGTGTACCACGCTTGTATGGTGATGCCGGCCGGGTGCCGTTACCTTCTCCTGCATAAATTTTTGGCAAGGCATGCTACCGGGCAGCTGGCTTTCCACAGGTTCTGTTTAAAAAGGAGCGCTTTTTTACAAACCAATACCGCTTACAAACCGTTTTTAATATACATGGTTAAGGGTTGTGCCGGTTTTTGGTTTCTCTATGCGGCCGGACATGATGAGAGGCAGGAAGAGTTTTCGTATACACTTTGTCTAATTTAAATAAATGCAATATGAGAAAGTGGTTACTGATAAGCCTGCTACTGGCGGGTACTGCCTATGCGCAGGACACAACGATCAAAAGCTTAAGCAGGGATGCTACCCGCACGGCTACCAAAGACCCGGCCGATACCATTCCTTACAAATGGAAAAAAGGCGGCGTGTTTAACCTAAACCTGTCACAGGGATCGCTGCGCAACTGGGCGGCCGGGGGCGACGAGTTTTCGCTTTCCATCACCTCCCTGCTAAGCCTTTATGCTTTTTACAAAGAAGGCCGCCACAGCTGGGACAATACCCTGGATGTCAATTATGGGTTTGTGCGTACCACCAGCCTGGGCAGCCGCAAGAACGACGACCGGGTTGACCTTTATTCAAAATATGGTTATGCCATTGCACCCAAATGGAACCTGGCTACTCTTTTTAACTTTCGTACCCAAATGCTGAAAGGCTACGAATATCCCGGCGACGACTCCAGGGTATTGACGTCCGACTTTTTATCGCCGGCTTACCTGTTGCTGAGTTTGGGTCTGGACTATAAGCCCAGCCAAAACTTTTCTGTTTTAATTTCACCCATTACCGGGCGCCTTACCCTGGTACAGAACGATTCGCTTTCCGCCAAGGGGCTTTATGGCGTAGAGCCGGGCAAATCCAGCGAGTATGACGTCGGTGCCTTTTTGTCGGCTAACCTCATCAAAGCTTTTACAGAAACGGTGACTTATAAAGGCCGCCTCGACCTTTTTTCCAACTACCGCAACAACCCTCAAAATATCGATGTGTATTGGACCAACATTTTGCTGGTGAAAATAAGCCGGGTGCTGGCTTTCAGCTGGAGCGTGGATGTAATTTACGACGATGATGTCCGGCTGTTTGGAGACAAAGGCACTTCGCCCGCCACCCAGTTCAAGTCCATTATTGGAGTGGGACTGCTGGTAAACTTTTCAAAAATAACGGCCAAAGAATCCCCATAAAGGCGGCGGCAGCTTTATTACGTTTGGCCTGTCAGGCACGTTTTTTATACGCTTACCCTTACCCAAAATACTATTTTATGCGTTGGATAGGCAGACGACAGAGCTCGAACGTGGACGACCGCCGGGGCATTGGCGGCCCGGTGGCTATTGGTGGCGGCATCATAGGTGTGATAGCCCTGATTGTAAACTTTTTGCTGGGAGGTGGCGGCGACGTATCGCAGATACCGCTGCCCGGCAGCGGCGGTCAGGGGCGGCAGTTGTCGCCGCAGGAGCAGGCGGCGGAAGATGAGCGGGCCAATTTTGTAAAAGTGGTGCTGGCCGATACCGAAGATGTGTGGAATGCCTTGTTCCGGCAAATGGGTGCCAACTACTCAGAGCCCCGGCTGGTGCTGTTTCGTGATGCGGTGCAGTCCGGTTGTGGTGCGGCCAGTGCCCAGTCGGGCCCGTTTTACTGCCCGGCCGACCAGCAGTTGTATATTGACCTTTCTTTTTACCAGGATCTGCAGGACCGCTTTGGTGCACCCGGCGATTTTGCCATGGCTTATGTAGTGGCTCATGAAGTAGGTCATCATATACAAACCCTGCTGGGCACCTCCGAAAAAATGGCCCGCCTGCGTGGCCAGGTGAGCCAGGAAGAATACAACCAGTACTCCGTGCGCATGGAACTGCAGGCCGATTTTTTGGCCGGTGTGTGGGCCCACCATGCCCAGCGCATGAAAAACATCCTGGAGCCGGGCGATATTGAAGAAGCTCTGAACGCCGCCAATGCCATTGGCGACGACCGCCTGCAAAAACAGGCACAAGGTTACGTGGTGCCGGAATCTTTTACACACGGCACCTCCCGCCAGCGTATGTACTGGTTTAAAAAAGGCTTCGAAACCGGCGACATCAACCAGGGCGATACCTTTAACGCTACCCGGCTGGATTAAGCCCGAAGTTTCAGGTAAACTCCTATTGGGTTTTGTGCCATACTGCCGCAGGCAAATGAAAAAAGTAACAAAAGCTACCAGCTGTCTTTACTTCAGCTGGTGGCCTTTTTTATTATGGCATTTTAAAGCTAATCTCCGGTTGCCATCTCTATTCGCACCGGCGTATGGCTGTCATTACTGAAGGTGAAAAAAGTACAAGCCGGTGTAAGAAACGCCTGTAAACGTTTGAAAAATCAAAATGCTATAACCCTTTAAAAACAGCAGCTCATCCTGAAGTGCAGTTACCGGAGACCCAGATCGTACTGCTGGCAGTAACATTGGTTAAAAACCCCATAGCCGATGGTGCGCCGCTTGTCGCCAAATTGGTATTGAATGCGTTTGAAAAACACCCAGTCTTGTATGGTTACAGACGGGCTGTTAAGATCCATGAATTGCTCAAAGTATTGTGGTCTTTTGTACTTATCCGGTACTATGTCGCCCCATACCGCCTCCACTGCAGCTATTGTACAGGCTTTGTTATCGGGTTTGGTAAAAAACATAACCCCCAGCAGAATCACTATTGCACTTATTAAAAGGATCCACTTTTTCATATACAATTCATGGTTCAGCTTTTTCCATAAACAATAATGCCTGGAAATAAAATTATCCATACAGAAAATGAGACAAGTCTCCTCATTTTAGGATATGTAATTGTCAATATAAGTCTACTGGCTAACAGCAAACTGTGAAAGGAATATTATTAATAGTTTAAAATGCGTAATCATTTATTCATGACTAAATTAAAGAATTGTTTTATTTGAAAAATACCCTTTTACACGCCCTGATGGAAACGGTAGTTGTGAAAGGGCTGTAGTCAGTGTTACAGGGTACCACTTTTTTTATTAAGGTTGCTTAGTGATATATTGAAGAAAGTTAGCACAGCCTCGGCCATTTTACAAATCCTTATGTCGTTCGCTGTTTATCAATCACCTGTTTGCACTTCTTTATACTTGCTTTTGTCCCAGTAATAGGTTACTGCTGCTTTCTCAAAAAATATGATTGATATTGCCGGACAATTTAAGTGGATTGACTTTACATCTTCGGCATTCGCATCCAAATAGTTCAAAAGGCCCGCTTCTGTGAACTGAAGGCCAACTTCAACAGGTTTTTCCATGTGCCCCAACTCATCAAGCTTGATGGTCTTATATTCTTCATTATCAGATTGAAACACCCAGATTGCAAACCCTTCTTTGGTATTAACCAACAAAAGGGCGTAATCCTTTTTGTTGTCACAATTGAAGTCGCCTGAAATATAATTCACCAAGGCACTATCTTTTTTGTATTCCTTAAACCAAAACGAATCCCAGTTATCCGGGTCGGGTATGCGCCACTGAGGTAACAACTGTTTTACTAAGCTTAATACGTTCTGAGGGATAAAATGCTTATAGCTTGTGCTATCGTATGTGACTATAGAGTCTTGATGTTGTACCTGTTGAACAATTGTAGTATCCTGTTTACTGGAGGATGCTGTATCATTAGTTGCTGTTTTCGGAGCCGGGTTTGATTGGCCACAGGCTATAAAGCCAACAGTTAGTATTAATAAGAGTCTCATTTTGATAGCACACTACGTTAGACTATGCAGAAAGGTATTTTATTAATGACATAAAGTTATATGATCAACTAAATATTAGCGCATCAGCAAACTGCATTCTCTACAAAAAAAATCCTTTTTGCACTGCAGCTTGGCAGCTTTGCTGAAGGCGGGATAATCTGTGATACAACTCCATAACCCATACATTGCTGCTGCATTGTGATTTATAGCTTAAAAATAGCTTTGAAATCCTGTTTTGGCGAAGTCGGATAGTTGTGCATGGTACGTAGTACCACTACTCTACTTTCTTGAAATCAGTGTCCTTTCCATGTTCATGAAGCGTAACCTTGTCAAAAATTCCCCTGGCATTTTTTTCAAACCGAAGATGGGTATTAAAATTCTCCAGGTAAAAAGAATCTCCGCTTTCGGCAAAAAGAGGTAGCTCTGTGCCATTGGGTAAAATCATGTGGAGTTGGTTATCTTTTACTATAAAGCGAATCGTCAGTTTGCCTGCAGCATACTTACCAGCTTTTTGTTCAAGTACGTTGTTTGATAATTTTACTTCTGGCCGAGGCTTCCAGGTATCATACGGTAATCCAAAAACAATACTTGATAGTCCCATTGTTACCGCCCAAACGTCCTGTCCATAATTACCTGAATTTTTAAGCAATATAATGGTAACATCTTCCCTGGGATAATAAATAAATTCAGAAACAAAGCCGGGATAGCCGCCGGAATGTTTGATATAACTCCTGCCAAAA
>JAEWAC010000001.1 GCA_023391895.1 Bacteroidota bacterium
GTGTGCTTCTATTCAAAAAACCATTATCAATATTTTACTGAAAAAGGTAAAAAAAGCAGCTGAACAAACCGGCATTAAAAACATCTGCCTGGCGGGTGGCGTATCGGCCAACAGCGGCCTGAGAAAAGGATTTGAAGCCCTGGGAAAAAAACACGGCTGGAACACCTTTATTCCGGCTTTTGAATACTGTACCGACAATGCCGCCATGATCGCCATCACTGCTTATTACAAGTACCAGGAACAGGAATTTTCCGATTTAACCGTAACCGCTTCTGCCCGGGCCAGCTGGCACGCCTAAAAGTATGGCCAACCCTTACTTCCGCTTCAAGCAGTTTACCGTTTACCACGACCGCAGTGCCATGAAGGTAACCACGGATGCCTGCCTGTTTGGTGCCTGGTGTGCCGGGGAAATGAAAAATTCAAAATTAAAAATTGAAAATGCGCTGGATGTTGGCACTGGCACAGGCTTGTTGTCGCTGATGGTGGCACAGCAGAATAACTTGAACATTCATGCGGTGGAAATTGATGCCGGTGCGGCCACCCAGGCGGGGGAAAACTTTGCAGCTTCGCCCTGGAATGATCGATTGGAAGTGACGGAAGGCGACATCACCACCACACCGCTGGCACCTTCTTACGACTGTATCATCAGCAATCCGCCTTTTTACGAAAACGAATGGCAGTCAGCCCAAAGCCTGCGCAATGTAGCCCACCACAGCCACCGGCTGAAGCTGGAAGAACTTTTAGACCTTATTCAACAACACCTGGCGGAAGATGGTGTTTTCTTTTTATTGTTACCCTTTAAGCGGCAGGCTGAAATTGAGCGGTTACTCAAGGAAAAACATTTATTTGCGGTCAAAGAAGTTTTAGTACACCAGTCTACCCGGCACTCCCCTTTCCGCATCATGATCAAAGGCAGCAAAAACGCACTGCTGCAGAAAGAAGAAGTCCATATAAAGATTAGTTTCGACAACGGCAGCTATACACCCGAATTTACCGCCTTGCTCAAGGATTATTATTTCTATCTCTAAACACCCTCCTGCAATAATTTACCGGCTGCATAGTCTTCCAAATAGCTATAGCGGGGCGTGAGCTGCCCTTTTTTCACAATCGTGGCATCGTCTATAATGCAGGAGCCGCCTTTCAGCAGGTCGGGCAAAATGTATTTGATCAGTTGCTGCCCGAAATACTTGGAAGCATCGCGGGGCAATTCGTTGGGCAGGTTGCCTACCGCAATCACGTCGATAGAACCGGGTAAGTAAGGTGCTGTTTTTTTGCCGGTCTTACGGTCGACGCCATAAACCGGGTCTTCAATGGTCTGATCGCCTAAATTGATGGGCACTGACCCATTTTCATCGTCGGTTACATCCGCAATGACCTGTATGCGAAAATCAGCATCGTCGATAGCTTCTTTTTCAAACAGGCGGGGCACGTTCTGGTCCCAGTACACCCCATTCATCAGGATGTCGGTATGCAGGGTATATTCCGGAAACTTGGATCTATACTCCTGCGGAAACTGGTGAAAATGCTCCCGGTTATAGGTTTGATGCTCCTGGTGCTCGTATAAATCCGATCCTTTTAAATGCACATAGACCGGATAAGAAAACTCCCGTTCCCGGTACTCTTCTTTTTCCACTTCTATGACACCCATCAGGTTCATGATTTCTAAAATCCCATGTGCCACCCGGCCCGAACCGGTAACGGCAATTTTGATGTTGGGCAGCTTCAGCCCGAAATAATTGTGGATCAGCCGGCGAAAACTTCTTTGCTTATACACCCGCTCCAGCTCAAAGGTTGCGGAACGATGGCCGTATACCATAATACCGTTGTGGGCGCCTACAATGCCGGCAAAAAAACCAAAGCCAATGATGCGCTGTCCGTCTTCGTGCTCCATGCATTCATAGTCGATCAGCGTAATGTTTTTTTGGATGATGGTTTGCAGCAGGCGCTGGTTGTGGGGCTGTTTTTTTTTGGTATGCGAAAAAAACAAATAGGTCTTGCCTTCTATCAGCTGGCCGGGCGGCACTTCTTTGATACCCAGTAAAATGTCGCAGGTACTCAGGTCATCCGTTACTTCTATACCATGCTGTACATATTCCCGGTCCTTATAGCATCGGGTGGCAGAGGATTCTACCAGCACCTTTACACCAGCAATTTTCTTTTCCAGCCACTTGCATTGTGAGGGGGTAAGGGCCACACGGTTGTCAGCGGGAATTTTTCCTTCTTTCAATAAACCTATTTTAATCATATGGGTCTGCTACAAGGTGGAGGTATAAATATCGTAAAATAAGCTCAACCCTGCACCCTCAAATTCGTATTATTTCCACTTAATAAGCCGCAGCTCTTTTATCATTTCGGGCCTGAACTGGCGGTGATACAGGTGCGACGGGTTGTTTAAGATCTCCTTCATTTGTACGATGGCATTGTCATAATCATCGTTTTTCAGGTAACAAAGTGTCAGGTAGTATTCTGCCGTTTGCCGCAGAGGCGCCTCTGAGGAAATGGTCAGCCGTTTCAGCCAGGATATGGCCCTCAGATATTCGCCCGTCTCCATATACGAAAGCCCAATCAGCAGTCGTTCCCGCTCCGACACGCTAAACACTGTTTTGCTTTCGCGTATCGCATCCTTATAGTTTTTGCTGGTATAAGCCTGCTCTATGGGCGTGATCAGACTCATCTCTCCAGCGGCCAGTTGGTAAGGCATATAAGTCTGGTCAAATATCTTGTCGGTTGACAATTGATAAATATGATAAACTTTCCACACCAGCCATACCAGCAATACAATAGCAGCTAAAGCGGTTAAAACCCGCAGCCACCTTTGTAAACTAACACCAGGAGCGGTGGTATGTTTGGATG
>JAEWAC010000154.1 GCA_023391895.1 Bacteroidota bacterium
GCCCTTGCCTTGGCTGCGCTGCTGATACTGCCGTTTACGGCTTGGACTTGGGTGCAGTGGAGCGAAGTGCTGGAATAAAAAATCCCGAACCAAAAGGTCCGGGATCGGTATATAGCATTTTAGAAAGATTAACCTAAAGCCACACGCTTGAACTCAGTTATTTTCAGGTCACCATCTACACTTTTCAGGTAATCACCTACAGTTTTGCTGCTGTCTTTTACAAAGGCCTGGGCAGTTAAAGTGCTTTCTTTAAAGAAAGAATTTAATTTACCCTGGGCAATTTTATCCAGCATATCCTGCGGCTTGTTAGCCATTTTAGGATCTTGTTTGATCACATCTAAAATGATGTCTCTTTCACGGCTAACCACATCAGCCGGTACAGAGTTTTCATCTACTGCTACCGGGTTCATGGCGGCAATTTGCATGGCCACGTCTTTACCGGCTTCGCCAGCTTCTTTGTTAAAGCCTACCAGCACACCCATGCGGTAAGCACCGTGAATGTAAGAAGCTACGTAAGGCGCCTCTACTCTTTCAAAACGGGCCACACCGATTTTTTCACCGATAGAAGCCAGTTTGTCGTTGATCAGGTCAGAAACCGTGGCACCGTTTACGGTTACCTCGTTCAGCTCTTCCACGCTTTTTACATTGTTGGCTACAGCGGCATCAGCAATGCTTTGGGCAAAAGCT
Organism: Bacteroidota bacterium; assembly: GCA_023391895.1. Taxonomy (GTDB): domain Bacteria; phylum Bacteroidota; class Bacteroidia; order Chitinophagales; family Chitinophagaceae; genus Flavisolibacter. The sequence continues at coordinate 688 of JAEWAC010000154.1, forward strand.
ACGAAGTCAGCGTTTTTAGAAACAAAGTCTGTTTCGCAGGAGATGGTTACAATAAAACCGGTTTTGTTGTCGTCGGTTGTTTTGGCAATTACCACACCTTCTTTGGCTTCGCGGTCGCTGCGCTTGGCGGCAACTTTCTGGCCTTGCTTGCGCAACCAGTCGATAGCGGCTTCAAAGTCACCGTTGGTTTCTGTTAAGGCTTTGCGGCAATCCATCATACCGGCACCGGTTGCCTGACGCAGTTTGTTTATATCCTGAGCTGTAATTTGTACAGTTGACATAAGAGAAAAGTTTTAAGTTTTAAGTCTTAAGTTTTAAGTTGAGGTCTCAATTCAAAACTTCCTGTTGATCATCGATGTACTGAAAGTACAAGTGTGCGACGCAAGAGACGATGAATAGAATTTCTACCGCCGGCTACTTCATCGCACACTTTTTATAAAAAGAACTTTTTTAAATTCCTTTATGGGGAGCAGGCATTAACGGCCACCGCCAGGTCTGCGGAAACCACCACCGCCACCGCCACGGTTAGCACCGCCGCTGCGACCACGACCACCGCCCTGACCGGCGCCACCACCACGGTTCTGGCCACCGCCTTGTCCGCCACCGCGGTTTACGCCACCACGGCCACGGCCACCACGTCCGCCTTCAGCTTGCGCTTCGGCTTCCAGACGGGCTGCTCTTTTTTCGTTTTCTGCATCCTGTGCTGCTTCATCACCTTCGTCATCTTTGGCAGCCTGGCGCTCGGCCAAACCTTCTGCAATAGCAGCCGTGATGTAGTTGGTAAGAATAGCAATGGATTTGGTAGCATCGTCGTTACCGGGGATGGCAAAATCCACTTTGTTAGGATCGCAGTTGGTATCAACCACACCAAAAGTAGTGATGTTCAAACGCTTGGCTTCTGCCAGTGCAATGTGCTCATGACCAATATCCACAATGAACAAAGCAGCAGGTACACGGCCCAGTTGCGCAATACCACCCAGTACTTTTTCCATTTTTTCTTTATCGCGGGTCAGGGTCAGACGCTCTTTTTTAGTGATAGAGTCGAAAGAACCGTCGCCCAGCATTTTTTCAATGCTTTGCATTTTCTTCACGCTCTTACGAACCGTGTTGAAGTTGGTGAGCATACCACCCAGCCAACGCTCGGTAACGTAAGGCATGTTAACGCGCTGTGCACATTCGGCAACGATGTCCTTAGCTTGTTTTTTAGTACCAACAAACAGGATTTTTTTACCGCTGCGGGCTATTTGCTTTAAAGCGGCTGCAGTTTCCTGCAGGCACTCAGTTGTTTTATTTAAGTCAATGATGTGAATGCCTTTCTTTTCAGCGAAAATGTAAGGCAACATCTTGGGGTTCCACTTCTTTTTCAGGTGACCAAAATGCACACCTGCATCCAGTAATTGTTGTTGTAATGAAGTGTTTTGTTCCATTTGAATGTATGTTGAATATTTTAATTAATATAAGTCCACAGTCAACGGACGACAGTCCACAGAAGCTGAAACAGCTGTCGACCGTGGACCGCCGACTGTCGACCAATAAATTAACGTTTGGAGAACTGGAAGGAGCGACGTGCTTTTTTGTGACCGAATTTTTTACGCTCAACAGAACGGGGATCACGTTTCAGCAAACCGGCTGCTTTCAGCGCAGGACGGTACTCAGGGTTCAATTCTACCAGTACACGGGCAATACCCAGCATGGCAGCTTCAGCCTGGCCTTTTACACCACCACCGGCGGCATTGATCTTGATATCGAATTTATCCGTAGCCTCAATGGTTTGCAGCGGGCGAGCCACCTGGTTTTGCAGGTACACCAAAGAAAAATATTGTTTGTAGTCTTTATCGTTCACAGTAATGTTGCCGGTACCTCTGGTAACAAATACACGGGTTACGGCTTCTTTACGACGACCAACACTGTTTTTTTGCTTTTCCATTTATGATTGTTTGGAAGATTAAAGAATTTAGAACTTCAGTTCCTTAGGTTGTTGTGCAGTATGCGGATGTTGATCGCCAACATACACGAATAATTTTTTATACATCTTGCGGCCCAAACGGTTTTTCGGCAGCATACCTTTTACCGCTCTTTCAATGATCACCTCGGGTCTGCGCTTCAGCAGGTCTTTGGCTACTTCTTCCTTACGGCCGCCGGGATAACCGGTAAAGTGGTCGTAAATTTTTTCTTCCAGTTTGTTACCGGTGAACTTTACTTTATCCACGTTGGTAACAATTACGTAGTCACCACAGTCTACGTGAGGGGTGTAGTAGGCCTTGTTCTTACCGCGCAAAATAGCAGCAATTCTGGCACTCATACGTCCCACGGTTTGATTGGTACCGTCCACAACATACCAGTTGCGTTGCACGGTAGCCGCATTCGCATGTTTCGTTGTAAAATGTAATTTACTCATGATTTGAAATTTGTGTTACGGCCATCCCCGTAACGCTTTAAAATTTGAGGCGCAAAGATAAGTAAAAGAGGGGTTGCCATCACACAAAACAAAGCACTATTTTTTACCCTGCCTTTGTAACAAATTGATTTACAATAAATATTTTGCCCGCTTTTGAAAATGCTTAACAAAAAAGGTGGCTTAAATGGGTTTTAAAGGTTTTAATAGAAGGCAAAAGTTAAAAATGAAAACCAAAAAGAAAGCTGAAAGCTCAATGCACAAGGAAAAACAAGCATTTTTAACGGCAGTTCACGATTCGGGGAAAACCATCTCCAATCCGCGCTATCCGCGATCTAAAAGGAAAATCAAACATTTTAATGCTCCATCCCGCGTAACCGGGATTTCTTTTCCGTACAAGCTTCCTTTTTGCAAAACACATTTACAGGCTTTTACCGCTTATGTAAAACGCATTTCTAAAAACGAAGACTTTCGTATGTTAGCAGCCTGATGTCGGCCGGTCTATCCTATCCGGATCGCTGTAGTCATTGCCAAAACACACATCTGAAAATGAAACAACTACTCTCCCTGTATTTATTCTGCTTGCTTAGTTATACGGCATTAGCCCAAAACAGTACGTTAAAGGGTAAACTAACCGATAGCAAAGGCGTACCCCTCTCCTTTGTCAATGTAGCCCTGCTGAAAGCTACGGATACCGTGTTTGTAGCGGGAACCATTACCGATTCGACCGGCGCTTTTTCACTGGCCACCCCCCCTGCCGGTTCTTATTTTTTACGTTTCACCGCCATTGGCTTTACCCGTAATAAAACGGCCGTATTTGAAGTCACCAATCCCGGCTTTTCAAAAGACTTTGGAAACATTACCATGCAGGCTGAAGCTACGGTGCTAAAAGATGTAACGGTAACGGCCCTGCGGCCCAACATAACCCAACTACCCGACCGCATGGTAGTCAGCGTGGAAGGCACCGCCATGGCCGCCGGCAACAATGCCTATACCTTACTCACAAAGGCACCGGGTGTTTTTATTGATGGCGAAGGCAACATTCAACTGAATGGCCGTTCGGGCATAACCATTATGCTGGATGGCCGGCTTACGTACCTTTCTGCCCGTGACCTGCGGGCGCTGCTTGAAAGCATGTCGGCTGAAAATGTCAAAAGCATTGAAATTATTACCAACCCTTCCGCCCGTTACGATGCGGAAGGCACGGCCGGTATTTTAAATATCAACCTCAAAAAAAACACCCTGCAGGGTATTAACGGCAGTCTATATGCCAGCACCAGTTATAATTTTCACCAGGTTGGCTATACTTATGGCGGCAACATAGCGCATAAACGGGGTCGCTGGAATTCCTTCCTGTTTGTGGATGGCAGCCGCCGGGTAGGTGGCCGTGAGGCCACGTTTACCCGTGTATTTTTCGGCGATCCCAAAACCACTTACTTCGACCAGGTAGCTACCGGCAACTTTGTAGCGGAAGGTCCGCCTTCGGTTCGGTTGGGTACCGATTATACCCTGAATGCCAAACACAGCGTGGGCTTTATGGCCGCCTTTACTACCAACACGGCCCACTCCGATTTTTTAACCAATACGTATATTGGCAATGCCCCTAAAACGCCTTACCAGTATATTGATGCGGACAACTTCAACTCCAATGTTTACACCAACTACACCGGTAACCTGCATTGGGTCAATAAAATGGATACCCTCGGCACGCAACTGTCGGCCGACCTTGATTTTGTAAAAATCACCAACCGCGGCGAAGGCAATTTTTACAATTTCTTTACCGATATGCAAAACGCGCAACAAACGCAGGATTTTTTATATACCAGCACACCCAACGGGTACGACATTATTGCCGGTAAAGTTGATTGGGTACGCCCGCTAAAGGGAAAGCACAAAATGGAAGCGGGCATTAAGGCCAGCCATGTGGTTTCCGATAATGACTCGCGTTTTTATTTTGCTAACAATGGACTGGTGCTGGACCCGCTGCGCACCAACCACTTTACCTTCAACGAAAATATCTATGCAGCTTACTTAAACTGGAGTGGCCCGCTGAGTAAAAAAGTAACGGTACAAACCGGCCTGCGTGCCGAGCATACCGAAAATAACGGCCAGCAGCTCACGACCGGTCAGGATACCAGCCGCCGGTATACCAACCTGTTTCCCAGCATGTTTGTGCAGCAAAAAGTAACCGACAATTACAGCATCAACTGGAGCTACAGCCGTCGCATATCACGCCCCAACTACGGCAACCTCAATCCCTTCCGTGCTTACCGCGACCCTTACACCTGGTGGGAAGGCAACCCAAACCTTCGGCCACAATACACCAATGTATTCAGCGTAGCCCAGGTGTTTAAAAAGATCTATCACTTAACCTTGTCGTACCACCATAATACCGATGTGATCACCGAAATACCGACACTGGATGTGGACAAAGGCATTACCATTTACACCATTGGCAACCTGGACGATGGCCATAACATCAGCGCGACGGCACTGGCGCCCCTTAAAATCACCAGAAAATGGGATACGCAAAATACGGCGGTGCTGGCCTACAGCAAATTCACCACGGTGTCTTTAAACGGGCCGCTGCAGAACGATCAGTTATTTTACATGCTCCAAAGCAACCACACCATTCAACTGCCGAAAGACATCCGTATGGAAGTAAACATAGTATACCGCGGCCCCGCAGCCAACGGTCTATACATCATGGCACCGATGCACCGGGTGGATGTAGCGTTTAAGAAAAGCTTTATGAAGAAAAAGCTAGACCTTACTGTTAATGGCAATGACCTTTTTAAAGGCTTCCGCTATTTGTGGACGACCGATATCAATGGCAACATCAACGACTTCGACCAGTATTTCCGTTTCCGTAGTATTGGCGCCACGCTGCGCTACAACTTCAGCCGCGGCCAGAAAGTAGAAACCAAAACCCGCAGCAGTATAGAAGAAGTAAATCGCCTGTAAGGGTACTTTTTGCAGCTACAACAACCGCCAGCGCCTGCTAACCCGTTAGCGGGCGTCGGTCTTTTATACCGGTTGCTGGCATAGTTTTTTGCACTTTAAAGCATATTCAATCCAAAAAGTGTATGCAAAACAATACCAACAATGCATCCCCCAATACACCCAGCGAACCATTTGGACCTGCCGAAACCGGCAATGCCTCCAACCCATCATCCAATGCCGGTGCCAACGCACCCAACAGCAACCAGTTGCTGGATGAAAAAGCAGAAAAGTACCTGCGTGAATCAGCACCGGTAGAAGATTATCCCGATGAGCAGGATTGGGAAGAAGCCAATAAGATCATCGACGGGGAAAAGGAAAAAGGCACATCCAACGACCAGTAACAGCTGCGGCGACGGATGCGGTACCCTTTACTTCCGACCGGAAACAATGCTGCTACTGACCGGTTTGGCCCAGCTCTTTTTCGGCCGCCGTAACGGCTTTTTCAAAACCGGAAGCAAACTTTTCAAACTCCGGCCAGGCCGTTCCGCCGGTTTCCCGGCTTTGGCGGTACGCTTCGGCCTGTTTTTCTTTTAGTTCCTGCAGGCTCTGCACATAGGCCTGGAGTTCGCCGTTATGCGGTGCCTGACACTCTTCTTCCAGCCGGTCATATAGCTTTTCAAAATGACTTTCGTTGTTGCGGTGCTCCTGCAAAAACCGCTTTACGGCTTCCAAACGTTGTTGCTGTTCACTCATAATTCCTTTTCAAATAGGTCTAAAGTTAATGCAGCGGGGCTTTTCCTACCCGAAGTACACAAAAAGTTAAAGCTGTTGCCTACGGCTTTTTACCAACCCTTTGCATCCGAACTTTGCACCCCTGTAAACGCTTTTAATTTTACGGGTCAGCCCAGTATTTTGGAATTGGCGGGCCGTTTGTTGGTCATTAGCTTAAGGGTGCGGTCGTTACCGTACGCGGCTGCCTTTAATAAAGTATTGACGAACATAGAACCACAGGAAGGATTATGCAAAAGAATTTATCAGATATACCCGTGTCCGTGCTGGACCTGGCAACCATTGTGGAAGGCGATACCCCGGGCGATGCCTTCAAAAAAAGTTTAGACCTGGCCCGGCATGCCGAGCGGCTGGGTTACCACCGCTACTGGTTTGCCGAACATCATAATATGGAAAGCGTGGCCTCTTCCGCCACGGCCGTATTGATTGGCTATATAGCCGGCGGCACCTCTACTATAAGGGTCGGTGCCGGCGGCGTCATGCTGCCTAACCATGCGCCCCTGATCATAGCCGAGCAGTTTGGCACCCTGGAGTCGCTCTATCCCGGCCGTATTGACCTGGGCGTGGGCCGTGCACCTGGTACTGACCCGCTTACCTCCCACGCCCTGCGCAGAAGCCTGAAGGGTGACGTAGATGATTTTCCGAACGATGTAATGGAACTAATCAACTACCTGGAGCCCCACGACCCCGCCGCCAAGGTGCGGGCCATTCCCGGCGAGGGCACGCAGGTGCCGGTCTGGATACTGGGTTCCAGCACATATGGCGCCCAGCTGGCAGCTTATTTAGGACTGCCCTACGCCTTTGCCTCGCATTTTGCCCCTACTTATTTGCAGGATGCACTGCAACTGTACCGGGAACGCTTCCGGCCCTCCCAATACCTGCAGCAGCCGTACAGCCTGGCTTGTGTAAACGTTATTGCCGCCGAAACGGATGCCGCCGCCGCCGAAATGGCCACCTCATTTTACCGGATGGCGTTAGGCCTTATCCGCAACCACCGCCAGCCGCTGCAGCCGCCCGTTGCTTCTATGGAAGGAATCTGGAACGAGGCCGAAAAAGCAGCCGTACAGCACATGATGCAATATTCTTTTATCGGCAGCACGGCTACGGTTCAGAAAGGCCTGCAATCGTTTTTAACCGCTACGGGTGTAGATGAGGTAATGGTAACATCTCATGTTTACGACCACCAGGCGCGCCTGAAATCTTATGAACTGATTGCCCCGTTCTTTAAACAAGCAAAGCAGTAAGCAAGCCGTATGGGACCGTTGATCGTTGGCCGATAGAAAGTCTTTCAAAATCCCATATCGCAAAATTGACAGTTGACGGTTGATAGTTGACAGACAGAGCGTCTTTCAAATCCCATCTTTCTGTTACACAATCTGCGAAATCCTTTTTCAAATCCGCGAAATCTGCGATCCAAAACCCCATATCACTCCTTACTCATCACTCTTCTCTGACCATTCACGATGTTCTCCCGACTGTGGACCCCATTCCCATTTCACAGCCATTCACCATTCACTCCTTCCCTTTTCTTTACAAAATATTAAGGCCGTTAATAATTTTTTCACCTTTTCCGGCGTTGGTTTTGTTGCAAGGTGGCTCCATCTATGAAGAATACCATCACTTTTTTGCTGCTGATAGCCCTCACCGCTCCTTCGTGTGGCCTTGTAAAAGACCTCTTTGGCAAAAAGACCCCGCACGAACAATATGCCTCCAAACTGGAGGACAAAGGATTGGAAGATACGCCGGAAGGCCGTCAGTGGCTGGCCGCCTCCCAAAAAGCGTTGGAAAATCCCTACCTGGTTCAGCTGCCCTACCGGCAGCAGGGTTATTTTCATGCCGATAAATCGCGGGCCCTGGGCCTGCAGTTCAAAGCGCAACAAGGAGAACGCCTTACCTTTTATATCAGCAAAAAAACCACTACGCCTTATGTGATTTATGCCGACCTGTATCAGCAGGAAGCCGGCCGGACCACCCACCTTTTGTCCGCACCTAAAGACAGTACCCGGTTTAGTTTTGACGTGGCCACCACCGGCAGTTATTTGCTGCGCCTGCAGCCGGAACTGTTCCATACCGGTGAATACAATCTTTCCGTCACGGTTGGCCCTTCGCTTCTTTTTCCGGTGGCGGGCACAAAAGCGAGGGCGGGCAGTTTTTGGGGCGCCTCCCGCGATGGCGGCCAGCGCCGGCACGAGGGCATTGATATTTTTGCACCCAAGCTTACCCCGGCCGTAGCGGCAGCCGATGGCTACGTGACCGGCCTACGCGAAGGCGGTCTGGGCGGCAAAGTAGTCTGGATACGGCCCGATGGCGCCGACTTTTACCTGTATTATGCACACCTGGACAAGCAACTGGTACAGGAAGGACAAACGGTAAAAAAAGGACAAACCATTGGCCTCGTAGGCAATACCGGCAATGCGCGGCATACCCCCTCGCACCTGCATTTTGGCGTGTACACCGCCAGCGGCCCGGTAGACCCGCTGCCCTTCGTTAACCCAACAGTGAAAACGGCACCCGCGCTGGCTGCCAAAAACCTTACCGGTGCCTTAAAGCTCCTGAAGCCACAAAAAGACGGCACGGGCGCCTTGGTAAAATCCCAAACGGTGCTGGTGCCCCTGGGTGCCACGGCGAAAGGTTATCTGGCCGAACTGCCCGATGGCAATTTAATTCAGGTGCCTTTTACAGCGGCGCAGGTAATAAAACAACCCGTACTGCCCGCTACACCGGTAGCCACCCTGCACAACAAAAGCACCCGGTAAGAGTACCGCTTTTTCAAACAATTCAACAACTACCGTGAACGACTGCAGCAGTCTCCTGCCGGCCGGGCGCCGGTGAGTTACCCCTGGCGATGCACCGCATGGATTCAAAACAGGCCGTATCTTGCTGACAAAGAATAAAGACTTATGGCAGAAGCAATACAACCCTTAGGAAGAACCACTTTTGGCAACCCGGCGCATGCAGGAAATGTGTTATCAACCACGGAAGCGATGGAGCTGTTGCATGCGTGGGTAGCCAACGAGCGCCTGCGGCTGCACATGAAACAGGTAGGTGCCGTTATGAAAGCATGGGCTTTGGAAAAAGAAGGCTTATCCGAACCCGAAGCCCATCAATGGTGGCTGGCCGGCCTGCTGCACGATGCCGATTGGGAAAAACACCCCAACGACCACTGCCGTGTGATTATTGAAGAACTGGAAAACCGCCAGGTCGATCCGGCCATTATCCGGTGCATTGCCTCACACGGGCCGCGGCACTTTGGCGTAGAGCCCCAAACCACCATGGACAAAATGATCTATGTGTTTGACGAGCTTTCGGGTTTTATCCATGCGGCAGCTTTGATACGCCCTACCCGCTACGAAGGCATGGATGTAAAAAGCATATTGAAAAAATTAAAAACACCAGCCTTTGCCGCCCAGGTCAGCCGCGAAGACATCAACGACGCCATCAGCCGCATCGATACGCCTTTGGAAACGATCATTGATTTTATCATACAACACCAGAAAGAGGTACTATAAAGAAAGGCAGCAAAAGCTGCCTTTTATGTTTTTTACCAATGCTTTTGCAATACAAACGAAAGAACATAAAGCATATGATTTTTGAAAAAATTGTTGCCGGCAACAATCTTTTCAAAAACCCATACTCCCACTGACTTATACGGCGGCCTTGCTGCTTTTTTTAGCTTTCGTGGTATGATACAGGCGTTTTAGTTGCGGTCTTAACTTGTAGAGCTTTCCGGGCCGGTGCGGCACATCTTCTTCCATTTCGTTGAGGTCTACCAGCCAGTCTTTCAGTATAATGCGCTTGCGAAAGTTCCGGCGGTCCAGTTCGCTGCCCAGAATGGCCTCGTAAACATCCTGCAGCTCCCGCAGCGAAAACTTTTCAGGCAGCAGGTTAAAGATGATGGGCTTTTCCATGACCTGTTCCCGCAACCGCTGAATGCAGGTATCCAGGATCAGTTTATGGTCAAAGGCCAGGTTGCTGATGTCGTTTACCGGGTGCCAGTGCAGTTCGTTACCCCCAATGGGTATTTTAAGGTGACGGATATTGAGCAAGGAATAATAAGCTATGGTGATCACGCGGCCGGAAGGGTGGCGGTCTACTTTACCAAAGGCATGTACCTGCTCCAGGTACACATCCTGCAGGCCGGTCCGGTCCTGCAGCACCCGGTAAGGTGCCTCATCAATGTCTTCGTTGGGTTTTACCAGGTCGCCCAGCAAAGATTCCAGGCCGGCAAACTCGGTTAAGTCCGATGCAATGAGCAGTATTTTGAGTTGTCTTTCTTCATAACCCAAAATCACACAATCCACTGATACGGCGATATTGAAAAACTCCTGGTGGGTGCTTTTTTCAACTTCAGCCGTTTTTAAGCGCAGGTACTTTTGCATAGGAACTAATTGAAACAGGGTACTATGGGTTTTTGAAACAATTGAAACAGCATAAAAAAAGCCGTACCTGCCAATGGCAGCGTATACGGCACGGCAAAAGACGCAGTGGCTCGGCTTAAGGCCAGCAATAGGGTCATGGCAATCGTTATAAAAAACTAAGATACAATATGTACCCAAAACACATTGGTAATTTTGGCCCCAAACATTGCTTTCGATGCTTTTGTGGTTTGCCTTTATTTTTACACCCGTATGGCCAACGAAAGAACCCAACAATTAAAGGCACAAACCGATGCCTTTTTAGATAAAATCAAAGCCGGCAATATCTCCACAAAAGATATAGATGAGCTGAGAGACGTATTGCGGTTTCACGAGTACCGCTATTACATTTTAAACGACCCGCTGATTACAGACTTCGAGTACGACCAGTTGTACAAGCAGCTGGAAAAGCTGGAAGCGGAAAACCCGGACCTGGTTACACCCGACTCGCCCACCCAACGTGTAGGCAAAAGCCTGACCAAAGACTTTCCTACCGTGCAGCACCTGGTGCCCATGCTGTCGCTGCAAAACTCCTACAACAGCGAAGACCTGCTTGACTTTGACCGCAAAGCCCGCGAGCTGACGGGTGAACAAGAAATCGAATATTGTGTAGAACCCAAGTTTGACGGTGCTTCTATTTCGCTGGTATACGAAAACAACAAACTGGTAAGAGGCGCAACCCGCGGCGATGGCGTGTATGGTGACGATATTACGCCCAACATTCGCCAGATCCGCACCATTCCGCTCACCGCCAATTTTTCCGAACATGGCCTGCAAACAGTGGAGATCCGCGGCGAGGTGCTGATCAATAAGAACAACTTCAAAAAGTTCAACGAAGCGCTGGCCGAACAAGGCATTCCGCCGCTGGCCAACCCCCGCAATGCCGCCTCCGGTACGCTGCGCATTAAAGATCCCATGGAAGTAAGCCGCCGCAAGCTCGAAGCGTTTACCTACCATATCAGTTATTACACAACCGTTGATGGTTGGCCGCTGGCCGTTGACCGGGAGCAACCGGCGACCAACAACCAACAAACTACGAGCAACGAAGTGCTGCACAAACATTCCGAAACGCTGGAGCTCTTGTGGGAGCTGGGCTTCCGCAGTCCTGATAAAGAAAAAAAAGTATTGAAGGGTATACAGGCGGTGATTGATTACTGCAATGAATTTGAAGCACACCGCGATGACCTGCCGTACGAAATTGACGGCATGGTGATCAAGGTAAACGACTTTGCACTGCAGGATAAAATGGGCATGACCACTCACCACCCCCGCTGGGCCATTGCCTACAAATTCAAGGCACGGCAGGCTACCAGCAAATTATTGCGCGTAGAATACCAGGTGGGCCGCACGGGCAACATTGGCCCTGTAGCTAAAATTGAACCGGTGCCCATTGGCGGTGTAACGGTGGCTTCCATTTCGCTTTTTAACGAAGACAACATCCGGGAAAAAGACATTCGCATTGGCGACACGGTGCTGGTGGAGCGGGCCGGCGATGTGATTCCCTACATTGTAAAATCCCTGCACGAACTGCGCACCGGCGACGAGCAGCCGATTGTATTTCCTACCCACTGTCCCGCCTGCGGCGAGGAACTGTACCGGCCGGAGGAAGAAGCGGCCTGGCGCTGCACCAACATCAATTGCTCGGCACAGATATTGGAGCGCCTGATGCACTTTGCCTCTAAAGATGCCATGGACATCCGCGG
>JAEWAC010000021.1 GCA_023391895.1 Bacteroidota bacterium
AATCATTTTCCTTTTTTATAACCAAAAAAAAACAAAGTAATTGTTTCAAAGAAAAAAAACAAACACGGCCGTACAGCCAACCATCTGCAGAATTAAACGTAAATTAGAAAGACTAACGCTTATAGAGGAGATGAGCTTGTAACCTAAGAAATCAGCCACCAATTGATTTCCATGAAGCAGATCATTACCTTTTGGATCTTCCTGCTGTGCTTTTCTACCATCGCCAGGGCAGACCATATTACGGGTGGCGAAATGTTTTACACCTACATGGGTTTTTCCAACAACCTGCACCAGTACCGTTTTACCGCCAAATACTTTAAAGACTGCTTCAGCAACCGGCAACTCAATAATACCACCATCGTCGTGGTGTATGAAAAAAATACCGGCAACAACATCAAGGAGTTTTCAGCCCCGCTGGTGAAACAAGAAACCCTGCGACTGAACGATCCTAACAAATGCGTAACTAATCCACCGCCGGTTTGTTATACGGTTGGTTATTACGAATTTGACCTGGCGCTCCCTCCCTCGCCCAATGGATATGTAGTGGCCTGCCAGGTCAACTTCCGCATCAATACCATTACCAACCTTACCCCCGGCTACGTCAATATCGGCGCCACTTATACCGCCGAAATCCCGGCCGCGGGCCCTGGCCAGGAAAATGCCCGGAACAACAGCGCCCGTTTTGCCGGTAATGACCTGGTGATTGTTTGCGCCAACAATTCTTTTTCGTACAGCTTTGAGGCCGTAGACCCCGATGGCGACGAGCTGCGTTATTACTTTTGCGATGCCTACCGCAGCTCCGGCGGCGGCGGAGGCAACAACACACCGGCACCGGGGCCGCCCCCCTATGCATCGGTACCCTACGGGCAGGGATTTTCCGGCACTACTCCTTTGGGCAGCAATGTTAAGATCGATGCCAAAACCGGCATCATCACCGGCATGGCCCCCAACGAAGGCACTTATGTGGTAACGGTTTGCGTAGATGAATTACGCGGCGGAAAATTAATAGCCCAGCAGCGCAAAGACCTGCAGATCAAGATTGCGTCCTGCACCATAGCCGCCGCATCCATCATGCCTGAGTACCAGGTGTGCGGCGACAGTAAAAGCCTCACGCTTTCCAACCAATCGAGCAGTCCGCTGATCAACACCTACAACTGGCAACTCACCAACAACAGGGGCGAAGTTTTGCAGACCTCTACCACCGCTACTCTTTCCTATACTTTTTCCGATACCGGCTTGTACCATGTACAGCTGATCATCAATAAAGATGCGGATTGTTCGGACTCCAGCAACTCCCTGGTGCGGGTGTACCCCGGCTTTAAACCCGATTTTGACTTTGAAGGCACCTGCATCAATAAGGCCACGACGTTTATAGATAAAACCACATCGGTATACGGCCAGGTAAAATCCTGGAACTGGGACTTTGGCGACCTCTCCGAAACAACGGATGTTTCGCAGCAACCCAACCCTACTTACCAATACACGGCCGCCGGCTCCAAAACCGTCAGCCTGGAGGTTTCCAATACGGTGGGCTGTATCGACACGGTCCAGAAAGAGGTGGCTATTTTTGACAAGCCGCCCATCACCCTTCCGTTCCGCGATACGTTGCTCTGCTCAAAAGACGCCCTGCAGCTGAGTGCCAGCGGCGAGGGCACCTTTAGCTGGTCTACTCAAAACAATATGGCCAATGCCCAGCCCGGCTCGCCACTGGTCAATCCCTAGTCCACTACCACTTATTATGTGCAGCTGGATGATGACGGCTGCATCAACCAGGATTCCGTACGGGTAAGGGTAACCGACAAGGTAAGTCTGCAGCTAATGCCAGACACCACCATCTGCGCCGGTGATGCGGTGCAGCTCAGAACCGTGTCGGATGGTTTTACCTATACCTGGCAACCGGCTACTGGCCTGGACAACGCCAGTGCCGCCACCCCTACCGCCGTTGTTGGCACCACCACTACCTACCAGGTAACCGCCGGCATTGGTAGTTGTACCGCTACCGGCCGTGTGGTGGTGGCTACCGTTCCCTACCCCATAGCGCGTACAGGTGCCGATACGGTCATTTGTTTTCATACCTCCGCCCGCTTAAGCGGCTCGGTGGTGGGCAGTTCTTTTGCCTGGTCACCGCCCGGCAGCATACAGCAACCATCACAGCTAACCACAACGGCTGTACCCGATGCCACGACGCCCTATGTTTTGACGGTTTACGATACCCTGGGCTGCCCCAAACCCGGCCGGGATACCATGGTGGTAACCGTGTTGCCTCCTATAAATGCATTTGCCGGCCGGGATACGGCCGTAATAACGGGCCAGGCCCTGCAGTTGCAGGCCAGCGGAGGCGTTGGGTATACCTGGTCGCCGGCCGAGGAATTATCCGCCGCCAATATTTCCAACCCTGTGGTCATCTTCGACAGTCCCGGCGATCGCCAGCGATTCAGAGTGCTGGTGTACAATGAGGCCGGCTGTGTAGATTCGGCTTTTGTCCATGTACGGGTATTTTCTACCGGGCCTTCCATTTTTGTACCCTCTGCTTTTACCCCCAATGGCGATGGCAAAAACGACCTGTTAAGACCCATAGCCGCCGGCATGCAGCAGATTGAGTATTTTAACGTGTACAACCGCTGGGGCAAGCTGGTGTTCAGCACCACTACCAACGGCCAGGGGTGGGATGGCAACATCAACGGCCAGCCACAGCGGTCCGACACCTTTGTATGGATGGTAAAAGCCAAAGACTATAAAGGCAACCCGTATTTTCAGAAAGGCACGGTTACGCTGGTGCGATGAGGACAATGAAAAATGTAAAATGGAAAATGAAAAAAATCGGGGACTTATAGGGTTTTGAACTTCTTTATTACGCCTGACGGAATGGGAGATCCTGACCATAAGGAAACGCTGGAGTAAACCTCATATGGGCTTTTGAAAAGTTGAATCACAGATTTTGAGAAAGGATTTCGCAGATGAGGAGAAGCAATAGAGTTTTGAAAGACTTTCTATCGGTCAACGGTCAATTACCAACGATCAACGTTCCGGCATAGGTTTTTGAAGAAGTGGTCAACTGTTTACACCTAAACGACCGTCTGTGGACTGTCGACTGTGGACTTTTTCCTCTGGCGCAAGACCTTAATGACGGCGATAGTTGGTGTCTTTCGGCAAAATATCCGGCACCACGGAATCCATGGCAATAACAAAAGAAGTGTCGACCTGGTGGCTGTCCAGGTAAAGGCCCGGCAGGTTGGGGTCGGGCGGCGTTATGGTATTGCTATCCACGGTCGATACGTTAACAGGAGGTTCTTCTCTCTGTTCGTGGCAACCGGCCAGCAACCACACCATAGAGGCAATAATCCATTTTTTCATGGCTACAGTTTTAGATTTACCTTCAACTTTTTGCCTAATCACAGGGAGGGCTGTCAGCTCTGCAACCAATAACATTTAGTAAGATAAGAAAGGATTGTAGGATTATTTACTAAAATTTGAAAATATTTTAGTTTTTGCTAAGTTTGTAGCACTTGCTTGCTAAAACAATGACCTTGTTTTATTTATAACGATTGCTTGCCTTTTAATCAGAAAAAATCAGAAGAGAGGGAGAAAAAAATTGGAGGATGTAAATCTAACGATTGCTTGCTATATGAAAGATCACATCCTCCGAGAACAAATGTAGGATTGGATCAACCATTTTTTCAAACAAAATAAACGCCATTTTACAATGCTGAAATGGGTACCGCAAGCACGAAACCCTTATCCCTATTGTATTTGCGGCAAAATTTATTACGATGCCCAACCGGTCAACAGATGCACTTTTTCAGTTAATTCATTCGCTTCAAAAGTCCGAAAAGCGCAATTTTAAGCTTTACATCAAAAGAAACTCCGCCAATGAGGACCTGAAAATCGTACAGCTTTTTGATGCCCTGGATAAAATGTCAGAATACGACGAAGCTACGCTTTTAAAGAAGATCCCTGCCATCAAAAAGCAGCAGTTATCCAACATCAAAGCCCACCTGTACAGGCAGTTGCTGGCCAGCCTGCGCCTGCTGGAAAGCGGGGCCAATATCGACATCCAGCTGCGCGAACAACTGGATTATGCCCGCATATTGTACAACAAAGGCCTGTACATTCAAAGCCTGAGGGTGCTGGACAAAATAAAGGAAGTGGCTCGCACCCACAACCAGGTAAGCCTGCTGGTACAGGTGCTGTCGCTGGAAAAAAACATCGAGTCGCTGCACATTACCCGCAGCCTGGCCGACCGCGCCACGCAGTTATCAGCGGAGGCCAACGAAGTGGCCGAGCGGCTGGTGCTGGTCACCAGGCTGTCGAACCTGGCCCTGCAGCTGTATGGCTGGTACATCAAAAACGGCCATGCCCGCAACCAGGAAGACGAAGAACTGCTCACCCAGTTCTTCCGCCAGCAGCTCCCCTGCGAGATCAGCCCCTCGCATACCTTTTACCAAAAGCTGTATTACTATCAAAGCTATTGCTGGTATGCCTTTATCCGCCAGGACTTTCTGATGTATTACCGCTATACCCAGAAATGGGTCGACCTGTTTTACCAGCAGCCCCTGATGATTGAGGTGGAAACAGCCCACTACATCAAAGGCATGCACAACCTGCTGAATGCCCATTTTACCCTGCAGAACTTTCAGAAGTTTGACGATACCTTGTGTCAGTTTGAACAGTTTGCCGCGTCCGATACGGTAAAAGGAAACGACAACAATACCATCCAGGTTTTTGTATACCTGTACATTGCCAAGATCAACCAGCACTTTATGCATGGCTCTTTTAAAGAAGGGTTGAAACTGGTGCCCGAGCTGGAGGAAAAACTGGCCACCTATGCCCTGCACCTGGACCGCCACCGCGTACTGGTATTTTACTACAAAATTGCTTCGCTTTACTTTGGCAGCGGCGATTACGACACCACCATCGACTACCTGAATAAAATCATCAACTGGAAGGTAGACCTGCGCAACGACCTGCAGTGCTATGCCCGCCTGCTGCACCTGATAGCGCATTACGAGCTGGGCAACTTTGACCTGCTGGAGTACCTTACCCGCTCGGTGTACCGCTTTATGGCCAAAATGCAGAACCTGAGTTATGTGGAAGAGGAAATTTTCCAGTTCTTGCGCCAGTCCTTCCACCTTACAGCCCGGCAGCTCAAACCCGCTTTTGAGCACCTGCTGCACAAGCTGAAAAGCCTGGAAAAAAACCGCTTTGAGGTACGGGCCTTTGCCTACCTGGACATTGTATCCTGGTTGGAAAGCAAGGTGCACAACATACCGCTGGAGCAGGTGTTTCAAAAAAAGTTCCTGGCCAACCATAAAAGAATCTAACCGGTTGCCGGCGCTTTTGCCCTATGGGTTTTTGAAGAAGTGGAAAACGATTTTGCAGGTACTATTTGGCTAACAAGCCTGCCTAATGTCAACTTCTTCAAAACCCCATATGCCACCCAGGTGGCCGAAGCGATGGAACAGAAGATGTAGCCACGCCTTTGTTTTTGCATTTTTACTACCACCTGAGCCCCTGACCGTGTTCAGCAGCCCGTTAAATTTGCAGCATGTTATTAGCGTTTCATATTAGTGCGGCCACGCGGGCCGATGTGCCGGACCTGGTACAACTGGTGAATAGTGCATACAGGGGCGAAAGCGCCAAACAAGGATGGACCACGGAAGCCGACCTGCTGGACGGCATTCGCATTGACGAACCCGCCCTGGCAGATTTGATTGAAGACCCCGCCACCACCCTGCTCAAGTACAACAATGCCCATGGCGCCCTTACCGGCTGCGTTTACCTGCGCCAACAGGGGACTGATATGTACCTGGGCATGCTGACCGTATCGCCCCGGGAGCAGGCCAACGGCATTGGTAAAAAACTGTTGCAGGCGGCCGAAGCCCATGCCCGGCAGCAAAACTGCAGCGCCATTGTCATGACGGTGATTTCGGTGCGGCACGAACTCATTAGCTGGTACCAACGTCAAGGCTACCAGTCTACCGGCGAAACCAAGCCGTTTCCGCAGGATCCCCGCTTTGGCATTCCCAAACAACCTTTAAGTTTTATCGTAATGAAAAAAGGGCTGTAAAAGCGGTCATGACCCGTCCACCCTTCGGACCATTTATCAATTTTAATGTGCGATTTACCCAGGATTATCTTAAATTAGAGATCATACTAATACGTTAAATATGAAAAAGATCCTTTTTCTCACTTTCTTTTTTGCGGTACTCCTGGGCAGCCTTACCGCAATGGCGCAGCAGGAAGACAAAAGCAAACGGCCCAGCCCTCCGGCCACACTGAAGACCATGGCAGGCGGCGCCACTGTAGTGATCGACTACAGCCAGCCGGCCGTTAACGGTCGCACCATCGGCAATGACATAGCGCCCTATGGCAAGGTGTGGCGTACCGGTGCCAATGAAGCCACCACTTTTACGGTTGACAAAGACGTAAAAATTGAGGGCAAAGAACTCAAAGCCGGCAAGTACGCCTTGTTTACCATTCCGGGTCAGGATGAATGGACCATTATTTTTAACAAACAACCCAACCAGTGGGGCGCATTCAATTACGATGAAAGCCAGGATGCCTTGCGGGTAACGGTAAAGCCTACCAAAGCACCTTCCTTTACCGAACGCATGACCTTTAGCGAGGATGGGAATAAAATCAATTTAATGTGGGGCGACACCGCTGTGGCCTTTAGAGTAGAGCCATAGGCATCAAGGATGAAAAGAGGAGGAAGTCCATGGTCTACAGACGACAGTCCACAGCGGAGAGAAGTAAAAAGTAGTAAGTTTTAAGTGATAAGTAAAGAAGGCAGAAGGCAAAAGTTAAAAGGCAAAACCAAAAAAGCAGGAAAGCCAGACTGGTGCAGCGCCTTATCCCGCGTTAACTGCAGAGACGTATTCCTTTGAGAAAAGTATAGCGGGATACAGCGCCTGCAGTATTTCCGCATAACACGCAAAAGGATTTGCACTTCTTCAAAAAGCCATGCCTGTAAAGACAAGTCAAATCATCTACAATTCATAGGGCAGGATACAAACTGTAGTGACTGGTGCTGTGCGTGGGCCGGCCAAAGGGGCGGAGCCTTCGAGCTGGCCTTGTACTTTTTGCTTACTTTTTCGGGGGAAAAAGTAAGTAGGGCTACCTACCGAAGGAAATAACTATAGTCATAATAAATCATATAAGAAGCTGCTATATGGGGATTTAAAGAAGTTCAAAGGAGATGCTGAAACAAGTTCAGCATGACAGAGGGGGAGAGGCATGACGACTTCTTCAAAACCCTATAGGTGAAAAATGGGTTTTTGAAGGATGTCTCTCCTGTCAACTTTCAACTGCCCACTGTCAACCCCATATGGGCTTTTAAAGAAGTTCCATAGCGAACCAACGGTACAAGGGTGCGACGCAACAAAAGCCCCTTAGCACTATAGCCGGTCACCTAAAATTCTTTTTCGAAACCTTACGGAAAACCTGCGGCGGCTAGCCATAAAAGCTCGAAATTCGATGCCGCATTGAAGCACCAAACGCATGGTACAGGTATATAATTTTTTAGGCAGCTGGCAATTGTTTCCCGAAAAAGGCACTTACGAATGGGGCGAGCGCCCCAAAAGCGGCATCTACAAAATAGAAGCCGCCGAAGGCACAAAAGATCTCACCATCAGCAGCAACTGGGTCACGCTGGAAAACAAGGCCTATGCCGCGCAATATAAAATCAATGCGGATGGCGAGCTGCACCCTTTTGCAGACCACCAGCTGGCCGATGGTGTGCAGGTATCACTGATCGACAGCATCAACTTTGAACTACACTTTTACAAAAGCGGACAGGTGGTGCTGCACGTGGTGCACGAGATCATGCCCAATGGATATTTGAAAATCACCCAACAGGGCTTTCGCACCGAGGGCACCGCTTATACCAATACCGAAGTGTACCACAAGCAAATGAGCGTGCTGCCGTATGCTTCTTCTGTAGCAGGCGCCCTGGTAAAACCAACCGAAGAAGGCGTGATCCGGCACAAGGCCTTAACGGCAATGGAAGAGCAAACCAATATGCAGCTGGAGCAGATCCGCAAACAAATAGAACTGCTGGCCCTGCAGGCGCAGGAAATACATAAGCGCAAAGAACTATCGCTGCTGATTTATAACGCCAAACTGTCGTTCAAGCCCGAAATCGGCCAAACCTATTATTTGTACGAAAAAGAAGACGGCACCCATATGATCTCACTGATCTCGCCCCGCGAGTGGGGCGCGGCCATGCCTTTTAAGCGATTTGTAGCCACCGTTAAACTCATGGCCGATCATACCTGGATAGAACAATAACCAAAAAGTAAAAGAGGGCAGCAACGCCTGCAAAATGATCAATGCGGCAGGTCGCAGCCTATTCGTCAGCAGCGCATACAGCAAAGCTTTAAAACCTCATAAAGACTTTCGCCCCAGATTAAAATAAACAATCAGCAGGTGCCAGAAGATTTTGACCAGCACAGGAAGGTCGTCGCGCCGGGCGATCTGCAAAACCATATAGATGAGTACCGCCAGTCAAAACGGGACCACCAGTATAATAATCCAGGCAATATTTGCCCCGTTATTCATCCGTAAAAATTTTTATCGGCTTACTGCTTTAATTTTGAAGTATGCCAACCAAGTTATCAGTTAACATCAACAAGTTTGCCACGTTGCGCAACAGCCGGGGCGGCAACAACCCCGACGTGGTAAAAGCAGCCATAGACGCCCAGCGCTTTGGTGCCGACGGTGTCACCGTGCACCCCCGGCCCGACGAACGCCATATCCGTTACGAAGACGTACGCCAGATTAAAAACATCATTACCACCGAGTTCAATATTGAAGGCAACAGCCGGGAACAAAAGTTTATAGACCTGGTGCTGGAAGTAAAGCCCGACCAGGTAACCCTGGTGCCCGATGAACTGGGCCAGCTTACCTCCGACCACGGCTGGGATACCCTGAAGCACAAAGATTACCTCAAAGACATCATTGGCCTTTTTAAAAAGGCCGGCATCCGCGTTTCCATTTTTGTAGACCCGGTGCTGGAGATGGTGGAAGGCGCCGCCCAAACCGGCACCGACCGCATTGAACTGTATACCGAAGGTTACGCAACCGGATTTTTAACCAACCCGGAAAAAGCCGTAGCGCCATATGTAGCCGCCGCCCAAAAGGCAAAAGAACTGGGCTTAGGCCTCAATGCCGGTCATGACCTGGACCTGCATAATTTAAAATATTTAAAGCAACACATTCCCTGGCTAGACGAAGTAAGCATTGGTCATGCGCTGATCTCCGATGCTTTGTACCTGGGCTACGAAAATGCCATTCAATTATATAAAAGGCAGTTGATGGAGTAATGTTTTAATAAAGCCTCCCTGCACCAGGAAGGCTTTATCATGTTTTATTCAACTAGTATCAGAGCGCAGGAATGACCGGCAACATCGGCAAGGCTGGGGTGGCCGGCGCCGTAGCGCCTAAAGTAGCCATGCCGCCACTGATCAAAGCTTTGCCTAAATAGGAAGAAGCTTTTTTACTAAAAAAGCCGCCCTGCCGGCGCTGTTTGTAAATGGCATAGCCGATGGCCAGAAAGGCAGCAGCCACCAATAATCGTTTCAGCATAATGCCCTTACCGGCAGGAATATGGGTAGGCACGCCATTTTCATCAAAAGTGGCGGGCTCTTTTACATAACGCCCCTGGGCGGGTATACCCCGCTGCCAGAAGTCGCGGGCTAATTTGCGCAGAGCTTTACGGGCTTCGTCTCCATACATGGCCTGTCCGTGCCCGGTTACAATCACGCTCGGTTCCAATGCCGCCAGTTCTCTCACCGAGCGGGCGGCAGCGCCCCAATCGGGGGTAAAATATTTGGGTGGTCCCCAGATCACTCTTTTCTGGATAATGACCGAAATGGCCGACTCCTGCATGGTAGTAACAAAAGCATCACCGGCTATCAATACGCCATCCCGCTCCCGGAACAGGCTGATATGCCCCGGCGTATGACCCGGCGTATGGATCCACCGCCATTCATCCAGGCCCGGCAGGCTGCCATCGGCCGGCAATTCGTTCAGGTGATCTTCCACATTGATGGGATCTTTGGGGTAAGCAAACGACATCAGGGCCATTAAGCCGCCGCCCACCGATGGATCGGGTGGCGGGTATGAAGCTTTACCGGTTAAATAAGGCCATTCCTGGTGATGGCAATAAATGGGCACGCCCCATTCCTCCGCCAACTGAAGCAAGGCGCCCCGGTGGTCAAAATGGCCATGCGTCATCACAATAGCCTGGGGCCGGCTGCCGGTGCTGCCAAATACCTGCTCCGCCATGGCTTTGATCTTGGCACCTGAAGTTTGCAGGCCCGTATCCACCAGCACCCAGCCGGTAGCGTCGCGGTTTTGGATCATGAACACATTGACAAAAATGTCCTTCATGCGCCATATGCCCGGCGCCACATAAAACACATTTCTAGCAATCTCCCTTTCGTCTGTAGCGCTTTGTTCTCTTTTACCAACCCATGTCCTGTTCATAAAAGTGTTTTTAAATGGTTATAGGTTGGGGGCACAAATAACATACCACCCCACGCCACTCATCCTTTGCTGCGGCCATTCTTTCTTTTATGCCTTCTCCGGTAAAAAAATTATTTCAGGCGACACCAACTGATGCTAGATTTAAAATAAAAACCTGCTTATGCACAAATGTTTTGCTTTTTTAGCCGCCACCCTGCTTTGCCTGATGACTGCCAGTGCTGTTAAGGCACAGCTTGCCTTAACCCTGCCGCCCAGCGGCGGCAACAAAAAAGCCTGGGTAGGTGAACGAGTGGGACTGACCGACATCACCATCCGCTATGACCGCCCGGCTGTAAAGGGCCGTGAAGGTAAAATATGGGGCCAGCTGGTACCCGTAGGCTTTGTAGACCAGGGCTTTGGCAGCAGCAAGGCCGCACCCTGGCGGGCTGGCGCCAATGAAAATACAGTGATCGAATTTTCCGGCAACGTCACCATCGAAGGTCAGCCGCTGAAGGCCGGCCGGTACGGCTTTTTTATTGCCTGGGATTCCACCGAAGCCACGCTCATTTTTTCAAACAACTCCACATCCTGGGGCAGTTATTATTATGATGCTGCCGAAGACGCGTTGCGGGTAAAAGTAAAACCGGTTCCTACCCAGCAAAGCACCGAATGGCTCACCTACGCGTTTATGGATCAGACAGAAAACAGCGCTACCATTGCCCTGCTATGGGAAAAACAAAAGATCCCGTTTAAGGTAGCCGTGGATTATGTAGCGGACCAGCTGGCTTCGTTCCGAAGAGAACTGCGTACGGAAAAAGGCTTTTTCTGGCTGGCGTGGGAGCAGGCGGCCCAATGGGCATTGCAGCGCAACGTGAACCTGGAGCAGGCCCTGCAGTGGGCCGATTCCGCTTCGGGTCCTTCTTTTGGCGGCGACCGCCTGTTTGGCCCCAAGGCTACCAAGGCGCAGATTCTGTACAAACTGGGCCGGACCGCCGAAGGCGATGCACTCATGAAGCAGGCCTTGCCACTGGCTACTATGATCGAACTGCACCAGTACGGCCGGCAGCTGTTGCAACAGCACAAAACCAAAGAGGCCCTGGACATTTTTAAAATGAACGTCCAGAAAAATGGAGTCCAGTTTACCACGCTGATGGGATTAACCAGGGGCTACTCCGCCAACAGCGACTTTAAAAACGCCCTGAAATACGCCCGGCAGGCTTTACCCCTGGCACCTGACGGACCCAACAAAAACTTTGTGGAACAAGCCATCCAAAAGCTGCAGGAAGGCCGGGACATGAACCTATAAGGTAGATGGCGCCTGCAGATCAAGCGGAGAGAGGTCCACAGTCGACAGACGACAGTCCACAGCAGGGAAAACATCGTGAATGGTCAATCGTCAATAGTCAGTGATGAATAGTCAATGATGAATACCAAACCACAATACTAATAACAGTTTCGGATAAGAAAATTCCTTTTCATAAAAAGAGCTGGCGCCTGCATGCAGGCGCCAGCTCTTTTTATGATGTATATGGACTTTTGAAGAAGTGCGCAACTGTCAACTGTCATCTGTCAACCGTCAATGCCTAGCTATATGGGTTTTTGAAAGCGTGGGGTTACTTCAGCAGCGCTTCCAGCCTTTGCTGGAGCTCTTCACCCCGCAGGTTCTTGGCGATGATCTTTCCGTTAGGATCAATCAGGTAGTTTTGCGGAATACCCTGCACCCGGTACAGCATGGCAGCGGCATTGTTCCAAAACTGCAGGTCGCTTACCTGGGTCCAGGTAAGATTATCTTTTTCAATGGCTTTGATCCAGGGCTCTTTTTCACGGTCCAGCGATACGCCCAGCACCGTAAAGTTTTTATCGTGGAACTTTTGGAAAGCTTTCACCACGTTGGGGTTTTCTTCGCGGCAGGGTTTGCACCAGCTGGCCCAAAAGTCAATCAGCACATATTTGCCTTTGAAAGAAGAAAGCGAAACCGGGTTGCCGTTCACGTCGTTCTGCACAAAATCCATGGCATCGGTACCCACCGCACCCACTTTGTTGTAGGCAATAAACTCGGCCAGGCTTTTACCAATCTGGGAGTTGCGAATGTTTTCATCCAGCATATTGTAGCGCTGCTCCATCAAAAAAGGATCGTCCGCTACCTGGGCCGTTACAAACAGCAGGAAAGGTGATACGTAAGAGGAAGGCCTGCTTTTCACAAAGTTGCCCACTTCGGTTTCCACCCGGTTGACAATGGAATCATACTTTTCCATCAGCAACGCCCGCTTTTTTTCATCTTCGGTTTTGTTGATCAAAGCTGCCGAAGCGCTCAGCTCGCCAATCAGGGGATTGAAGGTTTTGCGAAACACATCAAAATCCTCATGGGATTTTGAACCTTCTATCTTGATGTTCTTGATGTCTTTTTTAGTGCCACTTACTTTGATGCTGGTATTTTCCAGGTAAATGTGCTGGGGCTGCTCGTTGCCAACGGCCAAAAAGTAAAGCCCGGGCTCCGGCACATTGCCTTTGATGTTAAAGACGCTGCCCTTTACCGTACCTTTTGCTACGACCACATTGTTGTCCTGCGAGTGGGTCAGTTTTACTTCAGTACCATCTGTTATACCGGCAATATTACCATTGATCACAAAGCCGTTCTGGGCCAGGGAAAATAATGGTAAAAACAGAAGCAAAAATAGTAGGCGTTTCATATTATTTTGATTGGTGTCGCTGCTGCAGAACACTTACCACGTCTGCCAACGAACAATTTTTAGCTTGCAATAATATCAAATAATGAAACAGCAAATCCGCTGCTTCGTTCAAAAATAACTCATGATTAACATCCTTTGCCTCGATCACTACTTCCACGGCTTCCTCCCCTACTTTCTGGGCTATTTTGTTGATTCCCTTGTCAAAAAGCTTTTTCACATAGGAGCTGTCGTCCGTGCTTTTGCGCCGCAGCCGGATGATCTCTTCCAGGTAGTACAAAAAGTCATCCGAATGGTTTTTTTCGCTCCAGCAGGTATCCGCACCGGTATGACAGACGGGTCCTTTGGGTTCAGCTTTTATCAGCAGGGTATCATAGTCACAATCTACTAAAATTTGTCTTAATTGTAAATGGTTGCCACTCTCCTCCCCTTTGGTCCACAGTCTTTTTTTGGAGCGGCTGTAAAAAGTTACCAGGGCGGTTTCTTCTGTTTTCTTCAGGGCCGCTTCGTTCATAAAGCCCAGCATCAGCACCTTGCCCGTTTTAAAGTCCTGCACCACGGCCGGCACCAGGCCATCGCTATATTTTGCAAAATCTATTTTCATGTATCCAGCTATTTAATATTTGTTCAACGAAAATCGTGAATGGTCAATAGTCAATGGTCAATGTTTTAAAACCCCATACCGGCATTTGGTTCATGTCAGCAACTCTTTCAAAAACCCATAACTCTTATTCACTATTGACTAATCACGATCTCACTGCAATCCCTTTCTGCTGCAAATATCGCTTCAGCTCCGGAATTTCTATTTCTTTAAAATGGAATACGGAGGCGGCCAGTGCGGCATCGGCCTGCGCCTGTTCAAACACATCGGCAAAGTGTTGCATGGTACCGCCACCACCGGAGGCAATGACCGGGATGGAAAGTTGGGTGGCAAGTTGTTGAGTAATGTCCAGTGCAAAGCCCGCTTTGGTACCGTCGTGATTCATGGAGGTCAACAAAATTTCACCTGCACCTAAAGCTTCCGCTTCTTTGGCCCACTCAAAACATTTTTTGTCGGTTTTGGTGCGGCCGCCGTTCAGGTACACGTACCACTCGCCATCTTCCTCCTGCTTGGTATCAATGGCCAGCACCACGCACTGACTGCCGGCTGTCTGGGCTATATCGGTAATGAGCTGCGGGCTTTTAAAAGCCGCGGTATTGATAGATACTTTATCGGCACCCGAGGCCAGCAGTACACTGACGTCTTCCACATTATTGATACCACCGCCTACGGTAAAAGGAATATTGATGTTTTTGGCCACCCGCTTTACCAGTTCGCTCAAGGTTTTGCGTTTTTCCACCGTAGCGGTAATATCCAGGAAAACCAGTTCATCGGCGCCCTGCCGGGCATAGGTAGCGCCCAGTTCTACCGGGTCGCCGGCATCCCGCAAGTTCACAAAGTTGGTGCCCTTTACGGTTCTGCCATCTTTAATGTCCAGGCAAGGGATGATTCGTTTTGTAAGCATTGCTTTTTATTTTTCAGCTATTCAACTTTTTTAATTCGCCCAGCGACACGCGTCCTTCGTAAATGGCTTTGCCAATAATAGCGCCCTTGCAACCGATGTCCTGCAGGCGGTATACATCATCCAGGTTGCTGACACCGCCGCTGGCAATAAAGTGCAGCTGCGGAAATTTTTGGATGATGTTTTTATACAATTCAGTAGAAGGGCCTTCCAGTGCACCGTCTTTGGACACGTCGGTACAAAAGATCTGCTGTACGCCTTTTTCAATGTACTGCTGCATAAAGTCGTACACCCAAATGTCGGTTTGCTCCAGCCAGCCGCTTACCGTTATCTTTTCGTCTTTCACATCGGCACCCAGCAGGAATTTTCCGGCGCCAAACTGGTGCAGCCATTGGGTAAAGGTCGCTTCGTCTTTCACGGCTATGCTGCCGACAGTAGCATAAGC
>JAEWAC010000043.1 GCA_023391895.1 Bacteroidota bacterium
GCCCTATAGTGGTCTCGCTACCAGGAGCCGGAATATTAAACCGGCCCCACAATGCCAGCGGGCTATTGGCAACTGCTAAGGCTGCAACAGGTGAAAGACACGAATTCTTGGCATTCGCCCATATTTCATCATCCGTAGCGGTGCGGCTGTACACTCTTACGTGTTTTAATGCAGCCAGGTCATCAGCCGGCAAAATAACGCCGTTAGCTGTTGCAGCTAGATGGCAAAGTGGTTTTTTTTAATTTTTGGAAAGTCAACCAATATGTTAATTATAATGAACCTGCTTTTGTTGTTGTTCCTACCATTCAGCAATACAGTGTAAGGGTCCAGATTCCATCTTATAAAGCTGGAAAAATAAAGGTTGGCCAAAAGGCCTTAATCAGACTCAATGAATATCCATTTGAAGAGTTTGGAGTGCTCACTGCTTCGGTTAAAGATATCACGTCGGTTCCTCTTGATAGCTTCTATTTGGTCCATTTAACTCTTGACAATGGCATGAAAACTACTCTTAGCAAAACCATAGAAGCCAGACCTTTGGTTTCTGGTGCGATAGAAATTGTGACCAGAAAACGAAATTTGTTGCAACGCATCCTTGAGGGACTCTATGGAATGACATATAAGTAGTGGAGCACAAGGTTATTACCTTAACTGACCTTGTAAACGTTTGTTTATGCGACTTAAATATTTAATACTTGCACATGCCTGCCTTGGTCAAGTGGATAGGTTGATAAAAGCCTTATCTCATGAAAAGGCCGAGTTCTTTATACATTTAGATCGGAAAGTTTCTCGGACGGAGATTCAAAAATATAATTTCCCTAATCTTCTGAATGTGACAATTATAGAACCCCGACTGGAAATCAATTGGGGTGGCTTTAACATGGTAAGAGCAACAATGTACTTGATAGCCGAGGCTTTAAAGGATAAAGCTGATGGATATTTGGTTTTACTTAGCGGACAGGACTTCCCGATCAAACATCCTGATATCATTTACAATCGCTTAA
The DNA here is from genome assembly GCA_023391895.1 of Bacteroidota bacterium. Lineage (GTDB taxonomy): Bacteria > Bacteroidota > Bacteroidia > Chitinophagales > Chitinophagaceae > Flavisolibacter. The sequence goes on from JAEWAC010000043.1 coordinate 1,002, forward strand.
GTAAGCATTTTGGGATTCAGTACTTGGATTTTTTTTCGTTGCCAAGTAATAAATGGACATTAAATAATGGTACTGACAGACTTCAATATTATTGGTTTATTGATAGCCTTGGGTATGACGAGAGCGTCAAAGCTTACTTATTACAGCAATCCGGCAAACGCATTAGACCTTATTTAAAGAATATTATGCCATTTGGTGGTTCGCAGTGGTGGTGCATTACTAGCGAGTGCGCGGCTTACATTATGCAATTCTTAAAACAAAATGCATTTTTTGAAGATTATTATCGCAATTGTTTTGTTCCCGACGAAATGTTTTTTCAAACCATCATTCTTAATTCTAATTTTAGTCCATATGTTGTCAACGATAATCTTCGTTATATTGATTGGGATAAAGGTCCACAATATCCAAGGGTTCTAACAAGTGATGATCTAACAAGCATTATTTCTTCTGATTCACTTTGGGCAAGAAAGTTTATCGATTTTCAACAGTGCGGTATTTTATCCAAACTCGAACGACAGCTATTCTCGTATTGACAGGCCACTGATTTCGTTTTTAGTAATGCCCCCTTAGAATTGTGGGATTTTTCATTATTTTTAATGTGTTGTGCTATGGAAAAAAAGTTGGAGGGGTATAAAGCATAAGATGTTGTGAGGCAGTCTATACAAGAGACAAAACCAACATCAACGCACGCACAACATCGGGACGAACTTCGGTAGATTTTATCGCATCTGTAAGGAGTTCTTTAAAAGGCTGTCAAACCACAGTGGCAACCTATTGTATTACCCTAGAAAACCTAAAATGGCAGATTTTCAGGTGATTGCCCTTTCTTGTCTGATGGAAGTTTTGGGCATTATTTCAGAAGATCTGCTATGGAGTAAACTAAAAGCAGATTACTCAACTTATGTCAGAAGCTTAAAGACCGAAGACGCAAAAGACTGCAGCCGTTCATCAACTCTTGTCAGGAGCAAGTAGCCGGGAGGCTGGAAAAACAAGGTAAAATAATTCTCATTGATTCCATTCCTGTTCCGGTGGTCAAAATGGCAAGGGAAAAAACCTATCATGCTTTCAGGAAAGATTTTAACAGCAGCGGCCAAGGGTTATAATGCTATGAACAAAGGCTGGTTCATCGGCTATAAGCTTCATGTGGTCATCTATGACAATGGCGTGGTACAGCAGAGTGGGCTCGCCAAGGCCAATGTTCACGATATCCGTTATTTGAAAGCAGTGGCGTGTTTACCAGAAGCTAAGTTGCTGTTGGGTAACAGAGCCTACGTGTCTCAGCCGCTACAACTGGACCTGTTTGAAAGCTACAAGGTGAAGCTGAGGATGCCTTCTAGAAACAATCAATGCCACTACAAAAAGCAACCAAAGAAGTATCGGTCCAAAAGGCAGATGGCGAAAACCTTCTTTGCTCAACTGTGTGATCAACTGAACCCGAAGAGAAATTATGCAAAAAGCTATGATGACTTGGTAACCAGACTTGCCTCCAAACTCTCAGCCATATCTTTGATGCATTGGATCAACCAACAAAACGGAAGAAAATTAGCAAAGATCAAACAGCCCTGAGTTCTTAATAGCACAACACGTTTTTTTATTTTAATATATATAGAGTGGAAAATAATTTTCAAAACACCAAGCACAGAACTTATTTAAATTTGGAGCCATATAACCTAATTGGTTCAGCGATGAAGTCTCTCCTTTTATTTATGCTTACTTTAGCTGCAAATAGGGCGTCAGCACAGGAAACCATCAAACAGTATGTTAAAGCAAATGCAGTTACTATAAAAAGCGTAAGTCTCCAAGATTCTTCATTTTTGGATTTAGCACCAATTGGGCAGGCAATCGGAAGCAAAAGAGTTGTTATGCTAGGTGAATTGTTTCACGGTGACGGAACCACCTTTGAGGCAAAGTCACGACTGATCAAATATCTTCATGAGCAATTAGGGTTTAATGTGCTTGCTTTTGAAAGTGATTTTTTTGCATTGAATGACGGCTGGCAGGCCTTTGAGAACAAAGAAACCACTTTAGAACATGTTATGCAATATTCAGTATATCCGGTCTGGACAGCATGTAAGCAATGTAGGCCTTTGTTCGAGTATATTAAGCAGAAGTCTACAACCATCAATAAGCTAGTGTTAACTGGATTTGATAGTCAATTAATAAGTGGATATTCAAGGCGGCAGCTTAAAACCCGATTGGATTCGTTTTTGGTTAAAATGAATATATCATTTACTAAATCTCCATTTTACAGACGATACTTACCTCTAATTGATTCTTTAATCACAGCGCGGGGGGAGGCAAGTATAAAATTGTTTGATTCTGTTTCTATCTTAACTTCAAAGCTCTTATTGGAACTCAATGACCGCTCTCTGCAAGATAGTTTTTACTTTCAGGTATTATCAAGTGTAAAAACTTTGAGCGAACAGGCTAAAGTGTATTGGTCTGGGCATAAAGATGTCCAGGGAGCCCAAGCAATCCGTGATGTGCAAATGGCGAACAACCTCAAGTGGTTGCTAAAAACAAAATATCCAAATGAGAAAATTATCGTATGGGGACATAATGGTCATATTTGGAAAAATAGTGATGAAGAGTATAATAAAAAGTCAGGTGACCGTTATTCAATGGGATACCATTTTACTCTTGAACCAGAGCTAATGAGTCAGACCTATATAATTGGTTTTACAGAACACGGTGGTACCGGAAAATTATTAAGCAATAATACTTTGGCAAAAGTTATTCGTTCAGAAAAGAACGGGCTAGAGTCTTGGTTAAGTTCTCTTAAGCAGGATTATCTTTTTATTGACTTTAGTCGATTTCGTAAAGCTAATCCATCATCTAAAGAAAAATATTACATGAAGACATATATTGACAGACAGGCGGTGTCCTTTTGGCATCATATCTTCGATGGAATTTTTTTCATTAGAGAAATGAAACCTTGTGAGAAGATTGCTCCTATCACATTGTAACCTAGTGAATTGTCAATTTAATTTTTAAAATTAATTTTTTTGTTTCGGGAGTGCAGTTTTTTCTAGCCCACTTTTACTGTAAAACTCCAGTGGATTTTACTTTGCCTCTATCTCTTTGTTTGATCCAAGCCTTTACTTCTTGCTTTAATTATGCAACGAATCCGATTCTTCGCTTCAAGCACTGCCGCGCTAAAGCAGAGAACTCAATTTCCACCATGTTGACCCAGGAGCTATGCACCGGTGTAAAGTGAAATTTCAAAAGCCCGGCCAGTTCCGAGGCGCGTTTCAGCGGCAGGTACTCATAAAGGCCCTTTCGTCGGGTATCAAAATTGCCCTGCATCAGCAACACTTTTTCTTGACTCGGGTAGTGCTGGCGGAGGCCCCAATTGGATATTCCACACTAAAGTGGTTCTTCTTCACTCATATCATTGCAAAAGAGCTTAATTTAAATAAAGATCAACAAAGGCAGTTAAGTACTCTGATTCTTCACAAAGCAAGTAATGAGCCTTACTATGCTGGCCAAAAGGGGAAACTTTTTCGGCCTTTTCTTTCAAAAGCCACAGCAGTACTTAAGGACACACCTCAGGGTGATCCTGCATAACACATGAGTGAAGGCAAAGGAAAGAAAAGTTGTTGCTTATTTCTTCACCTTAAAACCACCAACCAGATGGAACCCTTAAGTATGGTGTTGGCATCGATGTAGCCATGCAAACCCTTGATGTTTGCTTAAGCGTTATCGACACCGCGCAACAGGTGCACCTAAAGGCCAGGAGCAGCCTAGCCAATACGCCCAAAGGTTTTGCCGCCTTGCTGAAATGGGTCAGGCAGCATACCCGCCTGCCGATCCCCACCCACTATTTAAGGGAAGCCACCGGCATCTATTACGAACAGCTGGCCTGGTACCTGCACCGGGAAGGGTGTAGCATTTCAGTGGTGCTGCCCAATAAAGCCAGGCAATACAAGAAGTCCCTGGGACTTAAATCCAAGACCGACCCCTTCGATGCGGCAGGACTTGCGCGGATGGGCTGTCAACAAAGCCATAGACCTTGGCAACCTGTATCCAACAATCTTTATGTGTTGCGCCGGCTCACCCGGCAAATTCAAAGCCTAAGCAAGCAGGCTACAGTTCTTCGCAACCAGCTTCATGCCTTGCAACACGGTATGTACAGGGACCGGGCGATCGAAAAAATGTATGACCGCCAGATCACGCTCTTACAAAAGAACAAAGCCACGCTTCTAGGTAGGGTGGAGCAGTTGATCAACAGCGATGAAGAACTGAAAGGCCGCTTTGAAAAGATTTTAAAAATAAAAGGACTGGGTTTGCAAAACCTAGCTGTGATTGTAGCAGAGACCGCAGGCTTTACCGTTTTCGATAGCATAGCACAACTGGTGAGTTATGCAGGATATGATGTCGTGGAGGACTGGTAGGGTAAACGCAGTGGCAAAACCAGGATCTCCAAGCAAGGAAATGCTCATATGCGCAAATGCCTTTATTTTCCTGCCTTCAATGTGGTCAGATACAGCATCGAGCCTTTTACTGGTCTTTTCAACCGCCTTGTAGCAAAAACAGGCTGCAAGATGAAGGCCTACGTTGCCGTGCAGAAAAAACTACTGG
>JAEWAC010000120.1 GCA_023391895.1 Bacteroidota bacterium
CTCCTGGCCTGAGTGGAATAACCAACCACCACCACTTCGCTCAAGGCATTAGATTGGACCTGAACACCCGCCACTTTCCCGGCTAAGATATCCTGCAGCCCCTCATTATTAGTGATTTCTATCCGGCTCTGCTGCAATTCATTTTCTTCTTGTCTAGGTGGCGTTATCAGGCCTGTTCCATAATCAATTGCAGATGCTACACTATCTGCTTGTATAATGGCATCTGATTCCCTGGATCGTGTTTTCCTCTTTAATGAAAAATCCGTATTCCACCACTCCCAAAGTTCTTCGCTGTATTTGACGGCATTTTCTAAGGTGCTTTTTTGATTCCGGGTAATTTCATCTTTGCGTTCTTTAAGCAGCTCCTTATACTGCGGCCAAAGATCGGAAGGCGGCTCTATACCATGCAGCACATAATCCCTTACATCTTCTAAAACCAAAAGGGAAGTTTGGCGGGTGACGATACCATGTTTTTTGCCTAACTGGATGATTTCATCTGCGTGCTTTTCATAGTTTCTGTCCAGTTCCATTATCTTCTTCTGCGCCAGCACTTGGCTTAAATTCCATCCAGGAGCATCATATGCATCAAACTGCAGCTGAACCGTTTTTTCAAAAGCTACGGTCCTGCCATAGCCAAACTGCAAGGTGAGGGTTGCGCTTTCCTGCTTCAGCCTGCCGGCCATGCTAAAACCATTGGCCACAGGGGTTGGCGCTTTGGGATAACGGTCTTCAACATCTGTATTATTGCGGATGCCCAGGAATAATAAAGTTTGTTTTGTCAGGGCACTTAAGGCTTCATTTTGCGAAGCGGTGTTCAGGTTGATAAAGGTGCCACCATTTAGTTCCGCCATGCTTTGCAATACGCTGTAATCTGCCCTGGACGAAGCTGATATGGTATAAACCATATGATTTGCCAAAAGAGCATCTGCGTCTGACAACGTACTTAAACCATCGGTAAACAGCAATGTTTCATCTGCATGAGGGAACTTTATCTGAGTATAATCTGTACCGCCATCAAAGATCATCTTTTCCAGCCTGGCGGCCAGTTCTTTTGTATTGCCATTGCGTATCTCAAAAATACCTTCCTGCTTAAAGGTGTTGTTCAGGGTATAGAGCTGAACCGACACATTCTGGCAACGCTCGAGGTAGGCTTGTAAAAAAGCAATTTCACGGGCAGTATTACGGTACAAACCACTAAGGGACCTGTCCCAAATAACAGCCAGGTCTTTAGGCAGCTTTTTATCCTTTGAAGAAGGTGGTACAAACGTTTGTAAATAGAAGTAGTGTTCTCCGCCTCTTTTTTGTACAAAAGACTCCACTTCTACATGGGCTTTGGGTATCCGCACCGTCAGGGGTTGAGTTAATAGAGCAGATTCTTTTTTTTGGTAAGCACAATACTGCTTTTCAAATTGCGAAAAAACCAAATCACTAACAGGGCTGCTCTCCAATACCGGCGCTTTTCCTTTTTGCTGCACCTGAATGTTGAGCGAGAACTGGCGGATGGTTTCTATTGAATCCAGCGGTAAATGATATACCAATTCTTTATGGCTATTCAGCCTGAGTTCCTGTTCAAAGGCGATGATGATACTGCGATCGCCATGCGCCAGTATAGGATAAATACGGGTACGAAAAACATTACCGTCCGTTTTTTCCAGCAGGCCCGGATCGATCCTGCGCTTTTCCACGGATTCAAACACTTCTGTTGCCCTAGCCTTTTCTACCGGCACTCCTTCCCGCATTTTACCTTCTATATCCAGCGCATACCGCGTAACGGCGGCTCCTTCCGGTAAGGAAAGCAGAAAGGTGCCTTCCAGTACTTTGGCCGAACCATTGTGAAAGGTCATGGTATAGGTAGTAACGCTTCTGTTACCAATGATCTTTACATCAAGGGACAGCTTTTGCAATACAATGGGTGTTGCTTTATCGGAACTGGTTAGCTGGGGAAGTTGGGCGTGAAGTAAACCAGTACTCAAAAGCAATGCAGCTATCAGTTGGGAGAAGCATCTCATAGCAGATGTTTTCTATAAGATGCCGACAAATTGACGATTGCATAAGGTTTTGAAAATATTTTATGCCGGCTGATTTCTCTTTATTCCAGGGCTTTCAGAAAGCTGCTGATGTCCCTTTTCCATTCTGCTTCATACTGCAACAGGTAGTTTTCATGTCCGGCCAAGGGATAAGTCACCAATTGCTTTTTACCTTTTAAATTTCCATAGATCTCATCAATCTCCTCCCGGTTTACTTTGGGATCCTGTTCTCCATACAAAAGCAGTGTAGGACATTTAATTTCCTGGGCATAGGTCGCCGGGTTGTGTGCAAACGCCCAAAAACCATTTTGAACACTGCCCCAAAATAAAAGCAGTCCTGCCATAGGAAAAGCAGGAACTCCAAACATACGAAACCGGGCAACAACCGTCTTGTACATACTCCCAAAAGGACATTCAATCATAATGGAGGCCGGCTGCAACTGGTACTCACTGATTGCTCTCATGATGGCCACCGCTCCCATTGATGTACCAAAAAGATGAATATTAGATTCTCCCTGCGATCTTAAAAATTCATAACAGGTCCTGACTTCTTCTGCTTCCTTATAACCGATGGTGGTTTGTGTACCCTCAGAACCACCTGCACCCATAAAATCAACCAACAAGGTATTGTAGCCCATGTTCAAAAAAACTTCTGCTTTATCCAGCATAGAAGATTTCTCCCCGCCATAACCATGAAACAGAATGATGGTACCCTTAGCGGCACCGGTCCTGATCAGCCAGCATTGTATCTTTTTATTACTCTTAAGCTCTATGGTTTCAAAGGGAGAGGAAGGGAGTTGCCCGTTGCGGGGTTTGGGCTGATCTATTCCCGTAAATAAAACCCTTACCTTGTCTGTCGTCGTTAAACGGCTTCCTGCTGTTTTCGTAAGCGCCGATGTGGAAAAATGCGTGAACTTATAAGCATGCATAAAAGCAATACCATTCATGAGGATCAAAAGGATCAACAATAACTTGATCAGAAACCGGGAAGATTTGTTTTTATGCATTACGTAAGGTAAAAATAGTGTCGATCACTCATTAAGAAAAGCTGATAAAACGGGTTGCATTTAAGGCGACAGGCAGCATATGCGTAATTCCTGCGGGTAAAGTAAGTTCTTACTCCAAGCATTATCCTGATAGGCTAACAAATACAAAGACTTGTGAACGGGGCTTACATCTCCGCTTTTGATAAAAAACGGCTTTCTGCCAGGACGGGCAAAGCCTGAAAAGTTACTGACCAGGCTTTAAAACACCAGGGCAGTTATATTGATTATTATCAATAAACAACAGGGGCTGCGCCTGGATCAAAGCATCTTTTAACGGCTCCAAATTTCAATTCAACCTTGATTTTATATCACACCTGCATCCTGCACCCTTATATTCTTTTAAATGCCCATGCAGCCGGGGTCAACCTGTTTTTTGCCAAACCTTTGGACTTCAAAGAATTAACTAAAACACCGCCAAACAACCTCTGCTTTTAACAATCTACTAAACATTTCATTCAGCATTTTTTCTCAACTTGGAGCACAACAGCAAGCGCAACTTGTTTACACCAACCCTGTTAGTAAAACGACAAAAAAGCTATCCTAATGAAGATGTTGTCTGTATGCCTGATGATACTGGTGCTGACCAGCTGTACCAAATCAATTGCTATTGAAGAAAGACGTTATGATAGAAATTTTCACCTGCAAAGAGTAGGTACTTCTGCCAGGGATTTTTTATCCGACGAACGGTTTACCTCTTTAAAAATCGAGGTGCAGTATATGACCGGTTATGAGCCGGATGAAAAAGCGCTGCACAACCTGAAGAGCTTTTTGTATGAGCGCCTCCACAAATCCGGCGGCATTCAGGTCACTACAAAAGAAATAGAAGCCTCAAAAGACACCTTCCTGACCATGCAGGAAGTGATTGCCATTGAAAAGGCCAACCGCACCGCTTACTCCAAAGGCCAGGAACTGACGGTTTACATCCTCTACACCAATGGTTACTTCAGCAATGATAAAATGCTGGGGTATGCCTACCTCAACACTTCTGCCGTGCTGTTTGGCAGAAACATAGAAGACAACTCCAATAAGTACAGAAAGATCAACCGCTCGGACCTGGAAACCAGGATCCTGTTGCATGAAATGGCGCACCTGCTGGGACTGGTCAATGTAGGCACCGCCCTGCAAAGCGACCATAAGGATAACGACAACGGCAAACACTGCCTTAACAAGCAGTGCCTGATGTATTATCTTACCGATACAGAAGAATCTCCTGGCATCCTGCAAAAAAAGGGTATACCCAAACTGGATGAAGCATGCCTGGAAGACCTAAGGGCCAATGGCGGCAAATAAATGTGGATTTTCCGGCATTGGCACAGCCTGGCAATCAGCAAAAAGCACGCACAGGAACCGCCAGGGCATAACACCAGGGAGCCGGGGTGAAAGGGCAGACGCAAAGAGACAATGCTAAAAGCACACTTTGGGGGCTAAATAGAGGTGTCGGCAGTCATAATCTGAACCATATTTTTTGCTTAATTTAATAAGCCTAACCTCTTTGATTATGCCTCAACACCGTCAACTGGCTGCCATCATGTTTACCGATATTGAAGGTTATACAGCCATCATGCAGCAGAACGAGCAACAAGCCATAGCACACAGAAACCGGCACCGCGAAGTTTTACAAAGCCAGCATGGGCATTTTAACGGCCATATCATTCAGTATTATGGCGATGGCACGTTAAGCATTTTTCAAAGCGCGGTAGAAGCGGTGGAATGTGCACTGGCCATGCAACTGGCATTTCGCCAGGAACCCCGGGTGCCGGTACGCATAGGCATCCATATAGGCGATATTGTTATTGAAGATAAATCCATCTTTGGAGACGGGGTGAATGTAGCCTCCCGCATTGAGTCACTGGGCGTAGCAGGCAGTGTTTTAATTTCCGACAAGCTGAATGATGAAATAAAAAATCACCCGGCCCTTAAAACCGTTTCGGTAGGCACTTTCCAGTTCAAAAACGTAGATCGGGGCATAAAGGTATATGCACTGGACCATGAAGGCCTGGTAAAGCCCGCTCCTCACTCGCTAACCGGAAAAACGGAAGACAACAGTGTAGAGCAAAGCAAAAGCAGGGCTGCTGCGAAAAACATTCCGGATAAAAGCATTGCGGTGTTACCCTTTGTAAACATGAGCAATGATCCCGAACAGGAATATTTCAGCGAAGGCATAGCGGAGGAAATACTAAACGCCCTTTCTAATTTAAAAGACCTTAAGGTAGCCGGCCGCGCTTCGGCTTTTCAGTTCAATGGAAAAAGTACCGATCTGCGGGAAGTGGGTGAAAAACTGGGGGTAAGCAAAGTACTGGAAGGAAGCGTAAGAAAACACGGCAGCCGGCTGCGGGTGACGGCCCAACTGATTGATACCCGGGATGGCTTTCACTTATGGTCTGAAAAATACGACCGTAACATGGATGACATTTTTGCTATACAGGATGAAATTGCACTGGCCATTACGGAGCGGTTAAAAGTCACTTTCCAGGAAAAAGAGCCGGCAAAAATTACCCGGACCAATACCCAAAACACCGAGGCATACGAATTGTTTCTCAAAGGCCGGTTTTACATCAACCGCCGTGGAGATGCCATTATGCTGGGCATGAAATACCTGCAGCAGGCCATTCAATCCGACCCGCAGTTTGCATTGGCGCATGCCGGCTATTCAGATGCCAACCTCATGTCCGCCTTTTATGGGTTACACCCTCCTGTACAGGCCATGCAAAAAGCAAAACAGGCAGCAGATGAGGCATTGCGCCTGGATGCGTCGCTTTGCGAGTCCTACTGCTCCCTCGGCAGTTATTACACCTTTGAATGGAAGTGGGCCGAGGCCGAAGAAAACTTTTTAAAGTCCATTGAAATTAATCCGCAATATGCACAGGCGCACCTCTGGTATGGACTCAATTACCTGGCCTGGGCAAAAGGCGACTTTGAAACGGCAGAAATGCACGGACAAATTGCCATCAAACAGGAACCCCTGAGTGCTATATCCAATGCGGTTTATGGCGCCATATTATATGCCGCCGGCAAGTTTGAAGAAGCGCTGGCCGTGTGCAAAAAAGGGCTGGAGCTGGATGCTTATTCTTTTTTATGCCGCATGTACGAAGGCAACTCCTACATGGCCATGCAGGAGTATGAAAAAGCCAAACAGGTGTTTGAAAAAGCCATGAAAATTTCCAACCGGCACTCCTTTGCACAGAATGCACTGATCATTATCTACCAGCTACTGGGCGAAACAGAAAAAGCCCACGCCTTGATGGACGATATTAAAAAGCGGCATGCCAAAAGCTATATCACCAGCACGTTTATTGGGTTAGCCGCTGCCTATCTCAATAACCTGGATGAAGCATTTATGTACCTCGAAAAAGGCTTTAACGACCGAGAACCGGCTTTACTAACGCTCAAACATGAGCACTGGGTTCCTGCCGTTCTTAAAGAGGACCCGCGTTTTCAAAACATCATCAAAAGGATTGGCTTTCCGGAATGATCAGGCTTCAGGCCCGGCATGACATCATTGTTAGCACCAGCTTAAATGTTCTTCAGCAACATTACCTGCGCTTATAACCAAAAGCAATGCTGTTATTGCGGCTGCCAAAGTCTTTTAAAATCCCCATAGGGCGGCCCCTCTGCTCCCTCCCCGGTGGAGAGGGGGACCTAACAACAAATATTCATTTGCAACTTTGGAATGTACGTATGCCCCTTTGAACCATTCCGGGCTAAGCAGTACAAGCTATCAACTCTTTTAAAAACCCATATCGGATAAAGGACCGTTGGCAGGAAAGTCTTTCAAAATCCCATCTGCAACACCCAACCACCCAACCGCTCAACCATTCAACGAATCAACGCTTTCAAAACCCCATATGCCTCTTTATTTGCGTAATCCTTTCTCAAATCTGTGAAATCCGCGATCCCACTGCAACAACAGAGCCCAAGGAACCTGCCGCCCCAGCAAAATCGCTGGAAGTTGCACATCACTAAAAAACCAGAAAGAGAAAAGCAATTCCGGACAACTTATGGCAAAGCCTTTGCCGCATCCAGGGTATGGAAGAAATGGCCAGAACAATAGCGCATTACTTAAGCAGCATTATAGAAATAATGGCAATGGTGGTGATCACCCTTGCATTGGTTCATTTTATTTATGCATACAGCCGTTCCTTTGTTCCCAGGCAGCAACACGTAAAGAACGCCTGGCTGAGGGTTAGATTTGGCAGTTCCCTTACCATTGCCCTTGAACTAATGCTGGCGGCAGATATACTGGCAACTGCTGTGGCGCCTACCTGGGATGATATTGGCAAACTTGCGGCCATTGCCGCCATCAGAACCGCCCTGAATTATTTTCTGGAAAAAGAAATCTACCATATGGAAAAGAATATACCCCCTGTGCCTGATGAGGTTAAAGTAAAATAAGATTTTATGGAGCAGAAAGCAGTCGCCCAAGGCAGCCAACCGGATTTTCAACGAAAGGTATGGATCACGGCTTCTATTGTAGCGCTGATGGTGGTGGTGCTCTGGATCATCAAAGCTACCTTCAACGTGCTGTTACTGATCCTGGCCGGCGCCCTGATTGCTCTTTACTTCCGGGGGTTCAGCGGCATGATACACCGGAAGCTGCAGGTATCCGAAAAATGGAGTCTTCCTGTT
>JAEWAC010000301.1 GCA_023391895.1 Bacteroidota bacterium
CCCGTTAGCAGTACCAGGGATATCGACACTTTAGATACTAGTACTTTTTCCTACTCGGCTGATACCAGTAGTAGAGATACATTACCCACCTTCCCCAAACCGGAAGGCTTTTACCAGGTAAAATTGCCCTGTGCCGATTGTAAAGGCATTGAACACACCGTTCTTTTCAACCCTGATTTTACCTACCGGCTGGAAGAAGTTCGCCTAGAGGAAAACAGCAGGGACACCATCGTTTTCACCGGCACCTGGAAACCGACCGATACCGTGATCTGGCTGTACCGGGGCCCGGTCGTAAAAGCCCGCTACACCTGGCAGGGCGATATTCTGCAGTACCTGGATTATCAAACCCGTAAAAAAAGCGCCATGCAAAAACTAACCAGTGCGCAGGATAACGAGGTATGGCGCAATAAAAAAGAGGCGGGGATAGAGTTTTTTGGTGTGGGCAACGAGCCATTTTGGAATATTGAAATAGACGAGCAAAAAGCCATTGCCTTTCACCTGGCGGATTGGAGCCAGCCAGTGCTATTTAAACCCACCAAACCTATTGCATTGCCCGATAGCCTGGTGTACCAGACGGCTAACGATTCTGCCCGGTTATCCGTTGTTATTTACAACCGGTTCTGTAGCGACGGCATGAGCGATAATATCTATCCCCAAAAATTAAAAGTGATGTATAACGGGCAAACCTACAATGGCTGCGGTATACAGTATTAGGGTTTTAAAAAAGTTTGTGCCAGCTGTTGATGATGGTTACTGCACCCATCCAGCTCATCAGCGCTACCACTAGCCAGCCGGCCACCTGCATCCATAACGGGTGGCGGTAAGGGCCTACAATGCGCTGCCGGGTAGCGGCTACCAATATCACCGCCAGTGCCACGGGCAAGATCAATCCGTTCAGGGCGCCGGCCACGATCAGCAGGGTAACCGGGTTGCCCAAAAAAATAAAGACCAGGGTGGAAAAAATAATGAAAAGGGAGATGATGAGACGCTGGTGTTTTTCTGCTGCCGGGTGCAGGGTTTTAAAAAACGAAACCGAGGTATAAGAAGCGCCGATCACCGAGGTAATGGCGGCACACCACATGACAAAGCCAAAAAAGCGGTAGCCCAGGTGGCCCGCTGCCATTTTAAAAACAGAACCCGCCGGGTTACTTTGATCAATAGCCGCCCCTTTCCACACCACGCCCAGCACTGCTAAAAACAACACCACCCGCATGATGGTGGTAATCAAGATACCGCTAACCGAGCTTCGGGTAACCTGCGGGAGGGCCGCCGGTCCTGTAATGCCCGCATCCAGCAGGCGGTGGGCTCCGGCAAAAGAAATATAGCCGCCTACAGTACCGCCTACCAGCGTCACGATCTTCATCATATCAATGCGCTCCGGCCAAACCGTGCGGTATAACGCTTCGCCAAGAGGTGGCTGCGACACAAAAGCAATGTAAACCGTAAGCCCGATCATCAACAACCCGAGCACCTTTGTAAACTGGTCCATCAGGTTGCCGGCCTCTTTATACCAGAAAATGCCCAAGGCGATCAAACAACTCCATACCGCACCGGTTTTTACCGGCATACCTGTTAGCGCTTCCAGGCCCAACCCGCTGCCGGCTATGTTGCCAATGTTGAACACCAGGCCGCCAAAACCAATCAGGCAGGCCAAAGCCACACCCAGTCCTGGCAACAGTTGGTTGGCCAAGTCCTGTGCCCGTTTGTTGCTTACCGTTATGATGCGCCAGATGTTGACCTGTGCACCAATATCCAGTAAAAGAGAAACAAGAATGACAAAACCAAAGCTCGTTAGCAGCTCCGCCGTAAACAGCGTGGTTTGGGTAAGAAAGCCCGGCCCGATGGCAGAAGTGGCCATCAGAAAAGCAGCACCGAGTATAGCAGAATTTCTTTTCATATGGTGATTGTTGAGTATAGGGTCCACAGGGAACAGTCCACAGTCGACAGACGACAGTCCACAGCAGGTGGCCTTAGGATAGTCTTTCTCTTTGGTTCCCGGGAGTGGCGTCATGAAAAATGCAAAATGTAAAATGAAAAAAGCATGGGTTTTTGAAGGTTTGGCCCTTCCTCTCTATAGGGAGGCCAGGCGATTAATGTTGTTTCAGATCTGGTTGTGACCCATGGGCTTTTGAATGTTTTTTCAGCTATAGTTGACAGATGACTGTTGACAGGAGGGAAAGTCTTTCGAAAGTCCATAGTTCAACTCTTTTCAAAACCCATACTGAACCATTCAACTTATCACCCATTCAACAGCTTCAAAAGTCTATATAGTTCTAAAAAGGTTTTCCTTTCTCCTAAAGCCATCAAGAAAAACAAAAAACAAAGAACCCTCCCACCTGTCATGCCGAACTTGTTTCGGCATCTCCCGCACCTTCAAGTATCTTTTTTCTTTGTGCTCCTTTGTGCTTTCGTGCTTTGGTGTCCTATAACCAACTCTTTCAAAAACCCATATTTCCTACTGATAATTGATGTTGATCCAGTTCTTTAAAAGTCCATATGGCAGGAGATGCCGAAACAAGTTCGGCATGACAGGTGGAAGGTGTTATGAAGTCGCAAACTGTCTTACAATGTAAGAGCCATGTAAACATCTTCAAAACCCCATACGCAGCACCAAACCTCTCAACCATTCAACTTACCAACCAATCAACTCTTTCAACTGCTTAAAAATCCCATGCTCCTCCTTTTTTTCATTTTTCATTTTTCCTTTTCAATCTTCTTTAAAAACCCATAGGGCCGCCTGTATCGCTTGGGCAAAGGCAACGGCTTGTTTTCCATCACCGTGCAGGCATATGGTTTCAGCAACTATTGGTATTTGTTTACCCGACACTGTGGTTACGGTTTGCTGCTGCACCATTTGCCGCACCTGCTGCACAGCTGCGGCTTCATTTTCAATTAAGGCATGGGGCTGCGAACGGGGTGTCAGGCTGCCGTCGTCCTGGTAGGTACGGTCGGCAAAGGCTTCGCTGGCAGTTTGTAGCCCTGCTGCTTTTGCTTCGCTGATCAAATGGCTGCCGCTTAAACCATAAAGCACCAGGTGGTTACCACAATCCTTTACCGCTTGTGCAATGGCTTTTGCCAGTGTGGCGTCCCGGGCGGTGCCGTTGTACAAGGCGCCATGTGGTTTAACATGGTGCAGTTTGATGTGGTTGTCTGCGGCTATCTGCTGCAAGATTTTGATTTGATCCGTTACCCAATCGTACACTTGCTGCGGGGTGCAGACCATAGGGGTTCTGCCAAAGTTTTTCCGGTCCGGAAAAGAAGGATGCGCCCCGGCCGCTACGCCATACTGCTGAGCCAGCAAAAGGGTTTGGCGCATGGTACCTTCATCACCGGCATGGTAGCCACAAGCAATGTTGGCAGCGGTAATATAAGGCATCAGGGCGGCATCGTTGCCGATGCCTTCTCCCATATCGCAGTTGAGATCGACAGGCAGCATTACAACAGGTTTTGCAGTTTCAATTTACAGGCATTTTGCAAATGCTCCAGGTATTTTTGCTGCCCCACCAGCCGCTGCTCGGCCAGCGCCAGGTCGGTAAACTGAAAGCGGACCGCCTCACCGGGTTTTCGCTGGGCCAGCAGCGGCAAATGAGCCGAAATGACCTGGGCTATTTTGGGATAACCGCCAGTGGTCTGGTGGTCGGCCATTAAAATCACCAGTTGTCCATCGGGTAGCAACTGCACCGTACCAAAAGCAACACCGGAAGAAAGCAAAGGGGTATCGATATGGGTTTTTAAAGGAATGCCGCTCAGCCGGTAACCCATCCGGTCGGCCTGGTGGGAGATATAAAAAGCCTGGTGCTGAAAAAGATTCCAGGCCTCCACCTCCAGCCAGTTCCATTCCGCCCCATAAAGACACTCGATGGTGCTGTTTCCCGGCACCGGTACCGGCTCCTGCCAGGGCAACGGCACAAAGGCGCTGCCGTTCAAAAGGCGGGTTACACCTTCATCTTCCTGGTAGGGAATCTCATCGCCGCTCTGCAAAGCCCTACCCTGCCAGCCGCCGGCGCCGGCCTTCAGGTGGGTGCTATAGCTGTTCAGCCATTTTTCCATTTCCCAATCCTGCCACAGCGACAAATAACAACGGGCGCCGCTGACCCATTTTGTAAACGCCAGCCGGCTGTTGGCGGCCACTGCCACGGGCCGGTGCAGGGGCAGGGGCGCATCGTTTAAAACCGGCGAAAAATCAGCGCCGGTCAGGCAGATCAGGGTGTCTTTTTGAAAAAGCAGGGTGGGTGCCGGAAAATGCATTTCCAGAACAGGCGCCTTTACATTTTTCCCCAGCAGGGCATTGGCCAGTTGGGCCGCATAACGATCCATGGCACCGTTGGGGTTGATGCCCAGATGCTGATAACCATACCGGCCCATATCCTGTACGGTATCCAGGAGGCCCGCTTTAATAATGTGCAAACTCATCTTCGTCTATTGAAAAAAACAGCACTTCGTCGCCTGGCGCCAGCAGCACCGGGCGGGCTTTGTCTTTGTAAAACATCCGGAGCGGGGTACGGCCAATGATCTGCCAGCCGCCCGGCGATGCAAAAGGGTAAATACCGGTTTGCAGGCCGGCAATCCCCACCGAGCCACCTTCTACCTTAAAGCGGGGCTGCGGCCGGCGCGGCACCGCAATGCGCTGGTCTACTGTTCCCATATAAGAAAAGCCCGGTAAAAATCCAATCATATAGACCTTGTACGACCGGGCCGTGTGCAGGCGCACCACCTCTTCCACGGTAAGGTTGGTTTGCGCTGCCACCGCCTGCAGATCCGGCGCAAAATCACCCGTATAGCAAACCGGCACCCGTACCGTTTTTGAGGTCGCCGCCGTGAAAGTCATACCTGCTATGGCCTTGCTGATGTAAAAAGCCATGGTTTCGTACGCGGTGGCATAGCTATGGTTGTGCACCACGGCCGGCACATCGTAGTGCACGGTAAGCGTACTGTAAGCCGGAACCAGGTCTGTTACACCGCCCGGCGGGTGGGCTTTCAGCCAGTGAAACAAGCACAGCACTTGTTCATTGATCTTTTCATCCAGCTGGTTACCAAAATCAATGGTCAGGGCGGCATCGCCCAACGGAAAGATGGTATATGGGGTTTGAAAGCTCATGAAGTCGGTCGGCGGTATCCTTAGGCTGAAAATAGAACAATTCTGCTGAACCCGGTAGTCGCAGGTGGCCGGACCAAACGAAAAATGCCGGCTTTCACCGGCATTTATATAAAAAAGTCTTTGAATGGTTATTAAGCAGGAACAGCGCTTTTAACGTTGTACATTTCTTCGCGCAGTTCTTTTACTCTTTTGTCTTCCAGGTATTCGTCAAACGTCATCAGGCGATCGATAATGCCCTTCGGCGTCAGCTCAATAATCCGGTTGGCCACGGTTTGCATAAAGGTATGGTCATGCGAGGTAAGCAGCACAATACCGGGGAAAACGTTGGCCCCTTCGTTAAAGCTTTGAATGCTTTCCAGGTCCAGGTGGTTGGTCGGCTGGTCCAGTACAATCACGTTAGGATTTTGAAGCATCATGCGGCTGATCATGCAGCGTACTTTTTCACCACCGCTCAACACGTTGGTTTTCTTCATAATGTCGTCACCGCTGAACAGCATTTTACCTAAAAAGCCCCGCAGGAACGGCTCATCCGCATCGGTTACGTGCGGCGGCACATACTGGCGCAGCCAGTCAATAAGGGTCAGGCCTCCTGTAAAAAACTCGCTGTTTTCCAGCGGCAGGTAGGCCTTGGTAACCGTGGTACCCCACTCAAACTTACCGCCATCGGCTTTCTTATTGCTATTAATGATCTCAAAAAAGTTGGTCACAGCCAGCGGGTCACGGCTCAAAAAGGCAATTTTTTCGCCTTTGTTGACGCTGAAGGTGACTTTATCAAACAACTTACGGCCTTCTACCGAAGAACTTAAGTTCTCCACGTTCAGGATCTGGTTACCCACTTCGCGTAGCGGCTGGAAGATAATACCCGGGTAGCGGCGATTCGACGGCTCGATTTCCTCTACGTTCAGCTTTTCCAAAGCCTTTTTACGGCTGGTAGCCTGCTTACTTTTAGAGGCGTTGGCCGAGAAGCGGGCAATAAAGTCGATCAGGGCCTGGCGCTTTTCTTCAATTTTCTTGTTTTTATCCGTCAGCTGGCGGGCTATCAATTGAGAAGACTCGTACCAGAAGGTATAGTTACCGGTGTAGATCTTGATTTTTTGCTTGTCCACATCGGCTACGTGGGTACAAACCGCATCCAGGAAGTGACGGTCGTGCGACACTACCAACACGATGTTTTCGTATTCGGCCAAAAAGTTCTCCAGCCAGCCAATGGTTTCAATGTCCAGGCCGTTGGTAGGCTCATCGAGCAGCAGGATGTCGGGGTTACCAAACAGGGCCTGTGCCAGCAACACCCGCACCTTCATGTTGGAGGGAATGTCCTTCATCAGGGTCTGGTGCATTTCTTCTTTAATGCCCAGGGAGCTCAAAAAAGTTGCGGCATCGCTTTCGGCGGTATAACCACCCATTTCGCCAAACTCTGCTTCCAGGTGGCCGGCCCGCATATAATCGTCTTCCGTTGCCTCCGGATCCAGGTAAATGGCATCTTTTTCATGCATCACCTTCCACATTTTTTCGTGGCCCATCAGCACAGTGTTCAAAACGGTTACATCGTCGTAGGCAAACTGGTTTTGCTTCAGCACGGCCATCCGTTCGCCGGGGGTAATATCTACCTTGCCCTTGTTCGGCTCAATTTCACCGGACAGGATCTTTAAAAAAGTAGACTTACCGGCGCCGTTGGCACCAATTACACCATAGCAATTGCCCTTAGTGAAGTTGAGGTTCACCTCATCAAAAAGAACCCGTTTTCCAAACGAAAGCGAAACATTATTTACAGATATCATAGCTACTCCAAATTCAGTGTGCAAAGGTACGCATTTGCAGTGGGTATAAGAAGGGCATTTCGTTAATAAAACGTGTATTTACCCCTTCTTTCAAAACCTCATGCAGGGGCTATGGCAAAGAAGTTGCAATAATTAAAAGCTATGCATCCGCCCTATGAAAAGGACAGCTTTTATGGCCTTGGTTACGGTGATCGGTCAAGGAGAATATAAACGAAGGCGTAACCACCATCACCAGGATAGCCAATAACCCGGTAATGGTGTCGGATACTCATAACAGAGGCCGCAATCCACCGGCTGGTGTGGCTGGACTAAAAGAAAAACAAACAACGATAAATAAAAACGATGAAACGAATCTTAACAGTAGCAGCGGCAGTTTTGCTTTTGCAGGCCTGTGGGCATAAACAAAGTTCAGGAGAAGGTGGTGTAACGGATGATGGCATCAAAGCAGTGGATACCAACGGTGGTTTGAACGACACCGGCGGCCCGCTGACGGACTCTACCGGCAATCCGATTGAAAACAAGACCCGTACCGACATTCAGCAGCGGGATACGTTTACCACACCGGGCCAGTAAAGGTTTTTGAACACCTACAAAAGACGGCGACCACCGCCATTGGCATTTTATACCCCTACTGAAACAAATCGCCGGCCTGCTACAAGCAAGCCGGCGCTTTGTTTGTATCAAACCTGATCGGAAGTAGCCGGCTGAGCGGGTTGCTGCACCACCGGGTCGATATTGCGCCGGCTGTACTTTTCCAGTTGCCGAATTACTTTTAAAGAAATGACCAGCCACAAAAAGCCCATGGCAAAGCCAGCCATCACGTCGCTGTAGTAGTGGCGGCGCAGGTAAATACGGCTCACGCCCACCAGAATGATCCACAAAATGAGCAGTACGATCAGCGTCCATTTAAGGGTTTTGTTTTGAACCGAATGCCAAACGATATAAGCCATCAGGCCGTAAAAGGTAACACTCATCAGCGCATGGCCGGAGGGAAAGCTAAAGTTTTCGGCCGCTTCCAGCAGTTGATTGGTGGGTCGCTGGCGGGCAAAAAGGTGCTTGAGTCCGAACATTAATAACAGGCTGCTGATGGCAATAGTGGGTATTTTAATGGAGTACCATTTGTGTTTTTTCAAAAACAGGTAATACGCAATCAAAAGCAGGTTGGCCGGTATCAAAAACTCGTGCTTGCCAAAAAAGGTAATAAAGTTCATGATGCTGGTATTGGTATCGTTGATGTAGGGCTTCACTACGTCAAATACCTTTTGATCCAGCTCTTCATTGCGCAGTAAAAAAATTCGCCTTGTAATGATGACGAACGCAAAGATGGAGGCAAAAAATACTGCCGTGATGATCAGCATTTCCACGGAAAGCAACGCTATACCTGCCCATATCTTCTTGACCCTGCTGGTTAATTGCCGAAACATATACCTGATGCCTGCAAACAACATGCAAGAGTTTAAATTGGGGAATGGAGTTGTGGAAAATGAAAAATGAAAAAAAGAGCAGCATGGGGTTTGGCCCCTCCCTCGATCCTTCCCGGTGGAGAGGGAGACCCGGCAACAGGTGTTGATTGAACTTTTTAGTAACCTATGGGCTTTTGAACCAATTTTCTGCTAAGCATGTAAAATCATTAACTCTTTCAAAATCCCATTGGGCAAAGGAAATAGGCACCTTTCTCCTTAATCACAAAATCTCCCCAAATCATGGTTCAGAAATTTGTGAAATCCTTCAAAAATCTGTGAAATCTGCGATTCAACTCGTGAACATGTGAACTCGTGAACTGTGAACAATTAACCTTAAACTTTAGACCTTAAACCTCTTCCAACCGGTACAACTCCTGACAATTGGTGCAGAAAAAGGAGCGCCGGGGGTTAAGGCCGGTGTGTTTTTTTACAAAAGGCAACTGGCAGCGGGCACACGTTTTTTTGGTGTGGGCCAGCCACTGCTTGCGCAATACGCCGGCTTTTTTCCAGTCGTAAAAGTCAAAACTATAGATCCTTGCCTGGGTAATCAAGTCCTCCAGTTTTTCAGCAGGCAAAGCGCCAATATGAGACTCCGGGTGCAGGTAAATGCGGTGTAGCACTTCGTTTTTGATGATGTTGCCCACGCCGCTGAAAATGGTTTGATCCAGCAGGGCATCGCAGACAAGCATTTGCGGTTGTGTCAACAGCTTTTGTTTTGCCTGCTGCGGGTTCCAGGCGTCCTGCATCACGTCGGTGCTCCAGTCATAGAGCGGGTCCAGGTCCGTGGTTTCCAATAGCTTTACGGCACAATTGTAATTGTTCCACTCCCCGTTTTTAAACTCCATCGTCAATTTGGGCTCTTTTTCAGGATGGCGGCTATCGAGGTAATAGTTGCCAAACATCAGGTAGTGAATGCGAATGGTGCAATTGTCCAACACGATTAAAAAATGCTTGCCCCAGGTTTTCAACTCCCGGATCTTTTGACCAATAAGTCGGTCTTTTTCCAGCTTGCTGGCACCGCTGGCCGCTATGATCTTTTGACCAATAAATTTTCGGGCTTCTTCTTTTAAAATTACCAGGCTCGGACCTTCCATGACGGGTTAGCTGCAAAAGCTGTGCTCGATATAAGTTTACACGTTCACGAGTTCACCTGTTCACCAGTTGCGTGAACTTACCACGACCCATAACTTGTGAACTAGTGAACAAGTGAACTGGTGAACGCTGCTCTGGTATAATTTTTTTATATCATTCCTGTACTTAATCCATATGTCAAAGCCGGTTTATACCACCAAATCATCTACCATACACAAGGTAGAGTACCTGGAAAAAGAAAAGGCGCTGGAAATTGAATTTCGCAGCGGCAATGTGTATAAATACTACGACGTGCCGCCCCGGCTGTGGAAAGTATTCCAGCTATACATTGAATGCGAAGGATCGGCGGGCTCTTTTTTTAACGAATACATTAAAAACCAGTTCACCTCCGAAAAAATCAAGGAAGCTTAACTAAAAACACCATAAAACAAAAGCCGGCTACCAGGCCGGCTTTCTTATTAAATATTCTGGTCGGGATTGCCCCTGAGCATATCGGTAGCCCCTTCCTTGCTGTGCTGCAGGTTCAGCTCGCCGGTTGGCTCTTTCTTTACGGCTTTTTCCGCTTCCTTGCCCACAGGTCCCTTGGCTATGGTAATACCACCATCTACTGAGAACAGGGCACCGGTTACATAAGAAGCTTCGTCCGATGCCAGGAACAGATAGGCATTGGCGATTTCCTCGGGCGTACCCCGGCGGCCTAGCGGCGTGCCGGAAAGGATCATTTCTTCGTGTTTTTTAGTCATGGGGCCTTTTTCCTTGTGCGTCCAGGCTGTGTCGATAGCGCCGGGGCACACACAGTTAGCGCGGATGCCATGCCGGGCCTGCTCTACGGCTATGCCCCGGGTA
>JAEWAC010000328.1 GCA_023391895.1 Bacteroidota bacterium
GACCAGGTAACCCCAGTGGCGGCAAAGTTTTAATGCAGTTTCCACGGCTTCCACACCGGAGTTCATGGGCAGTACTTTGTCGTAGCCAAAATACCGGGTAATAAATTCGGCGTACTCGCCCAGCGCATCGGAATGAAAAGCCCGGCTGGTCAGCGTCAGGCGCTGGGCCTGCTCAACCAGTGCCTGCACAATGCGGGGATGGCAGTGGCCCTGGTTAACGGCGGAGTAGCCGCTTAAAAAATCATAATAGCGCTTGCCTTCCACATCCCACATAAATACGCCTTCGCCTTTGGTGAGTACCACGGGCAGCGGATGGTAATTGTGGGCACCGTATTTTTCTTCTAAAGCTAAAAAGTGTTGCGTAGCCGGCAACGTATGGGTAGTTGACATAATCAATTATATGAGCAATTAAACAAAATAAAATAATAAAGCAGGGGAGAGCGGTAATCATCCCTGGCACGGGTGATCCAGAAAATCCAGGTTCTGGTCTAAAAAGGATGATATGGAGTGGAGGGTGTTAATTGCTGTTGTATTTAGGGGCAAGTTAGCATTCTTTTACATAATAATGCGCGGGGAATGAAAAGGATAAGGTTGCCTCTTTTTTAAAAAGCCCATATACGGTAGAACCGCTGCCCGACATGGAGGCATAAACCGCTCCCATTTGGTACAGGGTTTCCTTGCAGGCCTGTATTTCGGGGTATTGTTTGAAGATGGGACCTTCAAAATCATTGACCAGCCACTGCTTCCATTCCGGTATGGGTTTTTTAAAGACTTCCGCCAAAGGCAGGACGGGAGGGGCCGGTTGCAGTTGTGAAAAAGCCCAGCCCGTGTTAATGTGGATGCCGGGATGGACAATGACAATTTTATAAGCCGAAAGATCCAGCGCTACTTCCTGCAGGTCTTCGCCGCGACCACTCCCCAGGCAGGGTTTGTTTTTAATAAAAAACGGGCAGTCGCTGCCCAGCTGCAGGGCATAGGTGATTAGTTGTTGTTCGGTAAGCTGCAGCTGGTATTTGTTATTGAGCAACAGCAGGGTAAAAGCGCCATCGGCACTGCCGCCGCCCAGACCGGCCCCAATGGGTATGGCCTTGTGCAAATGCATTTGAATGGAAGGCAGTTGCGGAAAATCTTTTTTTAATAAATGATAGGCTTTGACACAAATGTTGTCTCCCCCGTCTTCAATGGAAAGACCGGATTGGGTAAACCGGACCGCTTCGGCTGATTCGCTGGTAATAACCTCCAGGGCGTCCTGCAAAAACACAGGATAAAAAAGCGTTTCCAGGTCATGAAATCCATCCGGTCTTTTACGGATAATGTGCAGGCCCAGGTTGATCTTACAATTGGGAAATACAATCACGGATGAAGGAATTTAGTAAAGAGGACAACGCCGAATGCCCTATTGGCTGATTGTGAAACAAAAAAGAAGGTCTCTGTTTTAAATCCGTGCAATCCATTTATAATCTGCGGAATCAGCGATTTTTTTTGCGGTTGTTGATCTCGTCGCGGATGGCAATGGCGCGAATGTAGTCTTCCTGCTCCAGCACCTCAGTCAGCAGGGTTTCCAGGTCGTCCAGCGACATGCTTTTCAAATCCTCATTGCCGCCTTCGTCTTCTACGGCGGAGGTGGATTTGCGTTTTTTGGCAGTGTTGCCGGCATCTTCCATCATTATACCGGCGCTTTCCAGGATATGCTCGTAGGTGTAAACCGGGCAGCCAAACCGTACCGCCAGGGCCAGCGCATCGGAAGTGCGGGAGTCAATTTCAATGGTATCGTTGTCGGAAGAGCAAACCAGCTTGGAGTAAAAAATGCCTTCCTGCAGGTCTGAGATAATGATTTCATGCAGCTCGATATTGAAAGCGGTCATGAAATTTTTCATCAGGTCATGGGTCAAAGGGCGGCTGGGCTGCATTTTTTCCAGTGCAACAGCAATGGCCTGAGCTTCAAATCCGCCAATTACAATGGGTAAGCGTCTTAAACCATTAACTTCACCTAACACCACAGCATAAGAATGGGTTTGGGTAATGCTGTGGGAAAGAGCCACAATTTCCAATTCGATTTTCTTCATAACGTAAACCTAAATAACAATAATAAAGCCGTTTTGCCGAATTACAAACCTACAGATTTTACGGAAATAAAAATGCCATAGCCATTTTTCCATTAGCTATGGCATTCATTATAAATTAAAAAACTCAGGCTACGCCTTTCATTTTTTTAACTGCTTCTATCATTTTGGGCACCACTTCAAAAGCATCGCCCACCACGCCGTAATCTGCCGCCTTAAAGAAGGGGGCTTCTGCATCTTTATTGATCACCACGATAACCTTGCTGCGGTTGACACCGGCCAGGTGCTGTATGGCGCCGCTGATGCCGATGGCAATGTAGAGGTTAGGCGCAATGGCAATACCGGTTTGACCTACGTGCTCGTTGTGCGGGCGCCAGTGGGCATCGGCTACCGGGCGGCTGCAGGCCAGTCCGGCACCCAGCAGGGAGGCCAGTTCTTCCACCATGCCCCAGTTTTCAGGCCCCTTCAGGCCACGGCCGGCACTCACCACGGTTTCTGCTTCGGTCAGCGTAACTGAGCCGCTCGTTTTGTTGGTGCCGGTCACTTTTATTTTAGACGCCTCTACCGTAGCCTGGAAAGGCACCACCTCTGCCGCAGCAGCACCCCGATTCACAACCTGGAAGGCATTGACATTCAGTGAAATGATTTTTACGTCGGTCTTTACCGATACCTGGGCAAAGGCTTTGCCGGAAAACACGCTTTTTTTAACGATAAAACCGTCAGCCGTGTTGGGCAGGCCCACCACACCGGCTACCAGCCCGGCTTTTAACCTTACTGACAGGCGGGGCGCCAGGGCTTTACCAACCGTATTGTTGGAGAAAATAAGGATCTTGGCACCAGTTTGCTCCGCCACCTGTGCCAGCACCTTAGTGAATACCTGGGCGTCAACCGTATTCAGGTGGTCGTTTTGCACCTGGTGAATTTTGGTAACCCCATACTGGCCCAGGGCCGTGAGGTCTTCCGTGACGGCACCCAGCACCACGCCTTCGGCTGTAGTACCGGTCTGCTCGGCTACTGCTGCACCATAGCTCAGGGCTTCCAGCGACGCCTTTTTGATATGTCCGTCTGTATGATCAATAAATATTAAAACGCTCATGATGACAATTTGAAAATTTGTGAATTTGAAAATGAACAGGCGGTTTGAAAATTGGACTCCCTAAATTTCAAATTAGGGCATTTTCCAATTTTCAAATGACTCTTGCTTCTTCGTGCAGCAGGCGCACCAGTTCCTCTACATTGTCGGGCGACACCAGTTTTACGCCGGCCTTGGCAGGGGGCAGTCCAAATTCAGCCACCTGTGTAAGGGGCTCTGCTGCTACAGGTTCCACTACTTTCAACGGCTTGGTACGGGCCGCCATAATACCCCGCATATTGGGAATACGGGCTTCGGCCATGCCTTTTTGACAACTGACAACTGCCGGCAGCTGTACTTCCACGGTTTCTTCGCCGCCTTCTATTTCGCGTTTGATGGTGGCGGTGGTACCGTTTACCTGGAAGTTGGTCGCCAGGGCTACATATGGCAGGTCCAGCATTTCGGCCAGCATGCCACCAACCGAACCGTTGTTGAAATCAATGGTTTCCTTGCCAGTAAAGATCAGGTCGTAGCCACCATTTTTAGCCACTTCAGCAATTTGTGCCGCTACCACATACGGTTCTGTCGGATCGGTATTAATACGGATGGCTTCATCGCCACCCAGTGCCAGTGCTTTACGGATAATCGGTTCCGCATCGGCACCACCTACGTTAACCAGGTGGATGGTGGTGGATGGATCGGCTTCTTTCAGTTCAATGGCACGTACCAGGGCGTACCATTCGTCGTAGGGATTAATGATCCATTGAACACCTGCTTCAGCGAATTTCGTGTTGTTATCGGTGAAGGCTATTTTTGCTGTGGTATCTGGCGTTTTGCTAATGCACACCAATATTTTCATACAAAAAAGGGTTTAAAATAATTAGTTGCTTATGCAACTAAGTTATAACAAATATAAGTGCAAATTTATTTTTATTACAAAAAGTTGGTTTAAATAATGGATCGCATAGAACGGTTGAAAGATTTTTTAAAAACTAGCCCGGACGACAGTTTTTTACAGCATGCGCTGGCACTGGAATATATAAAAATTGGTGACGATGCACTGGCCAGAAAAACCTTTGATGAACTTTTGCAGAAAAACGAAAACTACGTGGGCAGCTATTACCACCTGGCAAAACTACTGGAGCGTAATAATGAACGGGAAGCAGCTATAGCCGTGTACGAGAAAGGCATGCAAAAGGCCAGGGAAGCGGGTGATGGACATGCGTATAACGAACTGCAGGCCGCTTACGAAGATTTAATGGACTATTAAAGCAAACACTTGTTACAACAATTCAAAACCTTTTTCCAGCAGCAGCCGGGGCTGCAAGCCTCCTCTCATTTTTTAGCAGCCGTAAGCGGCGGCATCGATTCGGCCGTATTGGCAGAACTCTGCTATCAGGCTCGTTTTTCTTTTTCTATTATCCATTGCAACTTTGGTTTACGCGGTGCCGAAAGTAACCGGGATGAGGCCTTTGTAAAAAGCTTAGGTGTACGGTATGGAGTGGAAGTGCTGGTGCAGCATTTTGACACCGCCACTTATGTCGCAGCACATAAGTTATCAGTACAGGAAGCGGCCCGTACCCTACGTTATACCTGGTTTGAAGAGGTGCGAAAAGAGAAAGGCGCTGCTTACGTGCTGCTGGCGCATCATGCCAATGATAATATAGAAACCCTGCTGATGAACTTTTTCCGCGGCACGGGTTTGTCCGGCCTTACTGGCATGCCCTTACAAATGCATTATATGACCAAAGGCCTGCGACCCCTGTTACATTGTACCCGAAGCCAGATTGAAGCTTTTGCCAAAGCCCATGGCCTGCAATGGGTGGAAGATTCTTCCAATTCATCCACCAAGTACACCCGCAATTATTTCCGGAACGAACTGATTCCTGCCGTGCAAAAAGTGTTTCCGCAGGTGGAGCAGAACCTGCTGGAAAACATGGAGCGGTTTCAAAAAACAGACAACCTGTACCAGATGCTTGTGGCGGAACTCAAAGAAAAGGTGCTGCAGAAAGGAAAAACAGAAACCCGCCTGCCAATCAAAAAACTGATGCAGTACCAGCACACTTCTTTTTTATATGAGGTTTTGAAAGAGTTTCATTTTACGGAAAAACAAGTACCCGAACTGATCAAACTGGCGGAAAGCGAATCGGGCCGGTATATTGAAAACGAACATTACCGCATCATCAGGCACCGGGCGTGGTTTATTGTCAGTCCCAAACAGGTGCCCGTGACCGATACCATGGTCATGGAAAAAGAAACCAAAAAGCTTTTTCTGCCCGATGGCTTTTTGGAAATGGAGTGGGTGGACAAAAAGAATTTTGTACTCAACAGATCCGCTAATATTGCCCAGATCGATGCCAAGGAAGTGCGGTTCCCATTACTGGTCAGGCGCTGGAAAGAAGGCGACTACTTTTACCCGCTGGGCATGCGGAAAAAGAAAAAGCTGGCCCGCTTTTTCATTGACCAGAAAATGCCGGCCACCGAAAAGGAAAAGGTATGGGTAATTGAATCCCATAACCGCATTGTATGGGTGGTGGGGCACCGCCTGGACGACCGCTTTAAAGTAGCCGACCACACCCGGCAGGTGTTGCAGCTTACCTTGACCAGCCTTTAGACTGTATATACCCCATGATTTCCTCTATGGCACTTTGTACAATGGGATAACCGATGGCATAAGACGCCACAATAATAAAAGCCAGGCCGTACAACGATCCCCAAATGTGCGCAGAGTGGTTGATATTGCCTAATCCTTTGCGGTCCATCATAGCCGATAGCAGCAGGTAGAGCGGTGCAAATATGAAACCCGGTATAGGGATGGGAATAAAAAAGATAAACAGAGAAAGCGTGGGTACCAGCATCAAGCCGGCAAATACCACGGCACTCACCGCACCGGAAGCCCCCAGGCTGCGGTAGTAATAGTTGTCTTTGTTTTTATTGTAAGTGGGTAAAATTGAAACTGCCAGAGCAGAAATATACATCAGCAAATAAAGCCATTTACCTATTGGGCCAAACAGTTGCCCAAAACCCTGCTCTACAAACCGGCCAAACAGGTACAATGACAGCATATTAAAGAAAAGATGCCCCCAGTCGGCATGGATGAGTCCGCAGGTAAAAAAGCGGTACCACTGGCCCCGTTTGCTCACTGCCGGCGGGTAAAAGATCAGGTCGTCCATGGTTTTAGGATTGTTGAAAGCACCTATGGATACCAGAACGGTGATGATGATAATGCTTATGGTGATGGATAGTTGCATGTAGTGTAATTAAGAATTAATAATTAAAAATGAAAAATTAAAAATGTAAAATGAGAACCAGGTACAATGTTTTTACATTTTTAATTTTACCTTTTCCATTTTCCTACCTGTGATGGTATTTTTCATTGCGCAAAATAGTGCAGGCCCGGTATAACTG
>JAEWAC010000397.1 GCA_023391895.1 Bacteroidota bacterium
CATGGCGCCCGCTTTTCCGGTATCACTGCAAAACGCTTCTTTTAACAAGGTGCGGTCCGGCACCAAAGACGCAGGCTGTATCTTAAGCTTTTTCGGCTTTTTATATTTTGCACCGGCCGCTCCATCGGACGTTTTAAGCTTGCTCATAAACAGTATTTAAAATGAAAAGGGAGGCTTTGTTCTGTTTTCACCAGCTTTTGACTGAAGGATCATACTTACTAGCCTTGCGGCTTTCTGTCATTTTCATAAGGAAGAGCCTGGTAGGTTATTGGTACCGGCATATGGGTCAGAAAGATTTCATTTCACGGGGAGCAGCCAGGCAGATAAAAGCTGTTATAAATTTACTTCAAAGCTTTTTCATTTCAAATGGCTGCCTGTTGGTTTTGCAAAGAAGTCACGCCTGTTTTCCTAATGCTCTGAATCATATTTCCACTGGGTTATTGATTGCTTAATTCTTTCAAAACCCATAGGCTTTTGCTAAAGAACAACTTCCCATCCAGCGTGTCCGCAACAGCCCTATGGGCTTTTTAAGAAGCTTACTCCCGCATATTCATCCCTTGCTGACGCCCTTGCGCAACTCTTCCTATGTATTCAGCTAACCACATCAGCTTATCGCACTAATGGGTAATGACATTTCTGGGGCATAAAACTTGCATCCATTTGTTTTTTCTTTTTTAGGTTGATTTAGAGCCAGCCAGTTGAGGCTGGCTGTCCTCTTTAAAAAGCCCATGTACAAACCGTCTTTTGGGAACTCGTTACTTCAAGACTTTTATCCAGGTTTAACACCTGTTGCAAGGATGCAGCAATTTCACCTCAGGTCAAACCCCTTTTTGTTTGAAGCCGGACCAGGGTTCCCTATTTCAAATCAATTTTTGTATATTTCCCTACTGCTTGCAACTAAAAAAATCAACACATGATAAGCCGTAGAAATTTCCTGCAAAAATCTGCCACGCTGGCCGGCGGCACCTTACTGGTGTCTGCGCTGGAGAATAAAGCTTTTGCCATTTTTAAAAATCGCATCTCCCCCAGCGACCAGTTGAACATTGGCGTCATTGGCATTAATGGTATGGGCTGGGCCAACCTTACGGCGGCGCTGAAAATTCCCGGGGTTAACCTGGTAGCCCTGTGCGATATAGACAAAAATGTGCTGGACAAAAGAATGGGTGAATTGAGCAAATTAAAAGTGGATGCGGCCAAAGTAAAAACTTATGGTGACTACCGCCAGATGCTGGATCGCAAAGATATCGATGCCGTGATCATTGCTACCCCCGACCACTGGCACGCCCTGCAGATGATGCACGCCTGCGAAGCCGGTAAAGACGTGTATGTAGAAAAACCGGTGGGCAACTCTATAGAAGAATGCCGGGCCATGGTGGCGGCACAGCAACGCTATAAAAAAGTGGTGCAGGCCGGCCAGTGGCAGCGCAGCCAGCAACATTTTAAAGACGCCGTTGACTTTGTACAAAGCGGTCAACTGGGCAACATCCGAACCGTAAAAGTATGGTGCTACCAGGGCTGGATGAAGCCGGGTCCAGTGGTTCCGGATACGCCGCCGCCCGCCGGCGTGGATTATGCCATGTGGCTGGGACCGGCCACCAAGCGCCCTTTTAATTCCAGCCGGTTTCATTTCAACTTCCGCTGGTTTTGGGATTATGCCGGCGGCCTCATGACCGACTGGGGCGTGCACCTGCTGGACTACGGCCTGCTGGGCATGAAATCGCCCTTACCCAAATCCATTTCGGCCCTGGGCGGCCGGTTTGCCTATCCTGATCTGTACGAAGAAACCCCCGACACCCTGACCACGCTTTACGAATTTGACGGGTTCAATATGGTATGGGATTCGGCCATGGGCATCGACAATGGCTCGTACAACCGGGATCATGGTATTGCCTATATTGGTAACAACGGTACACTGATCCTGAATCGGGGCGGCTGGGAAGTGATTGAAGAAAGACAAAGCAAAAACAAGGTAAGCAAGCCACTGGTCAAGCCCTCGGACAACGGCCTGGACAAACACATGCAAAACTTTGTGAGTGTCATTAAATCGCGTAAGATGGAGGACCTTCACTGCGCTATACAAGACGGCGCCCATGTGGCTACCGTGGCTCAAATGGGCAACATTGCCTACCGCAGTGGCAAAAAGCTGGAATGGGATGCGAACAAAAAAGAATTTACCGACAAAGACATCAACAAAAAATACATGATGAGCGAGTACCATAATGGCTATAACCTGCCCAAAGCGTAATACCGCCCAATCCTTTTCAAAAAGCCATATGGGGACTGCTTCAGGCGTGGTTTTTCATTCCTTTAATAGCCTGGCTGCGGAAAGCTTCTGCAGCAAGGCTTTTTTACGCACTTGTTGTAATTACAGAAAAGCAAAAAAATTACCTGGCAGCTGGTGACAGCCATTTAAAGAGCAACAACAATCAAAGCAGATGAATAGTGATTGTATGGCATCAGCAAGAACCTTATTTTTACCTTCCAATAAAATATAAGATCATGAATACCCGCAGCCCGTTTGCCTTTTTTCTGTTTGCAATGGCGTTGTTATTTGCTCAAAACACGTGGGCGCAAAAGCAGGACAACTGGACCCAGGAGCAACTGCTGGAGCCGGCCCAACTGGCCAGCCAGATCCAATCGGGCAAAAACCTGCCGCTGATCTTCAGTATTGGCCCCGGCGCGCTGATCCGGCATTCGGTTGACATAGGCAGTGTGGACGATGCAGAAAACCTGCTCCAATTTCAACAACAATTAAAAACCCTGCCTAAAAACACCAGCATTGTGGTGTAC
>JAEWAC010000454.1 GCA_023391895.1 Bacteroidota bacterium
CCTCAACCCCATCTCCAGCCCCACAATGGTAAAAACCCCAATACCCAAAGCATCAAAAAGGAAAAGCGGCCGTGCCAGGTGCTTGAAGTGAGCACCAAACAGCATGGTAGCAATCGCGCTAAAGAAAATAAGTAAAATGGCGACCCCGTTGTTCAACCAGCTCACCGGCAGGTTGCCCAACAGCACATCACGCAGGGTACCGCCGCCAATTGCCGTGGCAAAGGCGATGATAATGACCCCAAAAGGATCCAGCTCTTTTTCCATGGCGGCAAAAGCGCCGGAAACTGCAAAAGCAAAGGTGCCCAGTAAATCTATGATATATAAAAAGTTCGTGTACATAAGCACCTAAACTACTTATTCTGCCATCATCTGCCGGATCACCGTTTCTATTTCTTCCACATTGGGTTTGCTAAAGTAGTCGCCGTCGCTGCCGTAAGCGGGTCGGTGTGCTTTGGCCGTGATGGTGCGGGGTGCCACATCCAGCCAGCGGTAACCGCCCTGTTCTTCCATGACCTGGTTGAACATAAAGCCGGCAGCCCCACCAGGCACGTCTTCATCCACAAAAACAATGCGGGCCGTCTTTTTCAGCGATTCCAGAATTTTATGATGGATATCAAAGGGCAGCAGGGTTTGCACATCCACCACTTCGCAGCTGATGCCGCTCTTTTCCAGCACCTGCACCGCCTCCAATACTACCCGCAGGGTAGAGCCATAGGTAACGATGGTGATGTCGCGGCCTTCTTTTACCACTTCGGGCACGCCCAACGGTACGGTATATTCCAACAGATTAGAAGGCAACTTTTCTTTTAAGCGGTAACCATTGAGGCACTCTATTACAATAGCCGGATCGTTGCTTTGCAGCAAGGTATTGTACATGCCTACGGCTTGTGTCATATTGCGGGGCACACATACGTACATGCCACGCAAAGCGTTTATGACCATACCCATGGGTGAACCGCTGTGCCAGATGCCCTCCAGCCGGTGGCCGCGGGTACGCACAATAAGGGGGCAGCTTTGCTGACCCTTGGTGCGGAAGTGCAGCGTAGCCACATCGTCGCTTAACGGCTGCAAACCATACAGCAGGTAATCCAGGTACTGAATTTCGGCAATGGGCCGCAGTCCCCGCACGGCCATTCCAATGCCCTGGCCCATGATGGTCAGTTCGCGAATGCCGGTATCAAAAATGCGGTCCTCGCCGTACTTGGCCTGCAGGCCGCTGAACCCCTGGTTCACATCGCCTATATAGCCCAGGTCTTCGCCAAAGGCAAACACTTTAGGATGGGTAGCAAACAGCTCGTCGAAATAATGGTTCAAAACCTCATATCCGTTTACCGTAGGGGCGTCTGGGGCAAACTGCAACTTTGTTTCCACTACTTTCAAAGCACTCTTTGCACCCTCGTTATACAAATAGGTATTGTATAAAGTGGTGTTTTCTTTTTTCAGGTCGTTATAATAATCCTGCAGCCAGTAAGCCGCGTCGTGGTTGCCGGCCAGGTTCAGGGCGGTATGAAGGGCATGTATCACATGGCGGCGCAAAGGCTCGCGGATGCCCGCCAGGTCGCTGGCCAGCTTTTGCAAGGCAGGTGCCTGCTGCGGCATTTTGTTGGCTACATCCTGGATCAGATCCACCGCTTTGGTTACCTGGTTTTTTATGGGCTGCAGGTACTGCTCCCAGGCCTGTTGGCGGCTTTCCCGCACTTCTTCTTTGGCGCTTTGTTCTATTTCGGCCAGTTCTTCTTCGCTGGCCAGCGCGTTTTCCAGTATCCACTCCCGCATTTTTACCATGCCATCCCAGGCCCGCTCCCACTCCAGGCGCTCGGCGCTTTTATACCGCTCGTGGCTGCCGGAAGTAGAGTGGCC
This sequence comes from Bacteroidota bacterium, assembly GCA_023391895.1. GTDB lineage: Bacteria > Bacteroidota > Bacteroidia > Chitinophagales > Chitinophagaceae > Flavisolibacter. Next base: position 1,861 of record JAEWAC010000454.1, read on the forward strand.
CTGCGGCTGGGTGATTTCCTCTACATGAAACAGCGTGGGGGTATGGGTTTCGCGGGCCAGGCGAATGCCTTCTTCAAAGGTTTCGCACAGGCTGGCGTAATCCCACCCTTTTACTTTATAAATATTAAAGCCATTGGTACCGTCTTCTATCTGAAAACCTTTCATGGCTTCTGAAATGGAAGCCTTGGTGGTTTGGTATTTTTTAGGCACGGATATACCGTAACCATCATCCCACACAAACACCACCAACGGCACCTGCAGCACGCCGGCGGCATTGATGGTTTCCCAAAAATGGCCTTCGGAGGTAGAGGCGTCTCCTATGGTACAAAAGCACACTTCGTTGCCGTGGTTGGATAAATGCGGAAACTGCTCCAGTTCTTTTACATTCCGAAAGCATTTGGAAGCAAAGGCCAATCCCAGACCCCGCACCATTTGCCCGGCCGTGGGGGCAATATCGGATGAAACATTTTTGCGATGCGCCAGGTCTAGCCACTCGCCCTCCTCGCTTACAAAGCGGGTGGCAAAGTGTCCGTTCATTTGCCGGCCGGCACTGAACGGATCGTGCTCCAGGTCAGGGTCGGCATACAACTGCGCAAAAAACTGCTCCACGGTGGCCAGTCCGCTGGCAAAGGCAAAGGTCTGGTCGCGGTAGTAACCGGAGCGGAAATCGCCTGGCTGAAAGAACTTGGCCATTGCCACCTGCGCTACTTCCTTGCCATCGCCAAAAATGCCAAACTTGGCCTTGCCGGTCAGTACCTCTTTACGGCCCAACAGGCTGGCAGCGCGACTCAGGCATACCCACTTGTAATCCTGCAACACTTCGTCGCGAAAGTTGTCAAATGATAGTCGATCCATGGACGGCTGTGCAGCCTCAAACGAATTTTCCATGCAGCAAAAATAGGTGTTGAAGATTTTATCGTTAAAAAAACCCAAATTGTGCGTAAAACTGGACATTGCAAGCCTTTTCTTGTATTTTTGGAATCCTAATGCGTCTTCTGATGAAGAAAGTATACAGCCTGCTATTTTTGCTGGTGATGTTTATCAGCGCATCAGCGCAAACCGAAACCCCGGCAGCCGATGCCGTGCGGCTGAAAGAAACGGCGTACGACTTTGGCAAGGTGCCGCAGGGCAAGCCGGTCTACCATGTTTTTGAACTGGTCAACAACAGCAACCAGCCGCTGCAACTAACCGATGTGATTACCACCTGTGGCTGTACTACACCGGAGTGGAGCAAAGCACCCATTGCTCCCGGCGCCATTTCCCAAATCAAAGTAGGTTTTAATGCGGCCGCAGAAGGGCCTTTTGAAAAATATATTACGGTTCAATACAACCAAAACGGCTCCAAACAAATCCTAATAAAAGGTATGGTATGGCGTACGCCGGAAGGTGCCGCCCCCGCCAATGCCTCAATACAATTTTTAAAACAACAAACACAGTAATTTATGAAGAAGTTATTATTCCTGGCAACTGCTTTTATAATGGGTTTTACAGCAATGGCACAGCAAAAGGCCGATGAAGTGGTAAAAGTAAATACCGAGAACTACAGCTTTGGCAAAATCAAGCAGGGCGTGCCGGTAACAACTTATTTTGAAATTACCAACACCAGCAACAAACCGATTGTGATTGAAAACGCTACGGCGGGCTGTGGCTGCACCACACCGGAAGTACCCAAAGAACCCATTGCCCCTAATGCGACCGCCAAGCTGAAAGTACAATACAACGCTGCCGCACTGGATGCTTTCAATAAAGAAGTATACGTCAAATTTGCCGGCATTCAGGAGCCTAAAATCTTAAGAATTACCGGCCAGGTATTGGACGCTAACGCCTGGGACGCTTATGTAAAAACTGACGAATACAAAAAAGCAGAACAGGTCAAATCCTCCCAAAACAAAAAAGCAAAAACCAGCAGCAAGAAATAAGGCGCTGCTCCATATAACATTTAGAATCCCTGCCAGCCGGCGGGGATTTTTTTTATCGCGGATTTCACGGATTTGAGGAAGGATTACGCAGATGTCTGAACCATGATTTGGGGAGATTGAATAGATTAGGAAGAAAAGAGAGATATAAAGATTTTCAATAGTCATATGGGGTTTTGAAAGGCAAAAGTTAAAAGGCAAAATCAAAAAGCAGGGCAGTCAGACTGATCCAGCGCCTTATCCCGCGATAACTTGAGAACTCTTGTTTCTGTAGTGCAAGGGTAGCAGGATACAGCGCCAGCAGTATTATACCTTGACACGCGAACTTCTTCAAAACCTATATAAAGTAAACCTCTTCAATTAATCTACAGAACTGAGTGCATGATACACTCCGTAGTGTCTGTTGCTGTGCGAGGGCCGGCTGCCTGCGCGGAGCGATCAGGGCAGCCTTGAACTTTTTGCTTACTTTTTCGGGGAGAAAAAGTAAGAAG
>JAEWAC010000460.1 GCA_023391895.1 Bacteroidota bacterium
AAAAGGAGGGCAGCCAGACTGGTGCAGCGCCTTATCCCGCGATAGCTTCAGACTCTTATTGCTTTAGGGATTGCGTAGCGGGATACCCTAGCCTTTAGTAACTACGCATAGCACGCAAAAAGATGAAACTCTTTTAAAAACCCATACCAGTAAGACAAGTCAAATTATCTACAATTCATTGTGCATGATACCTGCTGTAGTGAGGGTTGCTGTGCGTGGGCAAGGCCAGACGGGCGGAGCCATCGGGTTGGCCTTGAACTTTTTGCTCCCCTTTTTCGGGGAGAAAAAGTAAGAAGCGCTACCTATAGTAAGAAAAGCATATAGTCATAGGAAATCATAAAAGAACTGCTACATGAAGTTTTAAAGATGTTACAAGCAGATGCTGAAAACCAATTCAGCAGGTCAGAGGCGGGGATAAATACCCAATACAACTCTTTCAAAACCCCATAAGCAATTGAAGCCTAAAGCATTCACTATTGACTATTCACTTTTCACATCTGTCGACTGTGGACTTCTCTTCTCCCCACCATCGGCACTGTTAAAACCCTGATAAGCTTATAAAATGGAATGGTGTTTGGCAGTAGGAAACTGTATTTTTAAAAAATAGCAGAGCCTAAAAACTGGAATGTATGAAGAGTGTATTGTTTACCCTATTGCTTTTGGCTACCGTTACGGCCGGGGCAGCCGTCAATCCCGATGCTGTACTGGGAGTATGGAAAAACAGCAGCGGAAAGGGCCATATACAGATTTATAAACAAGGCCAGAAATACTATGGTAAAATTTTGTGGCTGCGCGATGCCAAAGACGCCAACGGAAAACCCAGGGTAGACCGTAAAAACGACGACCCTGCCAAGCGAAACCAACCACTGATTGGGCTGGTGATGATGCGGGACTTTACCTTTGAAGACGGGGAATGGACCGGCGGCCATATTTACAACCCCAGCGATGGCAAAGAATACAAAGCCTATATGAAGCTCCAGGATCATAACACACTTGCGGTAAGAGGTTATGTGGGGTTTTCGTGGATCGGCAAAACCGACACCTGGACCCGGGTGCGATGAGAAGGGAAATCGTAAATGGTCAATGGTGAAACGTGAATCGTGAATGGTGATATGGGTTTTTGAAAAAGTTGATAATAGGAACCAAATGCCCGTATGGGTTTTCAAACATTGATGATTCCCCCATTCACTATTGACGATTCACCATTGACGATTCCCTTTTCACTTTTCACGCCTCTCAGTCTGCCAGTACATCCATAAAATCCGGCTTGCGGTCAAAAACCGATTTGGCAAAACGGCACACGGGAATGATCTTTAAATGGTGCTGGCGGGCATGCTCCACGGTATGGTGCACCAGTTCATAACCCACATCCTGGCCCTTCAGGGCATCATCTACCTCGGTATGTTCAATCATAATACGGTCGGTAGTAGGGTGGCTGTAAATGATTTCCGCCAAAATCTCACCATCTTCCTCAATAAAAAACATACCCCGGTTACCTTGCTGTTTATGTTGAATAAGCATAGAATCTTTTCTTAAAGCTATAAAATTTATTTTGCCAGAAGTGCAGGTAACCGCATATTTGCAGTATGAAATTAGTAATCAACAAACATTGGTGGTGGCATACAAACTCTTACGGGGTGCTGTAATGCTATTGCTATAGTTGGTTGATCGTAACCATATTCAGAGCCCCGAAGTATGTTTCGGGGCTCTTTGTTTTTACCATTATGAAAAAAATCAGCATACAAACAAAGGTGAAAAGGCTGCTGGCCGATGTGTACACCCCGGTGGGCATCTACCTGCGCCTGCGCGACCGCTTCCGCGATACCATTCTGCTGGAAAGTGCGGATAACCATGCGGCCGAAAACAGCTACTCCTTTATCGGCATCAATGCCATAGCCGGTATAGAAGTAAAAGACAAAGCCAATGCAGAGTTTAAACTGCCCAACAGCCAACCCGAAAAAATAAAGCTTGACGCCGGCAACCACCTGCCCGACGTACTGTGGAGCTTTATGCAACGCTTTGAGGCCGAGCCGCCTACAGATAAAGCCGCTGCCTTTGCACAGGGTTTGTATGGCTATTTTACCTTCGATGCCGTACAGCAGTTTGAAAAAATCCAGTTTCAAAAAACGCCCGATGCGGCCACGCTGATACCGCTGGCCCGCTATCGCCTGTACCAGTACGTCATTGCCATCAATCATTTTAAAGACGAACTGTTTATTTGCGAAAACGTAATACCCGGACTGGAAAGCGAAGTGGCTGCAGTGGAGTCGGTGATCAAAAGCAAGGATGTGCCGGTCTATCCTTTCAAAGTGGTGAATGGCGAAACGTCCAACATTGAGGATGAAGATTATATCGAGATGGTAAAAAAAGGCATTGCCAGCTGCTACCGTGGTGATGTGTTCCAGATCGTGTTGAGCCGCCGGTTCCAGCAATCGTTTACCGGCGATGAAATGAACGTGTACCGGGCCCTGCGCAGCATCAATCCTTCACCTTACCTGTTCTTTTTCGATTATGGAGATTATAAACTCATGGGCTCATCACCCGAGTCGCAGCTGATTATTAAAAATGGAAAAGCGGTGGTGCATCCCATTGCCGGCACTTTTAAACGCACCGGCGACGAAGCCACCGATGGGCAAAAAGCCGCCGAACTGCTAAAAGACGAAAAAGAAAATGCCGAGCATGTGATGCTGGTAGACCTGGCCCGCAATGACCTGAGCACCGTATGTAAAAACGTGACCGTTACCCGTTACCGCCAGGTGCATTATTACTCGCACGTCATTCACCTGGTGAGCGAAGTGGCCGGCGAGGTGCCGCCAAATACCAATCCCTTCCAGGTGCTGGCCAAAACCTTTCCGGCCGGTACGCTGAGCGGGGCACCCAAGTACAAGGCCATGCAACTGATCGACGAATTGGAAACCACCAGCCGCAGTTTTTATGGAGGCGCTATTGGCTTTGTAGGATTTGGCGGCGATTGCAACCATGCCATCATGATCCGCACTTTCCTCAGCCGCAACAATACCCTTTATTACCAGGCCGGCGCCGGCGTAGTAGCCGCCAGCCAGCCCCAAAGCGAACTGAAAGAAGTGGATAATAAATTAAATGCGCTGAAAAGTGCTGTGATAGCAGCCCAACATATCAGTTGAAAGGAAGATGGAGGAAGCCAGCGATAGCACAATAATGGACTTCCGTTGCGTCGCACACGGCATTACCCGTAATCCTGTTCAACTTCTTTAAAAGCCCATATTAAACATGAAAGTATTAGTTTTCGATAATTACGATTCGTTCACCTACAACCTGGTGCACCTGGTGGAAAAAATACTGGGTGAAAAAGTGGAGGTGTTCCGCAACGACGAAATTCCGCTGGAAAAAGTGGCCCAGTATGATAAGATCATTTTGTCACCCGGCCCCGGTATTCCCTCAGAAGCGGGCTTGCTCCTGCCTTTGATCAAGGAATATGCCGCCACCAAATCCATACTGGGTGTATGCCTGGGCCACCAGGCCATTGGCGAAGCTTTTGGCGGTAGGCTGGTGAATTTATCCACGGTTTACCATGGCATTGCCACGCCGGTAAAAATTATTAATAAACAAGCGCCGCTCTTAAAAGGTCTGGAGGAGGAAATTGAAGTCGGTCGTTACCATAGCTGGGTCATTGCCGAAGAAGCCTTTCCGGATGAACTGGAAATCACCGCCAAAGATAATAATGGCTACATCATGGCGCTGCAGCATAAAACCTACGATGTGCAGGGCGTGCAGTTTCACCCCGAAAGTGTACTGACCCCGCAAGGAGAAACCATCATGCGTAACTGGTTAAAAAGCTAAGAAAGACGATGAAAAAGATTTTACAGCTATTATTTGAACATAAAACCCTGGGCCGTGAGCAGGCGAAAGAAGTCATGCTGAACATGGCCAAGGGCAGTTATAACGATACGGAAATTGCCGCCTTTATTACTGTTTACCTCATGCGCAGCATTACCATTGATGAGTTGCAGGGCTTTACTGATGGACTGCTGGAGCTGTGCGTGCCCGTTGATTTAAATGGCCATGCGGTGGTAGACATTGTAGGCACCGGTGGTGATGGCAAAAACACTTTCAACATTTCTACGCTGGCTTGCTTTTTAGTGGCGGGTGCGGGTCACAAAGTGGCCAAGCACGGCAACTATGGGGCTTCTTCCATGAGCGGGGCTTCCAACGTTATGGAAAGCCTGGGCTATCGTTTTAAAAACCACAATGACCAACTGAAAAGGGAAGTGGAAGAAGCCAACATTTGTTTTATGCATGCGCCCTTGTTTCACCCGGCTTTAAAAACGGTGGCTTCTGTTCGCAAGAATCTGGGCATGCGCAACTTCTTTAACATGCTGGGGCCCATGGTCAATCCTGCCAAGCCGGCTTACCAGTTGGTGGGGGTGTATAGCCTGGAGATGGCCCGCATTTATACGTATTTATTGCAGCAAACCGGACGCTCCTTTACCATTATTCACAGCCTGGACGGGTATGATGAAGTTTCGCTTACCAACGATACCAAGGTCATCACCAACGAAGGCGAAAAAATTTTTACACCCGAGCAGTTGGGCAAACGACTGGTGACCAGCACCGACATCAGCGGTGGCAACAGTGTGGAGGATGCGGCCAAGATCTTTATGCGAGTGTTGAAAGGAGACGGCAGTTGGGCGCAAAATGCCGTAGTTTTAGCCAATGCAGCCATGGCGCTGCAGGGCACCGGCGGCTATGGCAGCTACGATGCTGCCTATAACGCAGCGGTAGAGAGCCTGGAAAGCGGCAAAGCCTATCAATGTTTTCAAAAACTCATATCCTTGCAGTAACATGAACATACTGGAGACCATTATCGCACAAAAAAGAATTGAGGTAGAGCAGCGCAAAAAAGAAAAAAGTCTGGCGGAGCTGGAGCAGGGGCCTTTTTTTAGCCACGAGACCCTTTCTTTAAAAACCTATATACTGGACGAAAGCAAGACCGGCATTATTGCAGAGTTCAAACGCCGGTCACCTTCCAAGGGCATCATCAATGATAAAGCAACAGTGGAAGAAGTAACCAAAGCCTATGCGCAATATGGCGCTTCCGGCATTTCGGTTTTAACGGATGAAATCTTTTTTGGCGGCAGCCTGAACGACCTGGTGGCCGCTACCATCAATGAAGTGCCCCTGTTGCGCAAAGATTTCATGATTGATGAATACCAGCTGGTGGAAGCCAGGGCGTACGGCGCCGAAGTGATTTTGCTGATTGCTGCCTGCTTAAGTCCGCAGGAAGTAAGACAACTGGCCAGTACGGCCAAAAATTTAGGACTGGAAGTGTTGCTGGAACTGCATGACGAAAGCGAACTGGACCATGTATGTGCCGAAGTGGACCTGGTAGGCATTAACAACCGCAACCTCAAAACATTTAACGTAGACTTAGAACAATCGATACGCCTGGCCGAACGGCTTGGTAGTGATTTTGTACGGGTAGCCGAAAGCGGCATCAGTGATGTAAAAAACATACATTACTTAAAGCAGTATGGCTTCCAGGGATTTTTGATAGGTGAAAACTTTATGAAAGCCGAAAATCCCGGGGCTGCTTTCAAACAATTTACCGAACAATTAGCACAAGTGAAAGCATGAGGATAAAAGTGTGTGGTATTACTAGTGTAGAGCAGATGCAGCAGTTGCAGGCATTGGGAGTGGAGTTTGCCGGTTTGATCTTTTACGAAAAATCGGCCCGCTATGCCGGCGATAAGTTGCAGGACCACAAAGAGGAGATCAAGCACTGCGCCATCAGAAAAGTAGGTGTTTTTGTAAATGCCGAACTGGAAACCATCCGGACCGCCATTGCCGATTACGGCCTGTCGGCTGTGCAGCTGCACGGCGATGAGTCGGCCATGCTGTGTAAAGCCCTGATGGATGAAGTGCATGTTATTAAAGTGTTCCGCATGGGTGATGAAGAAGAGCTGCATGACCGGGTAGTGGCGTTTGAAGATGCCTGTCATTATTATTTGTTTGATACCGATACCAAAGGGTATGGAGGCAGCGGCCGGTCGTTTGACTGGACGGTTTTGGAAAGAGCGCAGGTCAACAAGTCTTTTTTCTTAAGCGGGGGTATCGGGCCCGATGATGTGGAGAAAATTAAAGCATTCAAACACCCATGCCTGTACGCCATAGATGTCAACAGCCGGTTTGAAACGGAGCCCGGTCTAAAAAACATGGATTTATTAAAACATTTTGTCAGTGAGCTGCACGCTTCTGCCGTGAGTGATACAACAAAAGAAAACTAGCATTACGCATGAGCACAACAAACACGTTTACTACGCCCAATGAATATGGATATTACGGAAAGTTTGGCGGCGCCTATATACCCGAAATGTTGCACCGCAACATAGAAGAACTACAGGCAAAATACCTGGACATTATCTATGATGCCTCGTTTCAGAAAGAGTATCAGCAGTTGTTGCAGGACTATGTGGGCCGGCCTACACCTTTATATTATGCCAAACGTTTAAGCCAGTCATTTAACACCAACATCTTTTTGAAACGCGAAGACCTGTGTCATACCGGTGCGCATAAAGTCAACAATACCGTAGGCCAGATTTTGCTGGCGGAGCGGCTGGGTAAAAAACGAATTATTGCTGAAACTGGGGCAGGTCAGCACGGCGTAGCCACCGCTACCGTATGTGCTTTGAAAGGCGTGGAGTGCATTGTGTACATGGGCGAAAAAGATATTGAGCGGCAGGCGCCCAACGTGGCCCGTATGAAGATGCTGGGTGCTACTGTTATACCGGCCACCAGCGGCAGCAAAACTTTAAAAGACGCCACCAACGAAGCCATCCGCGACTGGATCAACAACCCGACCGACACCCACTATATTATTGGTAGCGTGGTAGGGCCGCATCCTTATCCCGATATGGTTGCCCGTTTTCAAAGCGTGATCAGTAAAGAAGTGCGGTGGCAGTTAAAGGAAAAAACAGGTTCCGAATTGCCCACGCATGTAATTGCCTGCGTTGGCGGCGGTTCCAATGCGGCCGGGGCGTTTTATCACTTCCTGGACGAACCCGCGGTGCAGATCATTGCCGTGGAGGCAGGTGGCGAAGGCGTGTTCAGCGGCAAAACTGCGGCCACGACACAGTTAGGAACTGCCGGTATCCTGCATGGCAGTAAAAGCCTCCTAATGCAGACGGATGACGGACAGGTGGTGGAACCGCACAGCATTTCGGCCGGTCTGGATTATCCGGGTATTGGTCCCATGCATGCCCACCTGTTTGACAGCGGCCGCGGGCAGTTTTTGCATGCTACCGATGCAGAAGCGTTGGCATCTGCTTTTGAACTGGCTAAGCTGGAAGGTATTATTCCGGCGCTGGAAAGTGCGCATGCATTAGCGGCCCTGAAAAAAATGACCTTTAGTGAAAAGGATCATGTGGTGGTCAATTTAAGTGGCCGGGGCGATAAAGACCTTGCTACTTATATGAAGGCCATGGACATGCAAGGCAGTGAAGTAGGGGGATGATATAGGCGGGGTCGCATGGCACTGGCTTAAGTTCAGTCTCAACTTCAGTAAATAAATGGGAACTTTGACAGATTAATACAAACGGTATGAATAGCAATAACTCCACCTACACCGGGTTCAAGTTTGAAATGGATGGTTATCCTGCACTGGCAATTATCAACAGCGATCTGAAAAAGCTGGAGGACAGGTTTGATTATGGCTATTCGGTTTTTATTGAAATCATACCGGACGTCTATAACGAAGACGGGCACCCCGAAGACGCAGAATTTGAGTACTTACTGGAGATCGAAAAAAAGATCATTGAGTATTTGGAGAATGAAACGCCCACTTTGCATGTAGGCCACATCACGCAGTACCGCAAGCGGGAGATTATTTTTTATACCAAAAGGCCGGAACCGGTCAATGACTTTTTAAACTATTTTTTACCCACCATTGAACGGGAACACAACTTTGAAATTGAGCCGGATCAGGAATGGGAGCAGGTGGCCGGCTTTTACGAACAGTTATAAACATGAATGACACGATTCGCATAATTGATTTTACACCCCCTTTAGCACAACACTTTTCGGCACTCAACAAGGCCTGGCTCAATAAATATTTTGAGGTAGAACCGGTGGACCAGGAAGTGCTGGCTGCCCCCGAGGCGTACATCATTGATCAGGGGGGATATATATTTTTTGCGGAATATAAGGGTACCGTCGTAGGTACGTTTGCTTTGATAAAGCTGGATGCATCTACTTTCGAACTCTCTAAAATGGCGGTGGATGAACACTATCAGGGATTAAAGATCGGCAATGCGCTGATGCAATTTGCCATTGAAAAAGCCAAAGCTTTGGGGGCGCAAAAACTGATCTTGTATTCCAATACCGGGCTGGAACCCGCCATTCATTTATACCAGAAATATGGTTTTTCGGAAGTGCCGGTAGGTACTACGGAATACAAACGCGCAAACATTAAAATGGAGAAAGAACTAAGATGAGCCGTTTACAACAGTTGTTTCAGAAAAAGCATCGTAATGTACTGAACGTGTATTGTACCGCCGGTTATCCCCGGCTGGAAAGTACGCAGGAGGTGATGCAGGCTTTACAAGAAAGTGGTGCCGATATTATTGAACTGGGCATTCCCTACAGCGATCCGCTGGCCGATGGGCCGGTTATTCAAGCCAGTGGCAGCCAAGCTTTGGAAAATGGAATGACCATTGCCAAACTGTTAGAGCAATTAAAAGATTTTAGAAACACCATACACATTCCCGTAGTGCTCATGGGTTATTTAAACCCGGTACTGCAATACGGTTTTGACCGGTTTTGCGCGGATGCCGCCCGTGTCGGTGTGGATGGACTGATCTTGCCTGACCTGCCCTTGTACGAGTTTGAAACCGAATACGGCGCAATTGTAAAAAAACATGGACTGGACTTTGTGTTCCTGGTCACGCCGGAAACCAGTGAAGAGCGCATCCGGAAAGTAGACCGGCTGAGCAGTGGCTTTGTATACGCGGTGTCTTCTTCCTCCACCACAGGACTGGACAAAGACTTCTCCTTTACCGAAAGTTATTTGCAGAAGCTGCAAAACATGCAACTGCAAAACCCGGTTTTAGTAGGCTTTGGCATTAAAGACAAACAAAGCTTTGAAACGGCCAGCCGCTATGCCAACGGTGCCATTATCGGTAGTGCCTACATTAAAGCCATCAGCAATGGAGAAGATGTAAAGCAGGCCACCCAACAGTTTTTAAGCAAGATTATAAAATGAGCGGAAGACGGGACTCGAACCCGCTACCTACAGCTTGGGAAGCTGTCGCTCTACCAGGTGAGCTACTTCCGCTGATCAAACGAAATTTACAATGAATTTGGCAATTATCAAATACAACGCAGGAAATATCCAGTCGGTTTTATATGCTTTGGAGCGGCTGCAGGTTTCGGCCGAAGTAACCGATGATCCCGAAAAAATAAGGGCGGCCGATAAGGTGATCTTTCCGGGCGTGGGAGAGGCCAGCAGCGCCATGAAAAGCCTGCAACAAAACAACCTGGATGAGGTGATCAAAGAATTAAAGCAACCGGTGCTGGGCATTTGCGTGGGCATGCAGTTGTTATGCGCCCATTCCGAAGAAAATGATACGGACTGTTTAGGTATTGTACCCGTGCAGATCAAAAAGTTCAAGCCCAGGCAGTTGCAGTTAAAAGTGCCGCAAGTAGGCTGGAACAATATTTACAGCCTACAGTCACCGCTGTTTCAAAACATTCCTGATAACAGCTTTATTTATAACGTGCACAGCTTTTATGCCGAAGATAGCCAGTACACTATTGCCCGGTGTAATTATGGTGTGGAGTATGCCGCCGCCATACAAAAAGACAATTTTTATGGGGTGCAATTTCACGCCGAAAAAAGTGCAGCCGTAGGCGATCAAATCATACAAAACTTTTTGAACCTGCGCCCCCTGTCCCCTGAAGGGGGAACTTAGGTGGGAGGAGATTAAGGTTTAAAGTCTAAGGTTTAAAGTTTTAAGTTCGTCAGTTCACAGTTCACGGGTTGGATATCAGTATGGGTTTTTGAATGAGTTGTCTGACCCTTGATTGAGGGTGATGAAAAGGATAATCAGGGAAAAATGATGAATAATAGAAGGTATGGGATCTTGAAGGACACTCTTTCCTGCTGTCAACTGTCATTTGTCCACTGTCAACTATATCCGGCTTTTGAAACTTTACCGAGCTTTGGTTGCGTCGTACACTTCGGGTGTTTGTTCTATTATCAACAATTAATTTTTAAAGTGCTTCATGTCAACTAAAGAAAATACAAGCCTAAGTGCCCCCTTCAGTGAGAAAGGGGGCTTTCAAATCATTCCTGCTATTGATATTATCGAAGGCAAGTGCGTACGCCTGACGCATGGTGATTACAGCCAGAAAAAAATATACAATGAACATCCTTTGGAAGTGGCCCGCCAGTTTGAAGATGCCGGTTTGCAGCGCCTGCATTTGGTAGACCTGGATGGCGCCAAGGCCGGGGCGGTAAAAAACTGGAAAGTGCTGGAAACCCTGGCCGGCAAAACGTCCCTGGTCATTGATTTTGGCGGCGGCATCAAAACCGAAAAGGATGTGCAGATTGTGTTTGACTCCGGTGCG
>JAEWAC010000463.1 GCA_023391895.1 Bacteroidota bacterium
GCCAATGGCATTGCCCAGGGGTACGCCTAAAGTGGCGGCCTGCATATCCACCCCATCTACCAGCTGCATAAAACGAAAGTTATTGGGAATATTAAAGCCTCGGGTATTGGGCACTTTGAACGTCAGGCTGGAAGTGGTCATCTGTACGCCTTTTACGTTTTCCAGGGCATCGTAAAAACTGGGCGCCGGCGTTTCCCGTATGGCCCGTATGTCCAGCTTTTCAATGGCCACCGGCGACTTCAATATGCTTTCTGCCACCCGGGAAGCCGACACGACGACTTCTTTACCCAAAAGCGTTTGGGTAACCAGTGCAATATTCAGTTTGGACTCCAGGCTGGTGACTTCAAACTCCTGCTGCTGAAAACCAACCGATGTAAACACCAACGTAATCGGGAACTTTAGCCGGGTACGCAGCACAAATTGACCGGTGCTGTTGGTGACCGTACCGGATACCGCGCCTTTAATGCTCACACTGACATCAGAGAGCGGGGCTTTGCTGTCCTGGTCGGTGACCTGTCCTGAAATTTCAATCAGGTTGTTTTCCTGCGCCCCGGCCCTGTTGTTCATCGCTGCGATCAACAACACCAGGAAAAAAACCGTGTGTCCTTTTGGATAAACGTTCGCCATTCTTCTTTTCAGAAACATCCATACTACATTGCTACTTCTCATATTGGTTGGTTTATTATTTAATTTTTTTGATTACTTAGTCTACTATTTTAGTGGACTAATTTGGCAAAAAAATACCTCTCCCGCGGAGAGATATCTTCAAAACCCTATATCGCTTTTACCAGGATACGGAAGCTCCAGAAAATAACCAGTATCCCCAGCAGGATAAAAGAAGTTTTCCGGGGCAGTTTACCGGTAATACGGGCCGCCAGTGGAGCGGCAATCAGCCCGCCAATCAGCAGGGCCAGGATCACCTGCCAATGGGTAATGCCAATTAAAGTAAAAAAGGTAAAGGCACTGGCCAGGGTCACAAAAAACTCGGTCAGACTTACTGAGCCAATAACATATTTGGGACTGCGCCCTTTGGTGATGAGTGTGGTGGTAACAATAGGTCCCCAGCCGCCACCGCCAAACGAATCCAGAAAGCCACCCACCCCAGCCAAAGGGCCATAGGCTTTGAACTTTTTTTGCTGCTGCTGCTTACGGAAGGCGCTTACCAAAATACGTACCCCCAGGAGCAGGGTATAAATAGCCATGGCCGGACGCAAGTAAGCCAGATGGGTTTCGCCAAACCGGGTCAGGAAAATAGCACCCAGTATAGCCCCAATCACGCCGGGTATTACCAGAATTTTGAACAGTTTTTTATTGACGTTGCCAAAGCGGTAATGGCTGTAACCGGAGGCGCCGCTGGCAAACATTTCAGCGGTATGAATGCTGCCGCTGATAGCCGCCGGGCTTACGCCGGCCGATAACAAGATGGTAGCACTGGTGACACCATAACCCATGCCCAAGGCACCGTCTATCAGCTGGGCCAGGAAACCGGCCAGCAGCATCCAGTGAAAGTTTTTATCCAGCGTACCATACAAGGCCACCGTGTCAGTGGCTATTTGCTCAAAAGGCAGGTACGAAAAAATAAAGTGGCCGATCAGCATCAAGGCAAAGGCCACCAGCGAGTAAGTAGCTACTTTCCGCCACTGTACTTCTTTATCCCGCCCCTCTTTTTCCACCAGCACTTTGGTGATTTCATTGAGCTTTTTAACCTTGTACTCAAAGTCTCCATTGAGGCTGTTGCGTATTTTATTGAGGTTGTTGATCACATCGTTCAGCTCGTTAGGCAGCACCTCCTGCATCACTTCTTTCAGGCGTTTGGCCGCTGTGGGCGACTTGCCGTTGGTGGATATGGCTATTTTAAGGGCCCCTTTCTGCACCACCGAACTCAGGTAAAAATCGCACAGGTCGGGTTTGTCCGCCACATTAATCAGCTTTCCTTTTTCTTTGGACAGTTTCCAAACCTGGGCGCTCGCCTCCGGGTCGTTCACGGCTGCAATCACAATGTCTGCCGCATCCAGGTCCTGCGCTTCATAAGGCCGTTTGACCAACTCTACCTGCGCATGCTGCTCGGCCAGCTGGTAAATTTCTTCCCGAATGGCAATGGCCACCAGCCGTACCCGGGTTTGAGGCGCATTTTGCAAAACGGCCCGCAATTTTTCCAGGCCTACGTTGCCGCCGCCAATAATCAAAACCGATAGTTCCTCCAGCTTTAAAAAAACCGGGAAGAGGTGATTGGCCTCCTGCTGCACCGATGCTTTGTATGTTTGAGCTTCTATTTTCAAAAGACTAATTATAGTGTTTTGTGATGGGTTTCTTTTTTCCTCAAATCCAGGTTCTGGAAATAAAATAACCGTATGGCATGTACAGTCCGGTACTTATTGCCGGCCGGCAGCTGCTGAAACAAATTCATATAGCCCAGTTGCAGGTTGTCATGCGCATTGGTATGATAACTAAAGCCTACAAAAAACCGGTTCTGGTCGAAATAGTTATAGACGATCTCTTTTCCAAAATTGACGTGCACTTCATCGTTCAACACAAAGGAAACGGTATGGGGCGCAAAAGCTTTTTTGCTCAAAGGAGCACTCAAAAAGAAATTATACCGCATCCGGTAGTTGAAATGATACCCCTCCGCCAGTTCATCGGCATCTTTGATCTTGTGCCGGAATCTTTCTTCCAGCCGGAACCATTGCATTAGGCGCAAAGCCGGCAACCGGTTGTGCCACTGCACCTGTTGCCAGATGCGATGTTCGGGTTGCGAAATCTCCGGATGCGCATCTGCAGGAAAGTGGTTGACGAAGGCATAACCCGCAGTAACCTTGGTTTGATCCGTTACATAATACGTCAGTCCTACCCTGGCAATGGCCTGTGAAAAATCCTGTGTAAAATCTTCCTTGGTTCTTAAATGCCCATCTACCCAAAGGCCCCATTTATCCGACAACCTTAACTGGTTAAAATAGCCCAACCACACCTGCTGCGTACTGCTGGTTTGTTTTTGTGCTATGGCATTTTGAAAAACGCCCACGGTTAGTATGGTAATCCAGAATTTCATGAGGCTTCAAATCAACCTTTTAATTTTATTAGTCTACTTTTTCAGTAGAGTATTAGCCTGCAAATATAGAGCCTGCTTTTAATTATCAAAATTTTTATACAACTATTCTTCAAGGAAATTTTTTCAAAAGTCCATAGGCATTAAACAACCTTTTAGCTATTGCCCCATTGCTTGCGCAGCGTAAAATCGCCAAAAGTTTCACCGTTGGTTCTTTCGTTTTTGTAGGCGCCCAGCCACGTATCCAGTTCCTCCAGTATGGCCGCTTCATCCAGGCTTTCCTTGTATATTTTGTTAAGGCGCAAGCCATACCGGTCGCCGCCTAAGTGCATATTGTAGCGTCCGTAAGCCGTGCCGACCAAACCCACTTCGGCAGCATAAGGCCGAGCACACCCGTTAGGACAGCCAGTCATACGGATAATGATTTCTTCTCCGCTCAATTCGTGTTTGGTTAGCAACGGCTCAATTTTAGAAATCAGCTCGGGCATATAGCGCTGACCTTCTGCCAGGGCCAGCGGGCAGGTGTTCAGCGCCACACAGGCCATCGCGTTTTTGCGGATCACCGAAGCTTTGTCGGTATGCGCTATGATACCATAGCGTTCCAGTACCTCCTGTACAAAGGCCTTATCCTCATTTTTGACATCACCCAGTATGAAGTTTTGATTACAGGTAAAAATAAAATTGGCTTTCCCGCTTTGCGCCACTTCCAGCAGTGCCGTTTTCAATGGCAGGTGCTCCTCATCCAATACCCTTCCGTTCTCTGTAAATACGGTGTAATACCACAGGCCTTCATGGTTCTGGCTCCAGCCGTAATGGTCTTTGCGCTCGGTAAAAGAGTACGGCTTTTCTTCCTGCAACGGGAAACCGGTTCTCCGCTCCAGTTCAGCACGCCACCAGTCCAGACCATATTTATCTACGGTATATTTCAGCCGGGCCTGCTTGCGGTCGCTGCGGTTGCCATAATCACGTTGAATGGTCAGCACTTCGTACACCGCCTTCAGGGCATTTTCTTTGTCCACATAACCCAGTACGGAAGCCAGCCGGGCATAATGGTCGGGATTGCCATGCGTGGTAGACATACCGCCACCCACTGCCAGGTTAAAGCCCTTGAGTTGGCCATTTTCAGTAATGGCAATCAGCGCCAGGTCATTGGCAAAAACATCCACATCGTTATTGGGCGGCACGGCTATGGCAATTTTAAACTTGCGCGGCATGTACCGGTCTTCATACAGCGGATCTTTTTCCAGTTCTTTATCCACCAGCTTTTCTGCATCCAGCCATATTTCGTAATACCCATGTGTTTTGGGCAGCAGCATGTCGGCCGTTTCTTTGGCAAAACGAAACACCTCTTCGTGCACCGGCGACTGCCTTGGATGGGCGGAGCAAATAACATTGCGGTTGATATCGCCACAGGTGGCAATAGTGGTTAAACCCGCTTCATTGAAACCCTTGAGCGTAGGTTTTACTTTTGATTTTAAAACCCCATGCAGCTGAATGGTTTGGCGCGTGGTGATCTTAATGACACCAGTGGAATTTTCACCGGCAATATGGTGCAGGGCCACCCATTGCTCCGGCGTTAAAAAGCCACCGGTCAGGCGTAGGCGGATCATGAAAGAATACAACCGCTCCAGTTTTTTTTCGGCTCTTTCTTCCCGGCGGTCGCGGTCGTCCTGCAGGTACATGCCATGAAAACGCACCAGTGCCGAATCATCATCACTAATAGCTCCGGTAATTTCATTTTGAACCCCTTCCTGCAGGGTACCCCGCAAGCTGTCGCTGGCCATTTTAATTCTTTCGGTGGACGATAAGTTGTTGTTGTTATTGTTATCGGACATGATCTGTAATTCTTTTTTGATTATTGTGAGCTAAGCTGCATGGCTACTATAAGGCTTCTGTTGTGTCGCATACTGGTACGGCAGCAACATTTTCACCTGTTAGTATACATCTTTTAAATACCGGCCTTCTTCTTTCAGTTGTGCTACAAAAGCCTCCGCTGTTTCTCTATTCACCTCGCCCTGCTCCTGTATAATCTGGATTAGGGTGTTTTCCACATCCACGCTCATAGGCTCTTTGGCACCACAAACGTATACAGCCGCACCACCTTTCACCCACTCAAACAATTCCCGGGCATGCTGCAGCATTTTGTGTTGTACGTATACTTTTTCCTTTTGGTCGCGGGAGAAAGCCACATTCAGTTTGGTCAGTACACCGGTATCCACCCAGTTCAGCAACTCGGTCTGGTACAAAAAGTCGGTCACAAAATGCTGGTCGCCAAAGAACAGCCAGTTGCGGCCACTGGCGCCGGTCGCATCGCGCTGGGCCAGGAAAGAGCGGAACGGTGCAATGCCGGTGCCCGGGCCAATCATGATG
>JAEWAC010000205.1 GCA_023391895.1 Bacteroidota bacterium
GTCATAGGCAATGCCCATCAGTTCATCGGCCAGGGAATCATCTACTTGCTTATGAAAGGTGACCCAGCTGCCAAATGATAGAATGCTTATCTGCAGGCCGCTTTTGCCCATTCTTCTGTATTCCATACTCCTTCCTGTTTTATTAATTACGTAATAAACTGAAAAGTTACGAAGGAAGCATGGATTATACCACTTTCGCACCGGCTTTACTGCAGCTGTTCATCATGACACACATGGGGTTTTGAAAGAGTTATAACCCATGCATTGTGGCTTCACGCAAAGGCGCCAAGATGCAAAGCCGCAAAGGAGGGAGACACATTCCAGCAGCGCCTTTATGTTTTTTCCTGGTGACTTTGCATTAAATCAGTTGCTAAATAAGTATAGTAAGGGTTTGCAGCCTGTGCTCCGGCCAACGAACAACCATCAACGACCAACGCATTGCATGGGTTTTTGAAAGGTTTGCAGGAAATGCAAAATCCAGGGCTATTTATTGAGCGGATAAATCCTCGTTGACCAGCACGATGCCGCTGGGCTTTAGGATGGTAATGTCGGTCAGGTCCTGGTTGGCCTCCAGGCCTTCGCCGTAGATGTGCCGGGTGGTTTGCGCAATGCGTACGTGTTTGTCGGTATAAAACCGGCGGGAGTTCTGGTCCCACCACAGCTCGGAGGTGGTCAGGGTGTCGCCTTTGGTATTGATCACCACCACGCTGTCGCGCAGAAATACCTTATTGAGGTTTTCAAAATGTTTTCCGTAGCGGGCATCCAGCCAGCTTTCCCGCTTGCCCAGGGAGTCGTAAAAGTCTACGTGCAGGGTTTTGGGAAATTCGGTGTACATGGTGTCGCTTTCCTGGCGCAGCATCAGGGGGGCATTAAGCCGGGCCCGCATGCGGCCGCCCTGGCTAAAGTAAGCTTCCACTTTTTTGGCTTCCTCCACCAGCACTTTTTTTTCGGTCCATTCGCTGATGGCCTGGTCGTCGTTCTCGCAGCTCATAAGCAGCAGGCAGCTACAAAGTATAGCTGCCTGCCACCGTAAAGATGTATGTTGTATCAGATTAATCATACCGGCGTTTGGTAAACCAAAGATCGCTAAAGTTGAGGCCCACCGAAAGGCGGAACATGTCTTCTTTCAGCAGGTTGCTGTTATTGCCGCGTTTTTCGTATTCCAACGCCAGGTTAATGATGGTATACTGGCCCGGGCTCAGGCGGTTGTAATTGGCCAGCGGCAGGCCCATGCCAAAGGAAATACCAAACTGGGGTATGGTATTGTCTACCTTGATGTAGTCATTTCCATAAAAAAAGCCGGCCCGGTAGGTTACATTGCTGAAATAGCCGCTACCCGCCTTGGCGTTGGGGCGGTAATGGCCACCCACCCGCAGCTGCCAGTTATCCTGCACAGAGTCGATGCGGCCAAAGTAGCGGTAGTCGCTCCATTTACTTTGAATAAAGTCGGCCCCGAACAAATAGCTGCCGGTATTGCCAAACGTACTTTCCAGCACCAGGCCGCCGGTATATGAGGCGGGGTAGGTAACGCTGCCTTTTACGTTTTTCTGGTAAAAAACCGTATCGATGATATTGGAATTGGAATACACCTCGCGAACAATATCCTGGGAGGCACTGATATCCTGCTGCAGGTTGCCGGATACACCCAGGCTTAAGAAGGTGCGGCTGGACATCTTGATCCGGTACTGGGCGCCGGCGTTAAAATAAATATCGCCAAAGGAGGCATTGGAGCGGTAAAAAGAGGGGTAGTAATCTGCCGGCTGTTTCAAGAAGGCACGACGGATGCCAATCTCCTTTTTGCCAAACAGGTAACCCACGTTAACTCCCACGCTAAAATTTTTGATGGCGTAGCCGGTACCGATAGAAGGTAAAAACGTACCGCCATCGCCGGTATACTCGGTGTAGGTACTGTCAATAAAGTTACCGGTTTGGTGGTTGTACAGGGGCTCCGTTACGCCTACTTTGTAGTACACCCGGCTGATGGGGCGCAAACCAAAAGTAAGACCCCAGTTCTTGCGCAGCGGAATGCCTACCTGCAGGTAAGAAAACAGGGCGTTGGAAGAGGTGAACTTCTGCGGCTGGTCGGGCTCCCGCAGGGTGCGGTTTTCAAAGTTCAGGCCTACATCCAGCAGCACGCGGCCGGAGGCCATCCGGCCGGATCGTTCCTCCAGGTAAGCCTGGAAGTTGGAATAAGAAGCCGGGTTATTGAAGTTGACGGACAACCGGTCGGCATAAGCCGCAGAAATACCACCCATACCACGGGTAGAAATGTTGGTATTGGGTACCAGGTTGCCTAAACCATATCGGGAGTAAGGTGAGTTATCCTGAGCTAGTAGGGTAGAACCAGTCGAAAGGGCAAGGACCGAACAAATGGCTTTGATGGATAATGCCTTGTATTTACGCAGCATTATTGTGTTGACTAATCGCATAAAGACCTTTAAAAATTAAATCAGGGTCTGCAAATATCATGTTTTTCAAATGGGGCTCAAAAAAGGGTATATCCCCCCCGGTTAAAAGCACGTTAAAGTTGCTGAACTTTTCGGCATAAGCCTCTATCATGCCGTCCATTTCTTTAGCCATGCCCAGCACCACGCCGCTTTGCAAATTGGTGGCGGTATCGTAGCCAATCAAGGGCACGTTCCAGGTTGCTTTGACCAGCGGCAGCTTGGCTGTAAACTGGTGCATGGCCTTAAAACGCATTTCCATGCCCGGCGAAATGGCGCCCCCCAGCAACTGGTGCTCCTGGTTGATAAAGTTGTAGGTAACACAGGAACCCAGCCCGATCACCAAATTATTTTGCCCCGGAAAAAGGTGAACGGCCGCCGCCGCAATGGCCAGGCGGTCGGCCCCCACGGTTTCGGGTTTGCCCACCGGGATGGTAAAGGGCAGGCTGGACTGGTTGCTTAGCTTGTGAAACCGGGTATGGGTTTTTAAAAGCGTTTCTACTTCCTCCGTATGATGGATCACCGATGATAAGATAGCCTGCTCGGGCTGGTACTGCTGAAGAATAGCTTCGATTTGGCGAATGGCATCTTCCTCAAAAACAAATATCTTTTCCAGTTGGTCGCCAGCAAACAGGGCGGCTTTCTGGCGGGTGTTGCCAAAGTCCAGGCAAAGTGTTCGGGTCATAAGCAATGATGTCTGATGTCTGATATGTTGATGTCTGATGTAAAAAGCAGGGGCCAACTTTCGTTTTGCCTCCCTGTCAGACAGCACAAATATATCAGACATCCCACATCCCAACATCATACATCCTACATCCTTCCGCTAGAGGTCGAAGTTAAAGCTGGACAGGTTTTTAAAATGTCCATTGAGCTTGATCTTTTCCTTCAGGTTTTCCATTTCGGCCACCAGGGGAATGACGCGGGTAAGGTGGCGCTTTAGATACTCCTGCCGCTGCCGCTCGTGCATCAGGTTCAGCAGCTCATATTCTTCCTGCAGCGACAGGCCAATGTGATGGGCCACGTCATAGGAGGTGATGTCTTCGTCGGATTTCTCAAAGTCCTTGCTTACCTTCAGCAGGCGGTGCAGCTCGCGTATGCTGTTGAGTACGCGGCGCATGACCTCGGCATTGCCTTCGTCGGTATTGGCGGGGTAGTTGACAATAGCGCCACTGTAAAGCTTTTCGGGTATTTCTTTAATCACTTCCAGTACCCGGAACACCTTATCGCCTACGGTTTTAATGTCCATCTCGCCGTTTTCGTGTACCGTAGTGATTTCGGTAATTTGTACCAGCGTGCCGTAATCCTGCATGCGATTTTCAATAACGGCCGGAATACCAAACTGTTTGTTTTCTGCATAGCAGTCTGTGATGAGCTGTTTGTAGCGGGGCTCAAAAATGTGCAGGTTCAGGTTTTCACCGGGATAGACCACAATACCCAAAGGAAAAATTGGAACAAAATTGATCATAGCTTATATCCTAGCAAATTTAGTGCACAACCGGGCCAGGCCTCATTAGAATTAACAGAGCAGTCTGGGCCGGTGGTTCAATCAGCTGCAAGGGTGCAATACTGGCGTGGAGCCGGGTTGAACTGCTGAAATAAGGCAACTTTTTAAAGTTAGCGCTCAGCCTTTTAAGCCACTGCTGGTTTTCGGATCACTGATTTCACGGATTTTGAAAAAGGATTTCGCAGATTGTGTAACAGATATTTTGGGATTTAAAAGACGCTCTATCTGTCAACTATCAACCGTCAGCTTTCCGGTATGGGTTTTTGAAGAATGTTGTCGGAACCATGATTGGGGTAGATTAAAAGATGAGGAGGAATAGATGTTTTCAATTGCTATATGGGGTTTTGAAGGAGTTGACAACAAAGCTTGGTGCCTCAAAGCAACACTAGTTACAGATCGCTGCCGCTCCTGTTTTATAATATACCTGTGATAAAAGGTATAGGATTTCATTTGTTTCAAAACCCCATATCGATTTGCCGCTGTACCGCCTGCAGCAGGCAAACGGCTGGCCCTTTAGGGTTTGAAGGTTTCGTTATTTTCTATCCGTTCAAAGGTAATGGGCAGTTTAAAGCTGATGGCAACGGGCTGGCCGTTTTGTATTTCTGGGATCCAGTTGGGCATTTTCTTTAGTACCCGCAACACTTCGGCATCGTACACCTTGCCGGCGGATTCTACAATTTCGTGCCCGGTAATGCTGCCATCGGTATTTACCTTAAACCGAACGACCACGGTTTTCTTTTCGCCAGCAGGCAGGTTGTCCGGTACCCGCAGGTTTTCCCGGATAAAGTTCTGCCAGGCTTGTGTGCCGCCGGGAAAGGCCGCAATCCGGCTGGTGACCGTTGTTTTTTTGACAGCGTTTGTTGCCGCCGCCTGTCCGCCATAGCTGGCGGTGCTAGCCAGGGTGCCGCTTAGTATTTCTTCAATCTGGTCTTGCTCCCGCAGGGCCATCTGGGGTTTATGATTCACCATGACCACTTTACCGGCCAGGCTTACTTCTTTGTTCAAATAATCGTTTTCGGGCCTGGCTTTAAAGTTTTTACGGTCTTCGCCATCAATTACTACCGTCAGCAACTGGGCAGAATCACCGGCACCCATAAATAAAAGGGTGGGCGCCTTTTCAATATCGCCAAAGTAGCGGCTGCTAACCACCCTGCCTTCTACCGTTATGCTGTCGCCTTCATACTTGGCCACGTCTTCCAGTCTAATGGGTGTTTTAACCGTAACCTGTTCCCGGCGGCGGATCACAATGCGGGGCTTGCCCTGGTACAGCTGCACCACGCCCCGGATACACACTTCCTTGTTGTGGTACAGCAGTTCCGGCTGGTAGGCAAAGCTTTTGCGGTCCTGCTCCCACGTAACCGTGGTCAGCAAAGGATTACTGGTATTGGCCACCACAAATAAAGAAGGCGGTCCGCTAAGCGTAGGCTGTTCTGCAGGGTTAAAGATCTTGCTGCAAAACTCAACGCTGTCGCCTACATATCTGGCAATGTCTTTTACATCAATATACCTGAGGGTTTGCAGCACCTTTCCTTTTTTTAATTCGTCAATGAACATGGTGCTCATTTTTTTCACATTGTCGGCATAAGGGCCGGCCACCTTCATATCGGTAAAGTCCTGGATGTTGTACTTCCGCACCCCTACTATTTTCTGCTGGCTCAGGGCCTCTA
Organism: Bacteroidota bacterium; assembly: GCA_023391895.1. Taxonomy (GTDB): domain Bacteria; phylum Bacteroidota; class Bacteroidia; order Chitinophagales; family Chitinophagaceae; genus Flavisolibacter. Next base: position 5,616 of record JAEWAC010000205.1, read on the forward strand.
CATCCTGCAGGGCAATCTGGTACTGGTGTTTGTAACTGCTTTTGGCACTGCTGATGTCATACGACTGTATGCCGGTTGATTTGGCCGTAACGGTACTGTCGTTGGCTAACAAAAAAATCACCTGGTTTTCGGCACTGATGGTGGAAACGCCCCAACCAAAACCACTCAGTTGCACATACAGGTTGCTTCCGATGCAATGAAAGGTGAGGGAAACTTTGGCCTCCGGCGAGGATAAAATGGGAATCGGCTCAAATTCTATTCTTCGTTGCTTGATAAATTTATCGTACTCGTTGGTCTTTACTTTTTGGGTAAAGGCAATCATCGGGATTAAAAGCAAGGGCAGTAGCACTTTTTTCATTGCAGCTCTGTTTAAGGGGTGAAGTTGGTGGTTATATCAACAGGCGAAAGGATGATAGGGAGCCGGCTTCAGGGGGTAGGTGCAATAAAATTAGTATTTTTTGAATAAGGTTTTTTTAAGATGGGATAAAAAAAACGGTCCCAAAAACAAACATACTTTATTGGTAAGGCAAAAACCTTGTTTTTCCATAAGGTTAATATATAAAAGTCTGATGTTCAGCCGGCTTATCCATCAGTGCCGGGCTTTCCCTTTGCTGCCTCCAAACGATATTGCCCCGGTCTGGCAAAAACCTTTAAAAACCCATACAAGGCCGCCCCAGGTTTTAAAGATTACCACCACCTGATAGTAATTTTTATGGCGCTGCTGGTTGGTTGATTTTCTGGAAAAGACAATTGGCTAGTTTGGCATGTCCCAGGTTGTTCCAGTGGGGGTTACAGATCAGGTAATCGGTTCTTTTGTCCAGGCAGTTCCGGAGGTCTATTACTTCCATATTCTTTTGTTTTTCCACAAGGAAGGGTTCATGAACAGAGGATAGGTTGGGGGTCAGTACAAAATAAAAATATTTGTCGGGGTAACGGTCGCAGAACATTTGCACTATGCGTTGCAGGTTGGTGAAGTGCTCCTGGCCGCGGGGCAGTTTGGTCAGCAAAGCAGACTTCAACTGGTTTCTTTCGTTAAAAAAGTCATACAGGTGGTAGGTATAAGAAAACTGCTGTATCGCCAGGGTGATTTTGTTTTTGAGAGATTTGTTTTCCGGAAATAACTTTTGTGATCTTGTGTATACAATGCCGGTGTCATTCAGGTAAGGCTGGTACCTGCCGGGGCTGATCCTGGTAATCAGTTTTTCATCTTCGGGCAACGTAAGAAAAACAAAACAGGTATCAAATGGCAGGGTGCTTTCAAACTTTCGGAGGGTCATAAAGTATTGAACCGGCGAAAAGGTGCCGCTCATCCCACAGTTGAAGACTTCAGTATGGGTAAGTGCTTCAAAGTACTCCGAAACCCGTTGCCCATAGGAAACGCCATAGCCTTCTATAAAGGAGTTGCCCAGGAACAAATAGCCTTTTTGAGCCGTATCCCACCGGTTGTCGGTGGCGCCATATTGGTTGGAGTGCATTTCAACCGTAAAACAAGGACCGCTTTTTACCCAACTGTCATTGGGCTGGTGCCATACACCTACTAACGTATCCATATCGGCATAGGCATTTTTATCATTCTTCCACGAGTTGTTCAGGAACAGCTTAAACCCAGTGGGTTCTAAATGGATCAGGGCCAGGGCATGTCCACCTATTTCTATCAGTAGTAAAGACAGGACGGTGTACCATAAAAACTTTTTCATATTAAAACTGGAAGTAAATGAACTGGTTGGTAAAGCGGTTTTCGAACAGGGCGCCAGCGATGGCGATACTTAAAAACAAGTGAAACCAGATGCTGAAGAACTGGGGCATCTGGACTTTTTTCAGCAACAGGTAGTCGTAGGCCAGCAACAGTACGATCATGGCCAGGTCAAAATAGAAAAAAAGATGGTGGTTCAACGAGGAGCCCAGATCGGTAAACATTTTAGCCATGAAGCCAAAAGCGGCACCGATATTTTCGGCCCGGAAAAAGATCCAGGCAAGTGTCACCAGCAAAAAGGTGAACAATACCTGCAGGCCTTCTTTGGGCGAAGGCAGCACCCGTCCGGCAGCTACGTCTTCGGCCAGGTGCTTTCTGTTGGCCTTTGCAACCAGCAGGGGAATAAATAACAGGGCATGTACCCCACCCCAGAAAATATACGTCCAGTTAGCACCATGCCAGAAACCGCTGACCAGGAAGATAATGAACGTATTGCGTATGGCCTTCCATTTATTGACCCGGGAGCCGCCCAGCGGAATGTATAAATAGTCCCTGAACCAGGAGGAGAGTGAAATATGCCAGCGCCGCCAGAACTCTGCAATGTTCCTGGAAAAATAAGGGAATTTAAAATTGGTGATCAGTTCAAAGCCAAACAGCTTGGCAGTACCCAAAGCAATATCGGTGTAGCCGCTAAAATCACCATAGATCTGGATGGAAAAAAGAAAAGCGCCGTACAGTAAGGTGACACCCGAATGGTGCTGGTAGTTTTGAAAGATTTCATCTACGATGGGTGCTATGGAATCCGCCACCACTACTTTTTTGAAAAAACCCCATATGATCATTTTAATGCCGTCAATGGATTGTGCTTTACTGAACACCCTGGCTTTTTGTACCTGCGGCAATAAATGAGTCGCCCTTTCAATAGGGCCGGCCACCAGCAAAGGAAAAAAGCTCACAAAAACGGCGTAGTCAATAAAGTTCCGGGTTGGTACAAACTTGTTTCGATAAATGTCGAACACATACGACATGCCATGAAACGTATAAAAGGAAATGCCTACCGGCAGGATAATGTCCAAAAAATAAGGATGTGCCTCAAATCCCAACTGCCCCATCAGGTCTTTCGCTGATTCGGCAAAAAAGTTGTAATACTTGAAAAAAGCAAGAATGCCTAAGTTGTTGACAATGCTTAACCACAAGTACAGCTTTTTTCTATTTTGGCTATGATAGATCAGCAAACCAAACGCATAGTCGATAACGGTGGAAAGCAGCAGGAGGAACAAAAAGCGCCAGTCCCACCAGGCGTAAAACAGGTAACTGGCCAGTAAAATAAGTACGTTTTGGGCCCGCAGGTTTTTTTTAAAGACAACCCAGTACAGGATAAAGACCGAAGGTAAAAAGATCAGAAACTCATAAGAGTTGAACAGCATGGTTGGTGGCTTTTGGAGGGCGCAATATATTAATTATATAAAATATACACGATTATATTCATGTGATTGATTTTAGAATGTATAATGAACAGGTTATTAAACCCAAGGGGGGTGTTCAATGGCAGCTTCCCGTAGCTATGGATATCAAATGTGCAGGTAGGCGGCTTCCTATAATATCCACCTTTATTGCTTAAGTGAGGGCGGCGGCAGAGAGCTTCTCCTCATCTTTTCATCCCAAGTTCATCCCCGTGCCATTCCAGACCAGGTGCTTGCCTGCTTTAGCTTTTGCCGTTTTTCTGCAGCTCGTACAGGCGGGCATATTTTAAAAACGTATAAAAGGCCGTCATGCGGGCACACACCAGGCCGGCCCAGCCATCCAGAAAACCCAGCATGAAAATGTAAAACTTTACAAACGTAAACAGAGGGGCAAAGTGGCGTTTAATAAAAGTGGCTTTTTTGCCTTTTGCATAATATTTTTCTGCGTTCAGCAGGGCATAGCGAACTACCTTTTGGCTGTACTCCTGCAGGTCTTTTATGGTGTGGTGCAGTATATGGCCTTTTAGTTTTTTTACCCTTACGTTAGGCGGCAGCACCAGTGCCTCGTGCACCGGCGAGTCATTCCATTGTACGGTTTGGCGGTTAAACAGCCTGATGTGATGATCAAAGCCCCATTCGCCCCAGCGCACATAAGTAGCGCCTAAAAAGTTTTTGTAGCGGATGTCATACACCACAGCCGGATCATCCAGGGTAAGCTCTGTGAGTTGCTGCTGCAACACGGGGTCCAGCGCTTCATCGGCATCCAGGCTGAGTATCCAGTCGTATTTAGCTAAGGTGGTGGCGATTTGTTTGGTTTTGCCAAAGCCCTCCCACCTGCCCTGGTGCAGTTGTACATGATCAAATTGCTGTACAACAGACAGGGTATGGTCGGTACTGCCATTGTCGTAAACCACCACGTTGTCGGTTACGTTTTGGGCGCTTTGCAGCACAGGGCCTATCACCGCGGCTGCATTTTTACAGACAATAACAATTGAAAATTTTTCCTTCATGCGCTTGTGGCTTCAGTAGGTGGTACCATACACGGCGTTTGTTGCAGGCCATGTTGGGTTTGCAAAATTGAACTTTTCCTGCCAGCCTTTGGCTGTAGGTTTACCCATATTTTTGTAAACGTACAACAGAAAATTACATGTGGCAGGCATTGCTTCAATCATTAACGGGCGGCGATACAAAGGCTTTGGCGAGAAGCATTTCCTTTGTGGAAAATGAACAGGAAGGCTACCAGGAGCTGCTGGCGGCCCTGCCTCAAAACTCCATCGCCAAAATCATTGGCATTACCGGTCCTCCGGGTGCCGGCAAAAGTACGCTGGTGGATGGGCTGATCAAAGAACTGGTGCAGGATAACCAACGGGTGGGCGTGTTGTGCGTGGACCCGTCCTCGCCTTTTAACCTGGGCGCCGTGCTGGGCGATCGCATCCGGATGAGCGACTGGTACACGCATCCCCAGGTGTTTATCCGCTCGCTGGCTACCCGTGGCTCCATGGGTGGGCTGCATCCCAAGATCATTGAAATTACCGAACTGCTGAAGGCAGCCTCTTTTGACTATATTATTGTGGAAACGGTAGGTGTAGGCCAAAGCGAGATTGAAATTGCCGGGCTGGCCGATACCACCGTGGTAGTGGTGGTGCCGGAAGCCGGCGACGAGGTGCAAACCATGAAGGCCGGCCTGATGGAGATTGCAGACATTTTTGTGGTGAATAAAAGCGACCGCCCCGATGCCGATGCCTTTGTAAAAAACCTGCGGCTGATGCTGGCGCCTGCTTTTCATACACACCAATACGAAGTACCCATTGTAAAAACTATTGCCGCCCAGCACCAAGGGCTGAATGAACTTTATGATAAAATAAAAGAACACCAGCAGCGGGTGTTAACCAACGAAAAGCATTTGTGGTTGCTGGCAGAACGGGCCTGGCACCTGATACAGCAAAAAAGAATGGAGGGGCTTTCCAAGGCGGAGCTGGTCCGCAGCCTGAAAGCCTTTTACCATCAGGAGGGCTTTAACCTGTACCAGTTTGTCAAAAATTATTGATGGCTAGCCCCGGGTGCGGCATGCTTTTACACTTGCTACCGCAATAGTTATTTATAAGTCCGATTAAAGGTTTTCGTTGCGAAACACAAGGTTTTCACCGGCTATCTGGCAGGAAAAATGGTAATGCGACAGGGCGGTGAACACGGCTTGGCTGCAGCCTTTTTTCATATGATCGTGCAGTTCAACAATCAACACCCGGGTATAGGGCAGCCAGGCTTCATAACCGGAAGAAAAAATTTCCTTTTCGGCTCCTTCCACGTCCAGCTTCAAAACGTCTATCTGTGCCTGCTGGTGCTCCTGCATGATTTGCGCAATGCCGGTTGCCTCGATGCTGCCGGCTGACGGAGCGGCTATTTCTTCCACCACCAGTCCGTTATTGCCCAGGCCAATATCTTTTACCACCAAGTGCGCCGGCCGGTTCCAGACACCTTTGTTTACGGCCACCACGTTTGCATAAGGCTGTGTGTTCTTATACAGCAGCTCAAAGTTTTCCCGGTCAGGCTCCAAACTAATAATGCGGGCATGGGCAAACCGGGAGGCAAAAAAAGCCGCCGTCAATCCAATATTGCCGCCGCCGTCAATAATAAACCGAGGTATAAAACCCAGGTCAATGTTGTAGGTTTTGCGCAGCAATACTTCTTCAAACGTGGCATAGTCGTATGGATTTTTGCGCATTTGAAAAGGATGTTTTACATCCGGTACCTGAAAGTGGTGGTACTGGCCGGTTTTGAGCTGGTAGTAAAACTTCCAGGCATTTGAAAAGCCCAGGTGCTTTTTAAGATTGGTAAAACGCGACATAAACGGATGTAAAGTATTACTTTGTTGGTGTAAGTTAAACCAGCAAGGGCTAAAGTATATGCATTCTATTTTTTTTATCTCCATGATGAACGGTGCGGCCTGGGGCGGCAGCGAGGAATTGTGGTACCGGGCAGCCTTGTACGCTGCAGACCAGGGTTATCAGGTGGCTTGTGCAGTATACGATTGGAAAGAAAAACAGCCCAGGCTGGTCGAACTGCAAAGGCGCGGCATTCAGGTATTTTGTTTGCCCAACGGAGGAAGAAAAAAAGAAACCTTTTTTCAAAAGTGGCAGTACAAGCTCGTAACCAAAACCAGGCTGGCGGCTGCCGTACGCCGTTTGCCTTTAGAAACCTTTGATCTTGTTGTAGTGAACCAGGGCGGTTTTGAGGTGATGGAAAAGCCCTGGAAGCAATTGTATAAACGGCTGCCTCATTATGCTTTGGTTTTTCACAATTACAATGAACACCAGCAGTTCAAGCCCCGCAAAGCGGCAGTACTCAAACAATGGATACACCATGCTTCGGTTAACCTGCTGGCGGCGGGCCGTATGCAGGTTGTACTGGAAGAAAAGCTTCAAAAAGCCATGCCCAACGCCGCAGTTTTGCGCAATCCTATAACGTTTGTGCCACCAGGTGCGGCCACACCTCTTCCGGCTTTGCAACCGACTGCGGTATTCGTCATGCTGGCGGCTTTGGAGGTGGGCCGCAAAGCACAGGACCATTTAATCAGCGCTTTGGCAGGGCCCCAATGGAAAGAGCGCAACTGGCAATTGCACCTGTATGGTGAAGGAAAAGACCAGGCGCTGCTGCAAAGCCTGATCCGGCAGTACGGATTGGAACACAAAATTGTTTTAAAAGGCCATACGGCCGATGTAAAGACGGCCCTGCAGGAGGCGCACCTGGTGCTGCAGATGACCCATATTGATGCCATGCCTTTATCGGTAATGGAGGCCATGGCCATGGGCCGGCCCGTGCTGGTAAGGCGGGTAGGCGATATGCCGGAATGGGTACAGCAAGACGTGAATGGATGGGTGAGCCCTGATGCCAGCGTGGAAGCCATTACCGCTGTATTGGAAACAGCCTGGAAAAACCAACACCGCTGGCAGCAGATGGGTGAACAATCCTTTGCCTTGTTCGGGGAAAAATATCCGGTGCAACCGGAAGCGTATTTTTTACAGCAATTGCAGCTGAAAGAAAAATCAGCGGTCTGAGAAGCCGGCAAGCCGCCAGCGTCAATTGCTACGCCCCGAAAGTAAAACAGGTAAAGGGACAGGCTTCATGAGCCGCCGCTGCAGCAGCCCTGTAATGTATTACGCTTCTGCCTGACGGTTGTTTTTCCACCACCGATAGCCAATAATGCCCATAACCACCATAGGAGTACCGGCCAGGTAAAGAATGCCGGCATTAAGACCGCGGGCCGGCTTTTCGCCCAGTTGGGAGGCGGTGCGGGTACAAACGGAACATTGCGCCTCCGCCGTTACGGCCAGCACACACAACGAAAAAATCAAAATCGCTGTAAAAAGTATTTTGTTCATCTTGCTCATGCTGGGGCAAAGGTACTAAACAAAGGTATCCGCACCGACCCACTGCGGATCTTATCAGCTGCAAAAACCAAAAGAATTGTTAACTAGGCCAGTTGGGCCCGCTGCGCAACGGCGGGTAGTGCTTTTTCAGGCCGGGATACCAGTATTTCCTCGATGTAGCGGGTAAAAATTTCTTCCGGGTGGTAGCGGTTAAACTCTTCGCTCAGCCGCGTTACATGACTTTTATAGACTTTATCGTGGAGTACTTTTTCCACGCTTTTTTTTACCTGTTCTGGCGTTGGCTTTTCGGTCTTCATGTTTACGCCCAGGCCAAAGTAGCCTACGCGGGCATTGATCTCAATTTTGCCCTCATGGATGCCACCCACCACCAGTGGTACTTTATTTTGAATACTCAGCAGCACACCGCCATAACCGCCATTGGTTACATATACATGCGCATAGGGCATGACATCGGCAAACGGTATAAAGTCTTCAATGATAATATTGGGGGCCGGGAAGCGTTTTCTCAGGGCCTCGGTGCCGGCGCCCCCGGTGGTTACCACCACCAGCCGGTCGGTGTTCTGGTAAGCCTCCAGCGTAGGTACAATCAGTTTGTCTACATCGTTCTCCACCGTGCCCTGCGTTACCAGTATTACTTTTTCGTAGGTCAGCAGCCGGTCATCAAACCATTTTTCGGCTTTTAGTTTCTGGTGCGGTAGTAACGGACCTATATAGCGGATGTTGGGGCTCAGGTCGCTGCGGTGGTATTCAAAGCCCGGCGTGCCGCTTTGCAGCAGCAGGGTAGACTTGCGGATGAGGGTGTCAAATACATTGCCTTCCGGCGCCACGCCGTAGCGGCCCAGTACGGTTTTGAGTACCTGGTAGGGTTGTTTGAAAATTACCTGGTCGGCAAAAAAGCGCAGGAACGATTGCTTTAATTTTCCCATAAAGCTGCGGGCAGGTGTCAGGCCCAAACCCATAGGCGGCAGGTCCCGGGAGGTTTCGGCCAGCGGGACAACGCCAATGGACACCACCGGTATTTTCAGGTGCTCTTTTACCAGCGGAATGGCGGTAAAGGCCACGTCGGCAACCATAACGTCAAACGGAAAAGACTTGTGAATGGCCCGGATGTCGGCATAATATTCCGGGGCCCGCAGCACAAAGAGATGGATGATATCAAACTTTAACTTGCTGACCTGGCTTTTATAGTGTGCCCGTTGCGGAAACACTTCTTCCGGATTTTTGCCACCTATATCCAGCGCGGTTTTAAACGGGTAATGGGGAATGGAAAGTTTTTTCAGCTTATCGGCATAAGTGGCAGAGGTGTACCAGCGCACATCGTAGCCCAGCCTTTTTAAATGTACGGCCAGCCCGGTTAAAGGGTTAAAATGCCCATCGGCAGGAAAGTTGGCAAACAAAACCCGGGCGCCGGGCTTAAACGGAAAGGCGTGGTGGTTGGTAAGGTCTTTTGGGCTTGGCTTCATAACCGTTAGTTTTGGTGAGATATGGCTGCAAGGTTAGGCACAGAGGAAAGCGGAAGGATAGCCAAAAAGGGATGGACTGCCGTATTGGTGCAATGAACTGGCGCCGGCTTCTTACTAATTGCAGGGTGCCGGCAGTGGAGAGAAAGCGTACAGTAAAATATGGAAAGCGAGCTTTATCAACTTTTTCAAAACCCCATATATAATCGCCAGGCTGCATTTGAAAACCAATTCATTTGTATATGGGGTTTTGAAAAGATATGTATATGAGATTTGAAAAGTATATGGGGTTTTGAAAGGTTTATCGAGGTATGGGTATTTGAAAAACATTTGTCCTGCCTTCAAAAGA
>JAEWAC010000098.1 GCA_023391895.1 Bacteroidota bacterium
GGGTAAAGACTTTGCCATGCTGGCCAGTATCGTGCTCATTGCCCTGGCCGTACAGTTGTATTTCCTGCGTCCGAAAGTAGCCGACTTTGATGACGTTGCAGCCTAACTAAAAAAAGAATTTTCCATACTGAAACCCTATATCATGATGCGTAAAAAAATCATTTATTTTCCTTTATTGTTTGCTTTAGTAACATTGCTGGCCTGTTCTCCGAAGCTATTTGCGCCTGCGACAGATGCGGTCAGCATTAGTGCGATGGCCCCGGTGGTTCCCCTTTTAAAAGGCATGACTTCCAACCCTGTGCTGCGCATCCGGGTGCACGTTCCGGCCGGCCAAACTGGTGTTGCTTATCGTAACATCAAAATGGCGCTGAATGATGCCGCGTTGAAAAATATTGAAAAGCTGGACGTGTACTTTACCGGTTCTGAACCGCTTTTTAAGGCCATTGATCCGGTAGCATCCATTGCACCTACTACAGCTTCTCTTGAAATTCCCTTTGATAAAAGTTTACAGCCCGGCCTGCACTACATCTGGTTCAGTGCCACCCTAAAAAAAGAAGCTGATATGGACGCATTGCCCGCATTGCATGCCACGGCCCTGACCGATGCCGCCGGCAAAGAACATAAGGTGATAGAAGAAGAGGGCGGTTTTCAAAAACGCATTGGTATTGCCATCAGAAAGGCCTGGGACGACAGTGTGCATACCTATCGTATTCCCGGCATCATTACCACCGATAAAGGAACCCTGATTGCCGTGTACGACATCCGCTACAAACACTCTGGCGACCTGCCCGCCAACATTGATGTAGGCATGAGCCGCAGCACCGATGGCGGAAGAACTTGGGAGCCGATGAAGATTATCATGGACATGGGCGCGCCGCACGAAAACAACGGTGTGGGCGATCCTTCCATCTTATTTGATCCTGTTACTAAAAAAATATGGGTATCTGCTTTATGGAGCAAGGGCAACCGTTCTATTGCGGGTTCACAGCCCGGCCTGTCGCCCGATGAAACCGGACAGTTTGTGCTGGTAAGCAGCAGCGACGATGGTCTTACCTGGACCCAACCTTACAGCATCACCCCGCAGGTGAAAAACCCGGCCTGGAAGCTGTTTTTCCCCGGACCGGGCAATGGCATAGCCATGCAGGACGGAAAGCTTGTATTTCCAGCACAGTATTGGGATGCGGCACACATGCCACACTCCACCCTGGTATACAGCGACGACCACGGCACCACTTGGAAGAGCGGAGTGGGTGCTAAAAGCAATACCACCGAAAGCCAGCTGGTTGAAACCACACCCGGCACCCTGATGCTGAACATGCGCGACAACCGTGGCAGCTTCCGCAGCGTGGCTACTACTACCGATCTGGGTAAAACCTGGGTAGAACATGCTACCTCTTACAAAGCGTTGATTGATCCGGTTTGTATGGCTAGTATCATCAAAGCAAATGTCCAAACAAAAGGACAAAAGCGTGATGTGTTGTTCTTCAGCAATGTGGCTTCATCAACTGCCCGTGTTGATATGACCGTAAAGGCAAGTTTAGATTTAGGCGAAAGCTGGCAGTCAGCCCATCAATTATTGATAGATGAACGCAGGTCGTTTGGTTATTCGGCCCTGACGCAGATTGATGCCAATACGGTAGGGCTGTTGTATGAAGGTGCCAGGGACCTGTATTTTGTACGGATACCGGTCAGTGAAATCATTAAATAATTATAACGGGCGATGCGGTCATTTTTATTGAAATATCTATTTCCAGTAGCGGTCATAATTTTAATGACCACTTTGGCCAGGGCACAATCGCCGGCTGTAAAAGTAGCCTGTATCGGAAATTCGGTCACCTTTGGTTATGGCCATAAAAACCCGCAGGCTACTTCTTACCCAACATTGTTGCAGCAACAATTGGGAGCGTCTTATACGGTGCGCAACTTTGGACACAGCGGCGCTACGCTGTTACGCAAGGGCCACAATCCTTATTACAAAACCAAGGCGTTTGCCGAGGCCCAGGCCTTTGCTCCGGATATTGCCATCATTCACCTGGGGCTGAACGATACAGACCCGCGCAACTGGCCGAACTACCGTGATGAATTTGCGGCAGACTACGCATGGCTGATTGATACGTTTCGCCAGGTGAATCCCGGCGTGAAAATATATATCAGCCGTATGACGCCCATTTTTCATGATCATCCCCGGTTCCTCTCTGGTACCCGCGACTGGTTTTGGCAAATTCAGCAACTGATCCCGCAAATTGCGGCCGCCAATAATACAGGCTTAATCGATTTTCATACGCCTTTGTATGCACGGCCTGACCTATTTCCTGATGCGTTGCACCCCAATGAAGAAGGCGCTGCCATTTTAGCGAAAACAGTGTACCAAAAGATCACTGGCAATTATGGCGGATTGCAGTTGCCCACTGTATTTGCTTCGCACATGGTGCTGCAACGAGGAAAGCCTGTACAATTTTATGGCATTGCGAACAAGGATGAAGAAATCAATATCACTTTCAACGGTATTACAAAAAAGGTAAGCACCAGCGAAGATGGCAAGTGGCAGGCCGTTTTTCCGGCTATGAAAGCAGGTGGACCTTACCAGATATCTATTGCATCGCCAGCTAAAACCATAGTGCTGGATGATGTTCTGGTAGGCGATGTGTGGCTGTCTTCGGGACAAAGCAATATGGTTTTTCCCTTGCGATCTGCCATCAATGAAAAAGAGGAAATGAAAAGAGCCCAGGCAAATAAAAACCTGCGTTTGTTGCAGATGAAACCACTGGCTGAAACCAACAATTGGGCATGGGATTCTGCCACGCTTCAAAAGGTAAACGGACTGCAGTATTTTTCCGGAAGCTGGCAGCAGTGCGATTCCAATGCGGCGAAAGGATTTTCTGCCGTGGCTTATTATTTTGCCAAAAAACTGCAGCAGGAAACCGGTGTGCCCGTAGGCCTGATACAGGTGGCGGTAGGCGGCTCCACAACCGAATCGTGGATAGACCGTTACACCCAGGAGCATCATCCGGTGCTGGTGAACGAATTGTACAACTGGCGCAAATCCGATTTCTTTCAGCCCTGGGTACGTGAACGGACCGATACCAATTTAAAGAAAAGCAGCAACCCTAAACAAAGGCATCCTTACGATCCGGCTTATAATTACGAAGCCGGTCTGTCGCAATTCACCAGCTTTCCCATTCAGGGCGTTATCTGGTACCAGGGCGAAAGCAATGCACATAATGTGGAACTGCACGAAGTGTTGTTTCCGCAACTGGTGAAAAGCTGGCGCAAGCAGTGGGGTTATGATTTCCCCTTTTATTATGTGCAGTTGTCATCGCTGAACCGGCCTTCATGGACGTCCTTCCGGAACAGCCAGTTGCAGCTGCTGCAACAAATCCCTAATACCGGCATGGCGGTCAGCAGCGATGTGGGCGATGTTAACGATGTGCATCCGCGTCGGAAAAAAGAAGTGGGAGAGCGGCTGGCCCGGCTGGCTTTGCATTTTACCTATGGCAGAAAAGAGGTGGTACCGTATGGACCCATGCCCCTGAAAGCCGTCCGGCAAAACAATAACATTGTGCTCCATTTTCAATATGCAGGCGCACATTTAAGAACGGCAGGCCCAAAGGAAGTAAAAGGTTTTTCCATTGTTTCGGACAAGGGAATACTGATGGAAGTAAAAGCTTTGTTGCAAAAAGACAGGGTTGTGATTCCTCTTACCGGTAAGGAGAAAATCGTGGAAGTGCGTTATGGCTGGCAGCCGTATACCGAGGCCAACCTGGTCAATGAAGCCGGTCTGCCGGCATCCACTTTTCAAATCAACATTCAATAAAGCAAGATGAGTTATTCTGAAAAAGATTTAAAAAAGCTATACCAGTTTTATACCGATCAACTCTTGAAAGACACCGTTCCATTCTGGTTTCCCCGTTCCTTTGATAGGGAGCACGGCGGCTTTTTGCTGATGCGGGATCGGGATGGCAGTTTGATCGATGATGACAAAGCCGTCTGGATCCAGGGCCGTGCCACCTGGCTGCTGGCTACCTTGTACAATACCATTGAAAAAAGGCAGGAATGGCTCGATGGGTCCAAGCTGGGCTATGCGTTTTTGAACCAGCACTGCTTTGATGTAGACGGCCAGATGTTCTTTCATGTAACCCGCGAGGGCAAACCCATTCGTAAACGCCGGTACTTTTTTTCCGAAACCTTTTATGTGATCGCTGCGGCAGCTTATGCCAAAGCCAGTGGTGATGAAGTGGCGGCCCAAAATGCCCGCAGGGTGTTTGGCAAATGCCTGGCTTATGCCAGCGGCGAAAAAAAGCTGCCATCCAAATTTACAGGCACACGTCCGGCTAAAGGCATTGGCGTACCCATGATCATGCTCAATACGGCCCAGCAGCTGCGCGAAACCATTGGCGATGAGCGCTGTGATGAATGGATTGAAAAGTGGATAAAGGAAATAGAAACCTTTTTTGTAAAAGATGACATCCAATGCGTGATGGAGCAGGTGGCCCTCGATGGCAGCATCATTGACCATATTGACGGCCGCACGCTCAATCCCGGCCATGCCATTGAAGGGGCCTGGTTTATTTTGCACGAAGCCCAATACCGCAACAACGACCCGCATTTGATCAATCTGGGTTGCCGTATGCTGGACTACATGTGGGAGCGGGGCTGGGATCAGAAGCATGGTGGCATTTTGTACTTCCGTGATGTGTATGGCAAGCCGGTGCAGGAGTACTGGCAGGACATGAAGTTCTGGTGGCCGCACAACGAGACCATTATTGCCACCCTGCTGGCGTACCTGATGACCGGCAATGAAAAATACGCTGAGTGGCACCAGCTGGTGCATGAATATGCTTACCAGCATTTTCATGACAGGGAGCAGGGCGAATGGTTTGGTTACCTGCACCGCGACGGCACCCTGGCACAAACCGCCAAAGGCAACCTGTTCAAAGGCCCTTTCCACTTGCCCCGGCAGGAGTGGTATTGCAGGGAGATTTTAAAGGAACATTTAATGAAATAGGGAAAATAAAAGGGATGACAGGTTGTTATTTTTCCTGTGTACATGATCTGTTATCCTGACCCGGAAAAAATAAAAAACTGTTATGTATTAATTGCAAGATTATGGAATTGGTAGTTGGCCGTGCTTTTCAGGACTTGTTCCAGCTCTTTCAAAAACCCATATGCGGTAAATTTCAACTTTTTCAAAAGCTCATATGCTGCGTTGTGCATCCGGTTGTGAAGAATATTAGCCGGTAATTTATTTATCAATTTGAAAACTCTGGTTCTAGATGCTAAAAATTTTCTCTACAACAGTCTTTAAGAAAAAACAATTTTCTTTTGGTAAAAGCTCCTGTTGCAGAACGTACCTGCCGCTTTTTTTACTGTTGCTTTTTACCCAAACCGGAATAGCGCAGTTAAGCCGGCCCGTTTTGCATGACAGCTTGTTTAGCACCTACTATCACCAGCGGGTCAGCCATTTTAAAACACTGCCGCATACCAAGGGCGATGTCATTTTCCTAGGTAACAGCATAACCGATGGAAGCGAGTGGAGCGAGCTGTTTGACAACCCGCGAATAAAAAACCGCGGCATCAGCGGTGATGTAACAGCAGGTGTTATCTATCGCATAGACGAAGTAATAGCCAGAAAGCCACAAAAGGTGTTTTTGATGATTGGCACCAACGACCTGGCCCGCGGCCTTTCAGTTGACAGTTTGCTGAAAAACCTTTTCTGGACGGCACAATACCTGCGCCAGCAAACGCCGGCCACCCGTGTTTTTATCCAAAGCATTTTACCAGTTAACGAAGTGTATGGAAAATTTAGCGGCCATACCTCGAAAGGCCAGCAGATAAAAGAAGTAAACCGCCAGTTGCAGCAAAATGCAGCTGCCTACGGCTATACGTACATTGACCTGCACACACCTTTTAGCGACGGAAACGAGAAGTTAAAAAAAGAATTGACCAATGATGGCTTGCACCTGAATGGTGACGCCTACCTGCTGTGGAAGCACCTGGTTTATCCATTTGTGTACGATGCAGAAGCAAAGCCAGCGCTCATTCCCCTGCCGCAACAGGTAAGCTGGCAAAAAGGCTATTTCCCTTTGCATGCTGTCACTACCATAGTGGTCACCACTAAAGACCTGCAAAAAGAGGCCCGTCAACTTCAACAACAGTTGCAGCAGTATGGATTAACAGTTTCCATAGCTGACAAAGCCAAAGGACCTTCGATTGAACTGCGGCTGGATACAGTAGGAGCGCCGCAGGGAAAAGAAGAAGCCTACCGGCTCCAGGTAACGCCCCAGCAGGTGCGCCTTTCAGCCAATGCACCCCATGGTATCTTTTACGGCCTACAAACGCTGATCCAACTGGCACGCAGCGGTGTGCTGCTGGATGCCTGTACCATCACCGACTGGCCTGCATTTTCGTGGCGCAGCTATATGGTGGATGTAGGCCGCAACTACCAAAGCATGTCGCTATTGAAGCAGCAGATTGATGCCATGGCGCAATACAAATTGAACGTTTTTCATTTTCACCTTACCGAGGATATTGCCTGGCGCCTGCAAAGCAAAAAGTACCCGCAGCTAACCGCCCCGGAGAATATGCTGCGCAACAAAGGTGCTTATTATTCCGAAAGGGAGCTGAAAGAACTGATACAGTACTGCAAAGACCGTTACATTACCATGGTGCCTGAAATTGACATGCCCGGGCATAGCGATGCCTTTACACGCGCCATGGGCTTCAACATGCAAAGTGATTCGGGTCTGATGGTGGTTAAAGAAATTATACGGGAATTTTGCAGCACCTACCAATTGCCGTACCTGCACATAGGCGGCGATGAAGTAAAAATTACCAATCAAAACTTCCTGCCCGAAGTAACGCAACTGATACACAGCCTGGGTTGGCAAACCATAGGATGGGACCCCGGCGGTAACCTGTTGCCCCAAACTATTCGCCAACTTTGGATGCGCGATGGCGCCAAAGACAGCTCCCTGCGCTATATTGATTCGCGCCACTTGTACATCAATCACATGGATCCGCTGGAGAGCGTGGTCACCATTTATCACCGACAGCTAGGCGACCGCACCAAAGGGCATCAAAACGTTTTAGGCGCCACGCTTTGCCTGTGGCACGACCGAAATGTAAGTGGCGAAGCCGATATGATGCTCATGAACCCGGTCTATCCAACGCTGCTGACCTTTGCCGAAAGAAGCTGGCGGGGTGGGGGCCATCCAGGTTGGATCACTAACAGCAACCAGGTAGCGAATAGCGATTTTAAACATTTTGAAAACCGCCTGCTGAATCATCAGCAACAGTATTTCAAAGACAAACCTTTTCCATATGTAAAACAAGCAGATGTTGTATGGAAGCTGTATGGTCCTTATCAAAACAAGGGTGAGGTCACCAAATCATTTGCACCGGAAAACAAAAAATTTGATACAGTCAAAACCAAAGCCGCAGGGGAAGCAAACGGCGGTACGGTGGTATTACGCCACTGGTTTAGCCCACTGGTAAAAGGTGTGCTCCACCAGCCTCAGGAAAACACGACCTGGTATGCTACTACCCGCATCTGGAGCGACGAGGCCGGCGAAAAAGCCTTTTGGATTGGCTTCAATAATCTTTCCCGTTCACCCGCCACCAACTCGCCGGAGGAGGGAACCTGGGGTAGTACAGGCAGCAAAGTATGGGTAAACGGAAATGAAATTCAGCCGCCGCAATGGAGCCGTCCCGGTCAAAAAGGCCATCCCGAAGTGCCGCTGATCGATGAAGGATACGAATACCGAACTCCCACTAAAATTAAGCTTCAAAAAGGGTGGAATACTGTTTTGATAAAAGCGCCTGTTGGCTCGTTCAAAGGACCGGACTGGCATAACCCGGTGAAGTGGATGTTTACGTTTGTGCCTGTACAGGCAGATGAATGTCCATAAGAAACATCGCAGAAACTGCTGAAATCCAAGCAAGCGATAAACAATTTAAAATGCCTCTCACCACTAAAACCGGACATAAAATGAATCAAAAGCCTGCAAATCAGCAATTTGCAGGCTTTTGGTTTAAGAGCCTTTGTCAAACCCTTTTAAATAGGACCAAAGCTTCTGTGAGTCTTTCAGCGAGCCCCTAAAAGGTCTAAACCAGACTTGCTGAACTAAGGTGGGGCTTAACCCGGAAAAATGATACACGTACAAAACCGGATGATAGGTAAGTAGGCGCTTTGCTTCAACAAATCACTTGACAATTATCAATAGAATTTCTTGCTTAAAGGCAATGGTATCTGTCGCTGAGAGGTTGCAACTTTGTGCAGGACCAAATTGTAATGATATGTCACTGAAAAAAAATGTTGTGCATCCCAATTTTATTATTGGTTTGGTTAGCTATTTTTTACTCCTGACCGGGATTATTATGAATGCCAACCGCGTTGAAGCAGGCTATACATTGATAATTGTATCGGTTTTGTTGGGCGGTTTTCATTGGATAAGAAGTATTATCGATGTATGGAACGATCGTGACCTTAAGAGCGAAGAGGCAAAACAGTATTTTTGGCTTGGATTGGTCATCATGATACCGCCTCTTGCCGGCATGATGTATTATATGATCAATCAAAAAAAAGTTAGTTGGTAAGCCGACCAGAAGTTTTTCAATGCTCAATAGTTGGATTGCATTTGTTAATAAAGGAACATAAACAAAGGTTGCCTGCACACTATAAAACTCCCGTTGCTGCAACCTTGTAAATAGTCAGACAACAAAAACAACCAGCAATTCAACTCCTTGCAGTTTTGCTGCGCACCCGTTGCTAAAGGATAACTTGATTGTAAAAGGAGATACAATCAAGTTATCCTTTAGTTATTTTTGCAATTTGATTTACGCACCAGACTTGTAAAAAGTTTTCCATTGACATTTATCAACCGTTTGTATTGACGCATTTCAATGCCGCTTCTTGCTTATTGTCAATGGCCTGGGGTAAACCACTTTATACCTTTACATTATTACATTGAAATAACAGTCAATAGACAATTGAATGAAAAGGCACTAAGCCATACATATGAGGCTAAGGCACTGGATTTTTAACCATTAAAGGAAAAACTATGAAAAGACTGGAAAACAAAACAGCGGTTATCACCGGAGCCGCCGGTAGCATTGGTAAAACCACCGCAAAGCTCTTTTTGGATGAAGGGGCGAAGGTGTTTTTAGTGGATTTGAACGAAGAGACACTGAAGAATACGGCGGCAGAATTAGGAAGTGTAAATGTGCAATATACGGCTGCCGACGTAACCCAGGCGGCCGATGTGCAACGTTATGTAAACGATGCCGTGAAAGCTTTTGGAAAGATTGATATCTTTTTCAACAACGCGGGTATAGAAGGGGTGGTAAAGCCGGTACCTGATTATCCCGAAGAGGTATTTGACAAAGTGTTGGCCGTAAACGTTAAAGGCGTTTGGCTAGGCAACAAATATGTAATGCCACACATGAGCGATGGAGGCAGCATTATCCTGACTTCATCGGTGGCAGGTATTGCCGGCAGTCTGGACGTGAGTGCGTATATAGCGAGTAAACACGCAGTGGTAGGCCTCATGCGAAACCTGGCGCTGGAAGTAGCACCCAGGAAAATCAGAGTCAATACTATTAACCCCTCACCGGTTGATAACCGAATGATGCGCTCCCTGGAAGATGGCTTTGCCCCCGGACAGGCAGAAGCTGCAAAAAAAGAACTGGAAAAAGCAATTCCATTAGGTCGCTATGCCGAACCATCAGAAATAGGACAATTGGTTTTGTTCCTTGCCAGTGATGAAAGCCGCTTTATCACAGGTACCGTACAAGTAATTGATGGCGGTATGAATGCTTAGTAAACAAACAATAACTAAAGGATGGAAAGATAGCGGCCGCACTGAATATGCGGCCGCTATTTCTATTTAAAAATCAATACTGATTTTTCCAATTTTCTATTCTAAGCAATTCGAAAAACAAATGAAAGTTTATCTGAAAGACAATCTTCGCCGATAATAAAAACAATGTCTCCCTCGTCAAGAATCATTATTAATATACTTCTTCGTAATGCCCAGATTAGCTCATTCCTGCAATGCTTCCATTTTTGTTGTGTTTGAAGAAAACTGCCTTGATAACTTTGTTTAAGTGTGGCGGCAGCAGTAACATATTTACCCGTAAAGTTTATATCTCTTACTTCCCTTCATTATTATTGAATTAGAACATCACCGCTCCCCCGGCACATATCCTTGCCTGGTCTGCCGTTTTTTATAAAGGAGCGCCATCCGGACCGACCCATTTTCAGAGATTAGGTTTAAAAACTGAGACTGTGTCCGGTATTTTGTTAAGTGCTGGCAGAATTCAGTTTTCCTAACTTCAGAGACCGCACTGTTAGTATATTTTGTTTTGCTTTATCCAATCCCTAAACATGAGAGTTCTCACGTCTTCCTCATTAACCAGGAAGTTCGAATTCAGGCAATTATCGGAGCGTGGAGGTATTTTTTAGCCATTAGTGTTCCCCTGCAGCTACATTCAGAGTTTTCATTTCCAATCATAAGATGATCGTATAAAACAACAGGAACAGGCATCGCCTGTTCCTGTTTGTTGAAACCATCTGTAAAGTTCCTGAAAACTGATAAAGTTGATACTTATTGCTCTTTTGAAATAGTTATTAGGCATAGTGCCCCTCTAGGGCAGCTATCTTTAGCATTAATAGGCAATGGTAAAGCGCTGCTGGGTATGCCTGGGCTTTTCTAGTTCATCCACTATGGCAACAGCCGTATCTTCTACTGAAATAACACTTCTGCCTTTTGTATCAAATACAGGATTTTCCAATCCCGTCCGGTAAACACCTTTTCTTTCTCCCGATGTGCCTTGGTGCATTTCCACCGCCGGACTTAAAAACGTCCAATCCAGATCCTTTTCTTCTTTAAGTAGGTTCAGGTAATCCCGGGCTGCTGTGGCTCCGGACTTCCATTCCGGCGGAAAACCCTCGGTATCTACAATCTGCTGATCGGGAGCTATAAATAAACTTCCTGCACCACCTACAACGATCAACCGCTTAATTCCCGATTTTCTAACAGCAGTTTGTATAAGCTGGGAACCTAGTAAGAACTCTTTATAAAGGTTCGGGTTATTCCATCCGGGATTGTAAGCGCTGATTACCGCATCGTGACCCGCTATAGCAGTAACGATTTCAGCTTCCTTCAATGCATTGGCGGAAACCGCATTTACATTTTCTGCTGCCGGTATTTTTTCAGCATTGCGTGCAATAGCCGTAACCTGGTGACCTCGCTCTGCTAACTCTGTTAAAATTGCTTTGCCTACAAATCCTGATGCTCCTATTAAAGCTACTTTCATCTTATTTAGGTTTAATTTATTATTGATATACCGTTGCTCTTGGATCCTGAACTTTTCGGTTGGCGTATGTTACAGCCATGTTTTTCCGACTAAGCAGGAAATCGATGGAATACTTACCACTACCCGCAAATAATAATACGATATATGCGAGCAGGTACATTAAGGCAAGTTCTTTTGCAGCAAACGGGTCAGCCGCATGAATGATCGTGGCGGCAACCAACATGGTAATCAGCAAGGGAACTGTTGCAAGCCTTGTGGCTAAACCAGCAACAATCAATATGGAACAAAACACTTCTGCAAAAACCGTCAATCCGAGTGAAAGTTCCGGGCTCATTCCAAACACTGATGGAAACTGAATCGGCGATCCGGAAAATAGCATCATGAGCTTTGGAATACCATGTGTTAGCATTAATACAGAAATACCTACTCTAGCTGTCAACAGGGCAAGGCTTGTTGTGTTAGAATAATCATGTACGTTCAATATCTTTTTCATGAAATAAAGTATTTACAGGTTATTGTTTTTGAATGAATTCACCATCTGCTTTAATCCTTACTTTATCACTGATGACACTATGGGGAAAACCAGGACCTACATTAAAATCAGAACGTTTGATTTCACCTTGCAGTTGAAAACCGGCTGTTGTGGCCTTTGACATGGGGTTTTCTGTAGTGCCTCTGTATTTCAGGTTCATGGTAACCGGCTTGGTGATGCCATTCAGCGTAAGATCTCCAGTAAGCTCATACGTGTCTTTACCCTTTTTCTTTAGAGAAGTACTCTTGAAAGTCAGCTCAGGGTATTTCTCCACATTAAAAAAGTCGGCACTTTTCAGGTGATTGTCTCTTGCTTCAACCCTGGTATCAATAGAAGCAGTTTTAGCCTTTAGTTCAAATGAGGCATCGCTAAAGTCAGGTTTGGATGACTTTACGATTACATCAAAGTCATTGAAAGTTCCCGAAACATCGGCTATGCCCAGGTGCGTTACCGTAAAGCCAAGTTGAGAATGTGGGTCGTCGTTTTCCCAGGTTGATAAAACAGTCGTAAAAGCCGATAACGTAATAACTGTGGTAAGAATAAGTGCTATTTTTTTCATTGTGCTATTTTTTTTATTTGTTAAGAGATTAATTGTGTAAAATTTTCCAGCCGGCTAACCAGTTGTAATTGTATTTCATCCCCAGCTGTATAAGCAGTAGCTGCATATGCTCCAGGGTTCTGCTCACCGGTAAATCACCGGCTATAATTGGATTGAAACCTGCTGTTGCTACCAGTTCAGAAACCGTTTGTAGCGCTTCTTCATTATGGCCGGCAATGAAGGCATCTACCTGTTTGCCGTCAATGACCGGTGTGGAAAAATCAGCTGCGAAAGTGGTATTGAAAGCTTTGATCACTTTTGAGTGAGGCAAGAGCTTTTGTAACTCTTCGGCCGCACTGGTATCCGGTGCTGTTACTAATCCATTATAGGTTTCGTTTAAAGGATTGGCAATAGAAATCACAATTTTCTGGTTAGCGACTTCTTTGATCTTTTCAGCGATTTCTTTCTCAGCACTAAATGGAACCGCAAGGATAATTATATCTGCTTCCCAGCTGGCCTCTGTCGAACAAACCGCTGCCTCGACTTCAGCATTCGGATTATTGGTTTCTATTTCTTTTACCAATGCATCCAGCTCTGCCTGCTTGCTTGCTTTTAAAAGCAACCTGTACGGACCTTTTGCAATGGATTTTGAAATTGCGGAACCCATATTACCAGAGGCTCCAATAACTGCTATGGTTTGCTTTGTGTGCATGATCTTTATTTTGAAACACAAAGCTACCACCACACCATACCCCGCTCCATTGCGTTTGGATAAGAAATGGCATTGACATATATCAATGAAATAAGAAAGGGAAGCTTGACCTATTTACGGGTCATTTTTCTGCGCACCCGGCTCAGGGTTTCCGGAGTAAGACCCATGTAGGAGGCAATCATATGCTGCGGCACGCGTTGAACGATATCCGGGTATAGCGAAGTAAAGGAAGCGTAACGCTCCTCCAGTGAAAGGCTGATAATTGATGTAAGCCTTCTTTGCATGGCGATATAGGCGCCGGTAATCTGGATACGGATCCATGTTTCGTATTTTGGCAAGATCTTCAGCAATTCCTCATGGGCATCCTTGTTGATAAGCACAAGCTCGGAATCTTCCAGTGCATCTATATTGTAAGTTGCCGGTTCAGCGGTGAGGAAACTAAACAGATCGGATATGGTCCATTCCTCCAGGGCAAACTGTATGATGCGCTCTACTCCTTTTTCATCAATGGAATAGGATCGCAGGGCACCTTTTTCTACAAAGGCAATGATCTTACACACATCGCCTTCCTGCAGCAGGTATTGTTTTTTGCGAAGCTTTTTGGGCATGAGGTAGTTTTTTACAACTGCAAGCTCCTCCTCACTGAAAGGCACTTTACTCTTCAGAGTTTGAAAGAAGATCTCGTACATGCTTCAACTTTTTTAATAAACGACAAATTTCATCCTTGATTTGGTATAACGATCGTTGTCATCAGTTTAATTTACACAATGATCTTGGTATTCAATAGCCTGCCAAAATTTTTCATTCTATAATCCTTCTTGTTTCGTTCCAATTCCCAACTTCTGAATTACTTTCATCTTAGCAGAGGTTGTTTTGTTGCAATAAGACAGGCGGAAATATAGCCACTATATATGAGAATGAAGGCAGCTTCAGTATTACAAAACAGACCAGCAGAATGGAGGACCATTTAAGGAACAAATGATTGAGTTGGTGTGCTTTATAGCCTCTGTTTAAAGCATATTGAAGCCCATATTGAAACACCAGTATTTCCATATGGGCTTTTAAAGTTTTTGATAAAATGGGTTTACACCTTTACGTAGATCTTTTTTTTGTCCAGTACCCAGCCTATGCACCAGCAAAGCAGCATATAAGCCAGTGCAAATAAAAGCGATCCTATTGCACCGGGTGCTATCACCTGGAAGAAACCAGCATTGATCCATTCGTAAAAACTGGTATGGGGCTGTACCCGTATCATGTACAAAATAATGATCAGCAATTCGGACAGGAGGTAAATGAACAGCGGGTTTTTGCCAAACACCAAAAAAAAGTACGTCCAGTTGTGGTGGCGCCACTGCCTGATTTCTACAACAAAGATCAAAGCGGCAATGATCACCAGGTCCAGACCGGTAGTGAGCAGGACAAAGGAACTGCTCCAGAGTTTTTTGTTAATGGGAAATAAGTTGTTCCAGATGAGGGCCAGGAAGATCAGCAAGGCGCCAGTCAGAAGGAGTTTGGCAAGGGTTTCATAGCCTTTTCCCTTCGCCTGGATGAAACGGCCGGCATAGAAGCCGATCACCACGTTCACAATGGCCGGCAAGGTGCTCAAAAGACCTTCGGGGTCAAATGCCACACCCTCACCATGGTACAAATGGCTGTCACCCAACATGGCCCGGTCCAGGTACAAGCCGGCATTACCCAACATGCTGAAAGGCTGGGCAGGATCACCAAAAAGCAATAAGAGGATCCAATAACCTACCAGTAATAAGGCACTCACCACATAAACCGTGCGGGTGGAAAAATAGTGGATCAGCAAAGAAGCGAAAAAATAGCAAAGCGCGATGCGCTGCAGCACGCCCATGATGCGGGTTTCCTGAAAGGGCGCACCAATGATGGTGCCGCTTTCATCCAGCCGGAAAAAAGGAAACCAGTACATGAGGTAACCCAGTAAAAAGATCAGGAGGGTGCGCCGGATGATTTTTTTCAAAAAAGCGGCATTGCTGATTTCTTTGTACCGTGCCTGCGAAAAACTCATGGCATTGCCCACGGCAAACAAAAAGGAAGGAAACACCAGGTCGGTAGGCGTAAAGCCATGCCAGGAGGCATGCTCCAGGGGCGCAAAAGGAACCGCACCACTCCCCGGTGTGTTCACAATGATCATAAAGCAAATGGTCATGCCGCGGAACACATCCAGGGAAAGAAAGCGTTGATAAGGCTTATCCATTGCAAATCTGAATTAAGGTGGTAAAGAAAATTGTGGTTTTTGATCCTATACAGAAAGGTGGCATCAGGGCAGGGTCACCACTTCCGATCGCAAAACGGCACGGCCGGCAGGATCAAAAACCACTACGCCTTTTCCATTTTTTAGCTGGTCCATGGAATCTTTATAAGAAAAGAAAAGCGTGTATTGTATGGGTTTTTGAAAAAGCGTATCCACAGGAGTATTCAAGGTATCTTCCCGGAAGTGGAGCATCCGGATGCCGTTTCGCTCCGGTACTTTTTGCAGTACCAGGTCTTTGGCAATGAGCTGTCTTTGATCCCTTTCAAATCCCCGGCTTTGGCAACCGCCTGTCAGCAGCAGGAGCAGCCAGGAAAGATGCATTTTCATGAATGTGGGTTGTTCAATTCGTTTAACAAGGTAAACAAAAAATCGGGTATTAGTCAGGAGTGAATGATGGGTTTTTAAAGAAAATGTCCCTGCTTTTTTCCAAAAGGAAAAATAAAGCCAGGCCTTTAACTTGAAGACCTCGTATTGCAAATTGGTTCAGGACTATATGGGCTTTTGAAAGGATAGATCCTGGGTTTCGTAATTTTAAAGCATCAGTTGCTAAAAAAAAACGTATGGAATTAGACCATGTGTTTATTTTTACCCAGGAGCCCGAAAAAGCAGCGGAGGCACTGCAACAGTTCGGGTTAACGGAAGGTGCGCCCAATACCCATCCTGGGCAAGGCACTGCCTGCCGGCGTTTCTTTTTTGAAAATGCATACCTGGAGCTGGTTTGGGTCAGCAACGAGGTAGAAGTTAAAAGTAAGGCGGTGGCTAAAACGCTTTTGTGGGAGCGGTCGCAATACCAACAGACGCACTATTGCCCCTTTGGACTTTGCATGCGGCCGCCCGCTTCTGAAAAACCACAGCCTGCTTTACTGTTTGAAGATGGCTGGAAGTACACACCGCCTTACCTGCCGGAAGGCGCTTTTATCAACATCGTTTACAATGCTGCTTTTCCCGCCGAACCCTTGTTATTTGAAATACCTCATTTGAACAGGATGGATAAAGGTCAACCGAATCACCCCGTGCAGCCGCTTCAACACCTATGGGGTTTTAAAGAAATTACAAAAGTTGTTTTGTTTTTACCTGCTTCTTTAGAGCACCTGTCGGTTGCGATGCAAAAAGTGATCAACAAGGATAGGGTGGCTGTTGTCCCGGCTAACGACTTTGCCATTACCCTAGAAATGGACCATTGCCCCAAAGGAGCTTCTCAACACTTTCATCCTTTACTTCCTTTAACCATCAGGTGGTAGCCCTTTCCTTGTTGTTTATAGAAACAGACTTGGTTATATACACCTAACCATTTATATTTAGTAGGTTTAATAGAGTCTGCGTCTTTACAAAGACAGGATGGACAAAGTGCAGGTTGTGTATTCAAAAAGATCTTATTCACATGAGTAAGGACCAGGCCAATTTTAAATAAAACCATCATTGCTTATGTCGATTGCCACTGCTGTAGCTGCTGAAAAGAATGTACCTGCCATTCCTGTTGTTAATCCAGCCCTGCCGGTGCGGCGGGTAGCTTCGGTAGACGTGTACCGGGGCTTTGTGATGCTGCTGATGATGGCCGAAGTGCTGTCGCTGCAAAGCGTGTCCGATGCCCTGCCTTCCAGTTCCTTCTGGCGGTTTTTGGCCTTTCACCAAAGTCATGTGCCCTGGGTGGGTTGCTCCCTGCATGACATGATCCAACCTTCGTTTTCGTTCCTGGTAGGGGTGGTGCTGCCGTACTCGCTCCGGGGCCGGGTAGAGCGGGGACTGTCCAGATCGGCGCTAGTGCTGCAGGCTATCAAGCGTTCCCTTATCCTGATCTTTTTGGGCATCTTTCTACGCTCCCTGCATGCGGAGCAAACCAATTTTACTTTTGAAGATACCCTTACCCAGATCGGCCTGGGCTATACGTTTTTGTTTTTGCTGGGTTTTCAGTCCCGCCGGGTGCAGTTGATCAGCCTGGTGGTGATACTGGTAGGCTACTGGCTGTTCTTTGCCCTTTACCCGCTGCCCGGTCCCGGCTTTGACTTTGCGGCAGCCCGCGTATCTCCTG
Source organism: Bacteroidota bacterium (assembly GCA_023391895.1). GTDB lineage: Bacteria > Bacteroidota > Bacteroidia > Chitinophagales > Chitinophagaceae > Flavisolibacter. Next base: position 17,406 of record JAEWAC010000098.1, read on the forward strand.
ACTGGGAGCACAACCTGAACGGCTTTGCGGCCCACTGGAACAAAAACACCAATGCGGCCTGGGCGTTTGACCGCTGGTTTTTAAATCTTTTCCCCCGTGCAAAAGTTTTTATATCAAATGGCGGTGGCTATCAGACCCTGAGTTTCATTCCAACTTTAGGTACTATGATCCTGGGCTTGCTGGCCGGTGGCACGCTTAAGTCGGACAGGAGCGATAAAGAAAAAACCAAAACCTTTGTGCTGACTGGCGTTGGCTTGGTAGTGCTGGGAATGGTGCTGCATTATGCCGGCATCAACCCCATTGTCAAACGCATCTGGACACCAGCCTGGACCTTGTTCAGCGGCGGCCTGTGCTTTTTATTTCTGGCTTTTTTCTTCTACGTGGTGGATGTGGCAGGCAAAAGTGGCTGGGCTTTTGTGCTTAAAGTTATTGGCATGAACTCTATTGCCGCCTATGTGATCGCTGATGGCTTTTCGCCTTTCATTGCCCGATCACTATATATTCACCTGGGCAAGAATTTCGACCAGGTGCTTGGTGCCCCTTATGAAACGCTGGTGAAAGGTGCGCTGGTGCTGCTGCTGGAATGGCTGATCCTGCACTGGATGTACAAAAAGAAGATCTTCATCAAAATATAAAAAAGTGATAGACGGCAAACGGCGGTATGGGGTTTTGAAACCAATTGGCTCTTGTCAGGTCCGCATTATTTTACCGCCTATTTTTCGTTAGTTTTTTAATGAAACCATCATAAGTGAATATGGGATTTTGAAAATGTTGGTAATCTTTTGCATATGGAGTTTTTAAAAAGTCCATTATACTATCAGATACACAAATGATGAGATAAGGATTGCATACAAAGCGTGCGCTATCTTTTTACATGATCTGTTTTTTCGATTTTCTTAATTTAAAAGACAGGTAAATCTGCAAGTATCCAATAAGAACCAACGCAAAGCTGGTATAACATGCAATGGTCCTACCACTTGGAATTTCCAAGCATGATAAAGCCAATGAACAACCCCAGGACGCCTACTGCCAATCAATTTAAAGGGTCATTTTCCGTTTGCTATACCTACAGCTTTCCTTTTCAGGAAGTCGCATCTATGACCTTTTGGCTCTGGAGCGGAGGCGCCGGCGGCAGCCCGGTTACTTTCAGGATCTCCTGCTCATCCAGCGTTTCACTTTCCAGTAATGCATGTGCAAGCGCATCCAACTCTTTACGGTATTGTATCAATAAGCGCTTGGCTTCTTCGTGTGCCTCATTAATAATACGCAGCACCTCTGCATCTATGGCTTCGGCCGTTGCCTCACTGAAGGGTTTAGCGCCGGTATAACCGTCCATGCCGCCTCCTAGGTATGGGTTCTGGCGCGGTGCCAACTGCACCATGCCTAATTTGTCGTTCATTCCCCAGCGGGTCACCATGGAGCGGGCCAAATTGGTGGCCTGTTCAATGTCGTTTTCGGCGCCGGTAGTGCGGTTGCCGTATACAATTTCTTCAGCCGATCGTCCACCCAAAATACCAATGATCCTGCCGCGCAGGTATTCCTCTGAATAGTTGTAGCGGTCACTTTCGGGTCGCTGATAGGTTACGCCCAGCGCCTGGCCCCGTGGTACAATAGTAACCCGGTTTACAGGATCCGCACCAGGAACCACCAGTCCCAATATGGCATGACCACCTTCGTGATAGGCTATTCGTTCCCGGTCTTCGAAAGTAAGCAGCAGCGGACGTTCCGGCCCCAGCACAATTTTTTCAAGGGCATCAAAAAAGTCTTTCTGGGTCACCACCTCTTGGTTTCGACGTGCCGCCAGCAGGGCTGCTTCGTTAACCAGATTCCTGATGTCGGCCCCTGAAAAGCCCGGCGTAGCCGCGGCAATTTCATCTAGGTGTACCTCGGGTGCCAGGGGAACGTTACGCGTATGCACTTTTAAAATCGCTTCCCGGCCCACCTTATCCGGCAGGTTTACTACCACGCGCCGGTCGAAGCGTCCGGGCCTGAGCAGGGCTTTGTCGAGCACGTCGGGCTGGTTAGTGGCCGCCAGTACAATGACGCCTTCCTTACTGTCAAAGCCATCCATTTCGGTAAGTATCTGGTTCAGGGTCTGTTCCTGTTCGCTGGAGCCGCCAATGGCGTGTTGCCCGCGAGCCCGGCCTATTGAATCCAATTCATCAATAAAAATAATGGCCGGTGCATGCTCCCGCGCCTGTTTAAATAGGTCGCGTACCCTTGCGGCGCCGACACCAACGATCATCTCCACAAATTCCGACGCACTCATGGAAAAGAAAGGCACGCCCGCTTCCCCTGCTACTGCACGGGCCAGCAGAGTTTTGCCGGTACCGGGCGACCCCACCAGCAAAACGCCTTTAGGGGCTGCGCCACCCAGGCGGGTATATTTTTGGGGATCTTTTAGAAAATCTACAATTTCCACCAGTTCGTTTTCCGCTTCATCAATGCCGGCCACGTCTTCAAAGGTTACCCGTTTCTGTGTGTCTTTGTCAAAGCGTTTTGCTTTGCTTTTTCCAATACCCATAAAGCCGCCCATGCCCATGCCTGCCTGTTTTTGCGCCCGCCGGTACATCCATATATAAAAAGCAATAATGATCAACGCCGGACCAAAAAGTGCCAGAAATGATACCAGGGGATTACGGGCTTCCTGGATTGGGTCCGCCCTTATTTCAACCCGGTGTTCAATCAATAAATTTTCAAGACCCGGATCAACGAAAGAAGGCACGATCGTAGCAAAATCTTTAACAGACATTGCATTATTATTCTCGGTACTGTCCGCATGTGGTGATTTGTAATCGACAGCCTGAATGAACTGTCCTGAAATCAACTCACCCTTGGTATATATCGCCTTTACATTGTTCTTTGTTACTTCTTCTTTAAAAAGTGTATAAGGAATTTTAACTGGCTCTGCCGATCCGAAAAACGTTTTTGAAAGAAGGTAGTTCAGCAGCAGCAGGCCAAGGAACCAAAGCCAGATCCTGCCTGAAGGCACCGGGTTTTTTCTGTTGGCGTTAGCCGGCGACTTGCCGGTAGACGGTGCAGCATTGCTTGCCGTTTGTTGTGCAGGTGTATTCATAATTCAATGCATTCGATATTTTTGAATTATAATTGTTTAGTTGCATGTCGCTATGGGGTTTTGAAAAACATTCCTCCAGACTTTTCTTTTATCGTGTAGCAATCAATCTGCCGTTTTTATTGTAAACATGGGCTTTTAAAGATTATTTTAGCTCGTTCAATGATTTTGGGTTGTGCGGTAAACCTATTCAAAACCCCATGTGCAGAATCTGCCCTTATTCTTCTTCGTCCAGAGAGTTTGTGTCTTCTAAACGCCAAAGCATATTACTTTCTTTTGCCTGCATCAGCAAAGGTGATAAAGGTGATGCTGGTGGCAGGCAGTGCCACCTTACCGGCTTTTACAGGATTGCCTTTCAAGGTTGGTAACTCATCATTGGGTGCCAGGCTGAGTTTCTGTCCGTTCAGCATGACTGTTGTATCCTGAAGTTCTTTAGAAATTAGCGTGTACTGTTCGGCGTTAGAAGGGATATGGATGGGAGTTGCCGTTTTATTGGTGTTGATGACTAAAAGCGTCATGCCGCCTGGTTGACCTTTCCTGTTATGCGCAAATAAATATACCCCCGGCGCTCCTCTGCCTGCTTCATACACTTCGGTGCCCATCAACCTGTTCCACAACAAGGCGGCCCAGTAATTGGGTTTGGGCAAATGGGTGTCCTGATCAATCAGGCTGTATTCACTGGCAATAAGGGTGTTGTGCATGATCACCTGCAACCCTTTTTTCGCTAAAGATCCTAACTGGTATAAATAGCGGAAACAATCCAGATACGTCGCTGCAAACGGGTCGCCGCCGGCGGCAGCCTGGGCTGTTTCGGTGATCCAGATAGGCTTGCCCGGCAGGTATTTGTCTCTTAACCCAATATAATAATCCGCCACCGTATCGGTTCTGCGCAACCAGGCCGAATCAAGCGCATGTTCCGCCTGAATGGAAAAGGGGCCACTGCGCATCATACGCAGAGAAGCCGCTCCGTAATAATGATAAGAAAAAACATCAAATTGGGGTTTAGGTTCTGCCGACATCATGGCTTCCGTTGGAAGTATCTTCATGCCACCCATCGCAAAGTTTACACCCGGAATACCTTCGCCCACAGATCCTGGACCCAGTGTAAGCATACCAGGTACTTCTTTTTTTGCCCAGGCAGTAAAGACAGCCACATCTTTTGCAAAATGGCTGGCACCATAGTTCTCATCCATTTCACCGCCTGCTGTGGGCATGGTGGGCTCGTTAAATAGTTCTGCTGCGGCAATTTCACCTCCCTGGCTTTTGGTGTAAGCCACCATTTTCTGGGCTTCCCTGGGCGTCCAAACACCTTGTGCATCCCGCACACCATTGGATACGGCAAAAGACGTAACCAGTTGAGAGTGGGTAGATTTTATAAAATCAAGCACCCCTTTCCACTGGCTGCGGGTCAGTACATTGACAAAGCCTTCCGGCGCTTTCGTCATGGGTGGGTCATCATTATCCTGGAAATAAACGGCATTGGCCCAGGTACCGCTCACCCGCACATAAGCAGGGGCCAGCCCATTGGCCAGATTCATCAATCTTTTCTCTTTCAGGTTAACAGGTGCCAGTTTTCGATACAATTGTTCGTTCTTTTGCGATATGTCGTAGGTGGCTGCCGATTCCAGCGACGGTAAACTGTCCATCATTTTATAAGGCTTCCAGAATTCGCCTCCAACCACTTCTACCATTTCCACATTATAAGACTGGTAACGTTCATCTACGCTGCCAATGCGTTTCATGTCTTTAAAATTTATGGTGATGACACTGTTCTTGTCATTGGCGGCGGCACTACCGGTGTTCCCCGAATTGCAGGCACTTAAGGCAAGGGCACAGGCAATAGATATCAGTGGAATAATCTTTAAAATGCCCATATTCTTTTATTAAGGTTTTAAAACCCTACTAGCTGGACGTTCAAAAAGTATGCTTGAATTGATGAAGTGGAATCCCCGTGGGGGTAAATGTTTTTGTTGAGCTTGGGTGTTAAAGGAGAACTTCTACTTGTGTTTAACTGTAAATCCGTTTCCCAAATTGTCCAGGTAACGTGCAACGCAACAAAGGGTGACATCGGGTTTACTTGTAAACATTAGTTTACACTTCTTTGCGCTCCTAAATGCAGAGCCGTTTACCTCAGCTACAATAGGTAATATTTTAGCACATCCCTGCCTTAAGCGATGCTTCTTTTTTTTTAAATTTGTTAGTATTTATAGGCATACTATAATGAAATGGGTGAAGGTCAACAATACCTGATTGAGTTTCCCCGGGAGGGCTGCATTTCCATTGCAGCGGGCGCCACCATATTAGAGGCTGCTCTGTCGGCCGGCATTTCTCTTTTTCATGTTTGCGGTGGCAATGCCCGCTGTTCTACCTGCCGGGTATTGGTCCTGGAGGGGGCGGAATGGCTGTCGCCGCCCAATTCCAAAGAACAATTATTAAAGGACCAGATGCGGTTTCCCCGGAACGTGCGCCTGGCCTGCCAGACCTTTGTATCGGGAGGACCGGTGAAGCTCCGGCGTATTATTCAGGATGAAACCGACATCGGCTTGTACGTAGGCAATGCCGCGGGCACCTCCACCCAGCAATTGGGAGAAGAGCGGGAACTGGTCTTGTTTTTCCTGGACATCCGGGATTTTACCCGCTTTGTAGAAACCCAGCTGGCCTTCGATGTCATACACATTATCCGGAAGCTGTTTACCGTTTTCCAGAACATCATTGAAAGCAATCACGGCAGCATTATTGAAACAGCCGGTGATGGTTTGTACGCGGTGTTTGGGTGTGAGACGGACCGCATGAAGAGTACCCAATCGGCGGTTCAGTCGGGCTTTTCAATCCTGGCAGACCTGGAGACCTTAAATGAAACGTATTTTGTACCTTTTTTTGGCACCCCGGTTCAGGTGGGCATCGGCATCCACATTGGCAAAGTCATCAGTGGCACCATCCGGATCAGCAATGAAGATCATCAGGTAGTGATGGGCCATCCGGTCAATATCGCCTCCCGCCTGCAGGCGGCTACCAAAAAGCTCAATAATAGTTTTATAGTTTCCTCCGAGGTGTACCAGTTGCTGTTGCACGATGCGGGGGAATTCGCTTCCACGACACTGTCGGTAAAAGGCATCAGCGGCAAACAAACTGTTTATCTACTGGGCAAGCCATACGTATAATCTACAGCTGTGTTCGTTACGCTTTTACTGCGGGTTAGGTCAGCTTTTCCAGTTAATCCATTATAGATGTAACAGTATCCATGGTATTGCCATGTGCCAGCGCCTTTGGCTAATAATTGCTGTTCAAAGATTCTATGATACAACTAAAAAATGACCAATGGTAAATCTAATAGGGAAAGCAGGTCTGATGCACTCAGAATATATTATTTGAGAACTTTTGATGATTATTAAAGTGTTTTCAAATCCGGAAAAGTATTGTTGGTAGAAGGCATTTCAGAAGTGCGACAATTGGTATTCTGAAATGTACCATTAATTCCTCTTTCATTCAAATTAAAATCTAAAGTTCTTCTATATAAAAATTCCGCTTTTAAACATGAGCAATTTGTAACTTACAATCACTACGAACTTCTTTCACTCATCAATAAAAGGTTGCAGTTATGAAAGTCCTGGAGAATAAAGTGCCCCTTGTTACAGTAGCAGGGCAGGGCATTGGATGGGGTGTATGGGGTTTTGAAAAGGTTGAGCCTATTGCTGATTCCAGGGTTTGAAAACATGCAAATCAGAAGTGGTAAATCCGTATTGAAGATGGGAATCGTTCCATCAAAAAGGAAATATGGGTTTTTAAAGAAGTTCATTTTATAACCAGTTTCATAAACTAATTGTTATGCTTGAAATGGTCATTGAAGCCCGCCCGGCATCCCTGGGCACGGGTCTGAGTGTTCGAAGAATTCTTCCATTCCGCCTGCGGAGAATGGTTGGACCCTTTATTTTTATGGATCATGCGGGTCCCCTGACTTTGCAGCCTAATATTGGGTCTTCCATGGATGTATTGCCTCACCCGCATATCGGGTTGTCCACCGTCAGTTATTTGTTTGGCGGCCAGGTAACACATCGCGACAGTCTGGGTGTAGAGCAAATCATCCGGCCTGGCGAAGTAAACTGGATGACAGCCGGCAGCGGCATTGCCCATTCTGAGCGCTTTGAGGAGCCGTCAGCGCTGGCCGGTGGCACTTTAGAAATGATTCAGACCTGGGTAGCGCTGCCTCAGGAAGACGAAGAATCACAGCCTTCTTTTCATAACTACCGGCCCGAGCAATTGCCTTTATTTACCGACAAAGGTATCTGGATGCGGCTGATCGCAGGCAATGCCTATGGGCTTAGAAATGATGTCAAAACCCATTCCCCTTTATTTTATCTGCACGTGAATTTGGATCCGGAAACCCGTTTAGGTCTGCCGGAAGGGCATACGGAACGTGGCGTCTACATAGCCAAAGGAAGCATTGAAGTTTCAGGGCGAACGTATACAGCCGGACAAATGCTGGTCTTTTCTAAAAATGAACAGCCAACCCTGCTTGCCAAAGAGGCCGCCACGCTGATGCTGTTAGGCGGCGAACCGCTGGGTTTACGGTTTATCTGGTGGAATTTTGTTTCTTCCAGAAAGGAGCGCATAGAGCAGGCCAAGGCCGACTGGAAGGAGGGGAGAATTCAATTGCCGCCTACCGACAACCAGTCATTTATTCCGCTGCCGGAGGATCGTACCAAACCGGTGGCCAGCCCTGCACCCGAGCCGCTGTCGTGAGTATTTGGTTAGATTAATCACTGAATCTTCCTGCCCGTGTAAGCATTTATTCATTGCTCAACATTTACGATCATGAAAAGATTAGAAAATAAAGTCATCGCCATCACCGGAGCTGCTATGGGCCTGGGTCTGGCAGCAGCCAGGGAAGCGGCCAAACAAGGCGCCCTGTTGTCGCTGATTGACTATAATGAAAAAGCGCTGAACGATGCCAAACAGGAAGTTTTAAAAGATTATACGGACACACAGGTCATAACTGTTGTAGCTGATGTTTCCAAAGAAGCGGAGGTAAAGAAGTATGTAGACGAAACGATGAAGGCGTTTGGCCGCATTGACGGTTTTTACAACAATGCCGGTATTGAAGGTAAGCAGGCCCTTATGACCGAGTACGATATCGACACATTTAAGAAAGTGATTGACATCAACCTGATGGGTGTGTTTTATGGTATGCGGTATATCATCCCCATCATGCAACAACAGCAATATGGGCGCATTGTTAATGTTGCTTCCGTGGGCGGTATCAGAGGCGTACTGAATCAGACACCATATGTAGCCAGTAAACACGCTGTATCCGGTATTACGAAAAATGCGGCGCTGGAATACGCCAGGTACGGCATCATCACCAATGCTATTGCTCCTGGCGCGATCCTAACGCCGATGGTAGCGGAAGCTTTCCGGCAGGTAAACCCGGCAGATCCTAAAAAGGCGGAAGAAGAATATGCGCAGTTCAACCCCGTCAAACGTTTAGGGCTTCCTGAAGAAGTAGCTAAAGTGGTGGTCTTTCTGCTAAGCGAAGATTGTTCTTATGTAAACGGACAAACCATTGCCGTTGATGGGGGACAGTCAAATACTTATGGCTTTGTTTGATGACCTATAACCTGGCATCTTAAGTGGTAGTTATTTCCTGGTGAAGATGCAAGCTGTTTTGCGAACAGGCGCTGATGAAATGCGGATTGAAAAGTGCCTTATTATATTTAAAGAACTTTACTGGAAAGTTGTGCAGCTGACGTCGGAAATTCAATGATAAAAGAGGCGAATGGAAACAGCAACCTTGAGATGCATATTCATTCAGTTAATCAATGAATACAAATCATTAAAGGCTTCCGTCATGGAAGGATGGGTATAAATGGCATCCCTCACCACCTGGTACTCCAATTCCGCATTCATGGCCGTTTGAACTGTATTTATCATTTCATGTGCATCCACGCAAAACAGTGTGCATCCTAATATTTTATGGGTACCGGCATCAACAATCGTTTTTAACAAACCGTCTGTATTATTTAAGATCCGCGCCCTTGGAATAGCTGCCGCTGGTAGTTTGGCTACTTTTATGGTATATCCTTTTTCAATGGCCACTTTTTCGCGTAAACCAATATGCGCCAGTGGTGGTGTGATAAATACCGTAAAAGCCACCTGCTTTCGTTTAGTAACAGATGTATAGGGTCCACCGGAAAGCTGATCTCTGATGATCCGAAAATCGTCTAAGGAAATATAGGTAAACTGCGGCCCGCCATTAACATCGCCTATCGCCCATATATGCGACACATGGGTTTTTAAAAGTTCATCTACGGCTACATATCCTTTGCTATTGGTTTGTATACCCGCGGCAGACAGGTTTAAGCCATCTACATTGGCTCTTCTTCCCGTAGCGATCAATATGGCAGATGCTTCCAGGTTAACGACTACGCTATCTTTATTTTTATACCGGACATTAACGGTATCACGGTTGGTATCGGCAATTTCCTGAACAGAAGCTTTGGAAATGATATTGATGTTTTTTGCAGTTAATACCTTAAAGATCTCGGCTGCAATATCTTCATCCTCATGAGGCAAAAAGGTATCACTACGGTCTAATATCGTAACCTGGGCACCGAACTTAGCATACATACCAGCAAATTCCAGCCCGATAAAGCCGCCACCAATAATAACCAGCTTTTCTGCTAATACCGGTTGCTCCATTAGCGAGGCACTGGTAAATACTTTTTTGGATATGTTGATGCCTGGAATGTCCGGAATAAAAGGCTTTGAACCGGTATTGATAAAAATGCGGCGGGCCTGTATGCTTATTTGTTCGTTGCCAGCAGTAATGACACTCACTTCATTGGCTGAAACAAAAGATGCATGACCTGTAATGATGGTTACAGAAGGTAGCTCATTGAGGTTTTTAAAATTTTTTTCTCTGAGCAGAGCAGTTAACTCCTTCTTTTCTTTATAGGCTGTTGGATACGGCAGTTCTTTTTCACCGCTTACGATCAACGATTTGGAGGGTATACAGGCAATATTGATACACGAACCACCATACATTTTTTCTGATGTTTCAATCAGGGCCACCTGCTGGCCTTGTTTAGCCAGCCAGGCAGCTAAGGTCTTACCTCCTTTGCCAAAGCCAATGATCAGGTTGTCAAAATGTTGAATATTTTTCATGTAGTTGAAAAATTGAAAATTTGATTGATGCTAACTGAACTGCAATAAGCTGTATCGAGTAACCTTGACTAGCTACTTTAAGATCCACCAACTTTCACTTGCCATACGTTGCTCAATACCTTATTGTTAGCACCAGTCCTTGGTAGTTTTTCAACTCTTCCGCTTATTAAGCGTGGGATTCATTTTCAAGAATTTAAACTTTATATCATGTCATTACAACGGTCATTATTACAAACCCTTGATTTTAGCGGTGTGCAGCTTTTTCAATAATTGAGCAGAGGAAGCATCGGAATAGGTGCCGTCGGCTGTAACCAGTATTCCTTTCAAACCACTTCTTGATACAAGACCATACACACTTGCTTCATCTCCAGGATCGGATTGTCCTTCGTACCGGTAAATAACTGCTATCCTTAAGTCATTGACATCCAGCTTTTCATTGTTGTACTCTACCTGGTTGCCATTTAAGCGAAAGTCTTTATCAAAGCCTTCTTTACGCAACGCGGAAACGGCTTCGGACACGGTGCCGTATTTATATTTTCTTTTCATGATTTTTTGGTTTCAACGGTTTATTTTATGCAGATAACTGTAATTGAAAAGCCCTTAAAAAACAGTTCAAAGAACGCTAAGCAAAAGCCTTTTTCTATGTTTCTGTATGCCTGCCGGACTGTATAATATTTCTAAAAACCTGCTTACCTGAATTATACCATTATTGTAGGTGTCTCCATGAAATAACCAGCCTGCATGCCGGGTCTTGTGTGAAAGCCTCAACGAATTTACCATAGTTTCTTTGTTATTTAACAGCGGCTTTAGTTGTTTCTCTCCAACCAGTTTTCACAAGACATACATAGGGAAGTTTCATCATTGGCGGAAGTGATCTCTAAGTTAAGAAAAAGTCACCAGGTGCCACTATTACCCTACCTGTAAAACCAGGTCTGCAAGCAATGGAAATGGCATTGACATGAATATAGCCTTTTGAATAAAATAGTGTTCCTTCTTACATCAGTGAGTTTATTAAAAAGAAGAAAGCATGCTAAATGTTAAAATAATCAGACCTGGCAGGCAAGTTGTGCTTTGCTTTGGTGCCATTGGAGGAAGCAATAATCATGGCCGTACTAACTGTTCAGTATTGGATAAAATATTTTTCAAAGAGCACTTTATACGTGTGTAGTAGAATTGATTGGACTGACAAAGAGCTGAATGAGCCGGTTTCCCAAGCCAGATCGCCAGTTAGGTAATGGTGGGAAATCTTCCGTTTATGAATTAAGCAATTTGTTGGCTTCTTTAAATTAATTTGATGTTTATGCAGACAACAGTGTTTAAAAGTCATTTATATTATTTTATAAAATAGCTATAATTTTAGGATAGCATTCTTGCACAAATCCTGCTCTGAGCATTTTAATAACTTCTTGCTGTTTATCAATTGTTGAATTGCTCAGGTTCGTATCAATGGAAGTGAATTTTACCGATAAGTCCGTTTAACGTATTAATAAGGCGGGTATGGTAACTTCCCATCAATCAATCGCTTCGTCCGAAGGCTACCACGGGACCGACAAACTTATCATAGGGATTGTTTTAGCAGTAATTACCTTTTGGCTTTTTGCTCAAACAACTTTAAACATTGCACCGGTAATGCAGGAAGACCTGCAAATCAGTCACGATCTGAACAATCTTGCCGTAAGCATTACCGCATTGTTTTCCGGGATTTTTATTGTAGTTGCCGGTGGGTTAGCCGATAAGGTTGGCCGGGTTAAAATAACCTACCTGGGATTGATCCTGAATATTGCCGGCTCGTTACTCATTGTACTCTCACCATCCGGAACAGCGGTGTTTTTGTTGGCAGGGCGAGTTTTGCAGGGCCTTTCGGCCGCTTGTATTATGCCGGCAACCCTGGCTTTGATGAAGGCTTACTTTGAGGGAAAAGAGCGTCAGCGGGCCCTTAGTTTTTGGTCTATTGGCTCCTGGGGCGGTTCAGGTCTTTGTTCCCTGTTCGGCGGCCTGGTTGCTTCTACCATTGGTTGGCGCTGGATATTTGTTCTCTCTGTTATTGTCGCTATTTTCAGTTATTTGCTAATAAGAGGGACTCCGGAAAGTAAAGCAAAGGGCACACCCGAAAGATCTTTTGACTGGGCAGGGCTGATCACTTTTATTATTGCCATGCTGGCTTTGAACATTGTAGTTGCACAAGGCTCCAGTCTTGGATGGTTAAGTCCTGCCGTATTCATTGGATGCGCCATTTTTATCCTATCCTCAATTGCTTTTTTTTGGATTGAAAAGAAGCGTAAAAACAGCTTCGTTGATTTATCGCTTTTCAACAATAAAACCTTTTCAGGAGCTACACTATCTAACTTCCTGCTCAATGGTGCTGCCGGAACCATGCTGGTTTCGTTGGCTCTGGTACAATCAGAAGCAGGCTTGTCTTCATTGCAATCTGGTTTAATAACAGTAGGCTATTTGGTAGCCGTATTGAGCACTATTCGTGTAGGAGAGAGGTTACTGCAAAAAATGGGACCCAGAAAACCCATGTTGATGGGCTGTTTCATTACCGGGGCGGGTATCTTTCTGATAAGCTTTACCTTTCTGTTGGCCAAAGCGTATATTATTGTTGCATTCATTGGATTCACGTTGTTTGGCATAGGGCTTGGCTTTTATGCCACCCCCTCTACGGATGCTGCATTGAGCAATGTTCCCGGTAACAAGGCCGGGTCTGCATCGGGTATATATAAGATGGCATCATCGCTGGGTGCGGCTTTGGGTGTTGCTATTTCTGCAGCCCTCTTCTATGGGATTAGTAAAGCGGAAGGCATTCCGCCAATGGCAGACATTTTTATGGGGAGGACGGAAAATATTGGCGTACGGTATGCAGCTGGTATAGGACTCCTGTTTAACGTTTTTATGGTAGTAGTAGCCATTATTGCCATTATGCTAACAATCCCGAAGAGTGATCCTGAAAACAATAAAAAGGAACAACCCTGATTTTATATTTTAACCTAAAGTGCTATGGATATCACTCAAATTAAATCCTTCAACAATAAAATGGAAAGCTTCATTGACAAGCTGCTTCCTGAGCTGGAAGAAATCTATAAAGACATTCACCATAATCCGGAGTTGTCTATGCAAGAATTCAGGACAGCAAAAGTCGCTGCGGATTATTTAGCCCGATACCAATTTGAAGTTTCAACAGGTATTGGCGTAACCGGAGTCGTGGGTATTATGAGGAATGGCGATGGGCCTACGGTAATGCTGCGGGCAGATATGGATGCGCTGCCAGTTGCCGAAGACACAGGTTTGCCCTACGCCAGTACCAAAGTGGCCCGGGACGAAGAAGGGAAAGAAGTGGGAGTGTCGCATGTCTGCGGGCACGATTTGCATGTTACCTGGCTCATGGGCGCCGCCAGGTTGTTTTCCGAACACAAAGACCAGTGGAAAGGAACGTTGATGGCCGTCTTTCAACCGGGTGAAGAAGTGGGCCGGGGCGCTCAAAGTATGATAGACGATGGCATGATGAAGCGTTTCCCCAAGCCGGATATTATTCTAGGTCAGCACGTAATGGTAGGCGAAGCAGGAACGGTTAGTCATCGGAGCGGGCCTATCTTATCGGCAGGCGACAGCCTTAAGATAAAAATTTTCGGTCGTGGTGGACACGGTTCACAGCCACAAACGTCCATTGATCCGGTCATTATGGCGGCGGCTACCACTATGCGTTTGCAAACCATCATTTCACGGGAGGTGGCGCCCATAGAAAATGCAGTGCTGACCATCGGCGCCCTGCAGGCGGGTACTAAAGAAAATATTATTCCTGAAGAAGCAACACTAAAATTGAACATCCGCACTTTTGATGATGGCGTGCGGAATCATATCCTTTCAGCGATAAAACGTATTTGTAATGCAGAATGTGCTGCTTCCAACGCACCCTAGGAACCGGAGTTTACCACTTTGGACAGATATCCGATAACCGACAACGATGCCAAAGCGACCGCGAGATTAGCAGAAGCCTTCGAGGCACAGTTTGGCAACCGGTCGTTTGAAACCCGGCCTGCTTCCGCCAGTGAAGATTTCAGTGTTTTTGGAAGGAACTGGAAGGTGCCTTATGTTTTTTGGTTTGTTGGCGGAACCGATCCTAAAATTTATTTGGAAGCCAAAAAAGCCAATCAGTTAAACTCCATACCCAGTAATCATTCACCCAGGTTTGCGCCTGTAATCCATCCTACGCTAAAGACTGGCTTACAGGCGATGATGACCGCTGCCGCAGCCTGGTTGAATTAAACCGGTGTCCGTTAAATATGCACGAACTACATTCGCTCTACCCCTTTCTTGATCTGGCCGGTACTTTTGCTTTTGCCATAAGCGGGGCCGTAGCAGCAAAGGAGCGGGGTCTTGACCTGTTTGGAATTTGTGCTCTTGCGTTTACAGTAGCCTGCGGCGGGGGCATTATCCGCGATCTGTGTATCGGTGCCATTCCACCTGCAGGCCTAATGACCTGGTATTACCTGGCTACGGCCATTGTTGCTGCTGCAATGACTGTGGGTTTGTACTCATTTGTACAATTGATCAAGAACCCGGTCATACTTTTCGATGCGGTTGGTTTATCGATTTTTGCAGTAACGGGGGCAGAAAAAGCCCTTTCGTTTGGCCACAACGCACAGGTTGCTGTTCTTTTGGGAACCACTACAGCTGTAGGCGGCGGAGTATTACGCGATGTATTGCTGAACCGGGTTCCCATTATTTTAAGAAAGGAAATTTATGCATCGGCGGCGCTTATCGGGGCTTTCATTGTGGTTATAGGAAATCATCTAAGTTGGATATCGGGCGAATGGGTGTCCCTCATTGGTTTAACTACCTGTTTTACTTTACGAATCCTGGCGCTCCGTTTTCAATGGAACCTGCCTGGTTCTTCAAATGACAAAACCTTACCGGATAAACAATGACAGGCATCTTACTTTGCCGTCCAATTCCAATTGGTTAGGTGCCGAAGGTAAAACTGAGCGCTTGAGCTTTTGCTGATAGCGATGATTAGCAATAGGCTTTCAACTATCAACGCCCAACGCTGACACTAGTGCACTGGAATCATGAGTTCATTAGACTGCCTGGCTAAACATTCGAGTGTTCAGTTTAAAAAGAAGTAAAAGGTTGTAAATAGATGTTTATCGTATAACTTCCCGGCTCCTGAATTGGCGGCTGATGATTAATACGAAACTATTATCCGTATTCTGATTTGGTATTCACCATTGACCATTCACCATTGAGGATAGAATATCAAAAAGTTGAAACCAGTTTAGCATAAGTGTTAAACAAAACCAGTTTTATTGAACTTTAATAGTAAATTCAAAGCCAGGAACAAATAGTTATAAACCGACAGTTTATCTCCCTGCGTTACCATATGAATAGAAGATCTTTTGTAAAAAATACCGGAATGGTAACAGCCTCCGGTTTGCTGGGATTACCTCAATTCCCTATCTTTTCAGCAAGTAACAAAATGATAGAAGTTATTCATACAGATGCTGACTTTGAGCGGGAGAAACTAAACCGCCCGTTTGGATTCAAAGGCGGATATTTAACGGAGTTATGGCAAACGGTTGTTAAGCTAACCGTTACCTCCGGCAAGAGCAGTATTGGCCTGGCAACCCAAAGCGTATTGTATGGAGATGCAGAATTGTTTGCAGCCCATTCTGAAAGTGGCGGCAATGCCCTGATGTATGCGGTTGCGGATAAGGCACTGCAACTGGTGAAGAAAACACCTTTTTCTGATCCGGTAGATTTACTGGAAAAAATTGTGCCCGCTTTGTTGGAGGCAGGCAGGAGGATCACGCACAAAAATGATCTTAATCTGAACTTTATATACAATGCGCTGGTAGGAGTGGACAACGCGGCTTGGCTGTTGTATGCGGCCGAAAACAAGGCACTTTCCTTTGATGGCATGATTCCTTTACGGTATCAAAAAGCCTTGTCGCACCACAACCAAAAGATCGCGGTAATGTACCAGGTACCTTATGCCATGCCAATGGAAGAAGTAAAAAGCGCCGTGCAGCAAGGTTATTTTGTGATCAAGATCAAAGCCGGTTATCCTGGTACACAAGAACAAATGCTGAAAGGCGACATGGAGCGGTTGACGCTTATTCATGACTCCCTGAAAGACTTGCGTACGCATCAAACAAAAAATGGCAAGCTCATTTATACCATCGATGCCAATGGCCGGTATGAAAAGAAAGAAACACTGCTGCGCTATCTTGACCATGCGAAAAAAATTGGTGCGTTGGAGCAAATCCTTTTGTTTGAAGAACCGCTCCCTGAACATAATGATGAGTTTGTAAATGATACAGGTATTTATATCGCTGCAGATGAAAGTGTGCAAACTGAAGCCGATGCGGTAAAACGACTGGAGCAAGGTTACAGTGCACTGGTATTAAAAGGAATTGCCAAAACACTGAGCATGAGCATGAAAATTGCGGAACTGGCGGCCCAAAGGAATATTCCTTGTTTATGTGCTGACCTGACGGTAAACCCTGTATTGGTAGACTGGCATAAGAACCTGGCGGCAAGATTAGCGCCATTTCCCGGCTTAAACATGGGGCTTATGGAAACGAACGGTGATATGAACTACCGCAACTGGAAACAATTAGTAAGCTATCATCCTGCTTCGGGTGCATCCTGGACGAAAGTAAAACAGGGCGTCTTTGAGCTGGATGAGAGCTTTTACCAGCGCAGCGGAGGCATCTTCGAACAATCACCTCATTATGAAAGTTTGTTCAGTTATAAAAAAAGCTGACTAAAAGGATTTGCATGGGCTTTTAAAACAATTTGGCGGATCAAAAGGCAAAAGGATATTCCTTGCATACAATTTTCTTGCAACTGCCGGTATCGCCACATAACCTTTCTGAGGATGCGCTGATTGCCATTGCTGCATCGGGTAGAACTGGAACCGGGAACACCTCAAATTCAATCTTTTACCAGCCAACACACAACTCATTAAGGGTGAACTCCATACAATAAAAGGATGTAGATGACGGATACAATCAACATGCTTGATGGAGCCAAAAGGTATACAAGAGGTATACTTTTTGTGCCTTATTAGAAAAAGTTATAATGTCAGCCTGTGACAAATGCGGCAATGAGTACGACAAGACATTCCGGGTAGAGGTGGCGGGTAAAAGTTATACGTTTGATCGTTTTGAATGCGCCATCAGTATGTTAGCTCCCAGGTGCAGTCATTGCGACTGTATTAGAATCGGGCATGGCGTAGAAGCAGGCAATATAATTTACTGCTGTGATCATTGTGCCAAACATGAAGGACTGGAAGGCCTTAAGGACAGGGCATAATGATTTTTTGATTCTTCCTTGATCGTGATCATATTCACTGCCGCCATGGGCGTTGCTGCCATTCGTTTAAATGAACAGTAAAAGCTTTGTGCTGGCATCAATTAGCGGAAGGCATGGAAAAGCAAGTTTGCTACCGGCCTCCTAAATGCCTGCCTATCTCATATTTTCAGTGATTATTCGGCTCCGGTTACAAAAAGCTGGCTGCATGGAAGCTCTTAGCCATAAGTAAAAATCATATGGGGATTTGAAAAAGTTGAAAATCTGCCCTTGTTTTCCTTTAACCTCTATAACTATATGAGTTTTTAAGAAATATATAAAAAATATAATTTGTTGAATTTGTAGACTTGATGATTGAGACAGGTCTTTATTTGCCCTTGTAATTTTTCTAATTCTCTATATTTGCAGCGTGAAAAAAGCGAGCTGTTATCTGGTTTTGATGATATTGCTCCTAAGCAATATGTCCCTGTACCAACTGGTGAAGATACCTGTTTTGGTACAGCACTTCCAGGAACACCGGCAGCGAGACCCGCAAGTGGGCCTGCTGGCTTTTTTCTCTATGCATTATTGGGGGCAGGACATCAATGATGATGACCAGGACCAGGACCGGCAACTGCCTTTTAAGGAGGTGAGCAAAGTAACATTGGAACCTTGTTTTTATCCGGTTAAAACCCTGGTAGCCTTAAAACCCCATGTTCATTTCTGCAAAACCGACTTTCCTTTAACAGGCGAATTTTTCCTGCCTAACCCCGGTCTAGGTTCTCTTTTCCGGCCTCCCAAATGCTGACGGCACTTTCCCCATCGCTTTTCAAAAGCCCATGCATCCATGACGGCAGCTTACCATAGGTTTTTTTGACTATAGAAGTTGACCATAAAAGCTTTTGATAAATGCCTGACCTATTCAGGAGTAGCCAGCCTACACTGGTTTGAATTACCAAAATGGTTTCTATTCAAAATTACACGCCGGCCGTGTAGTTAATCTTTTAAATTATGCTGGATAAAATCATCGGTTTTTCCGTACGGAATAAGCTGATTATAGGACTTTTTATTATCGGGCTCATAGGCTGGGGCAGCTATGAAGTCACCAAATTGCCCATTGACGCATTACCGGATATAACCGACAATCAAATACAAGTTATCACCGTTTCGCCTTCCCTGGGCGCGCCGGATGTGGAGCGCCTGATAACCGCCCCCGTTGAACAGTCATGCAATAATATTCCGGGTTTAAAGCAGATTCGAAGCTTTTCCCGCTTTGGCCTGTCACTCGTAACCATTGTTTTTGAAGAAGACATCGATGTATACTGGGCGCGACAGCAGGTAAGTGAGCGCCTGCAGCAGGTAGGTCAAACCATTCCGCAAGGCATTGGCTCGCCCGAACTGGCACCGGTTACCACCGGCTTGGGCGAGATCTATCAATACGTAGTGCGTCCCAAGGCAGGCTACGAAGAAAAGTACGATGCCACCCAATTACGCACCCTTCAGGACTGGGTGGTGCGGCGGCAATTGCTGGGCACACCGGGCGTAGCCGATGTAAGCAGCTTTGGCGGCCGCCTGAAGCAATACGAGATTGCCGTACGGCCGGAACAACTGTATGCCCACAAGATAACGGTTGCGGACGTATTTGATGCTCTGGAACGAAACAATGAAAACACCGGCGGCGCCTATATTGAAAAAGGGCCTACGGTTCTGTATATCCGCAGTGAAGGGTTAACCA
The DNA here is from genome assembly GCA_023391895.1 of Bacteroidota bacterium. Classification (GTDB taxonomy): domain Bacteria; phylum Bacteroidota; class Bacteroidia; order Chitinophagales; family Chitinophagaceae; genus Flavisolibacter. The sequence goes on from JAEWAC010000098.1 coordinate 36,665, forward strand.
CGAGTCTGGAAGATATGGCCAACATCGTGGTGAAAAACCTGGATAATGGAACCCCGCTGCTCATGCGCGATGTGGCAACCATTCAATATGGATCGGCCATTCGCTACGGCGCCATGACCTACAACGATCAGGGAGAAGTGGCCGGTGCCGTGGTGATGATGCTGAAAGGCGAAAATTCTTCGGCCGTAGTAAAGCGAGTGAAGGAGAAGATGGCCCAAATTCAAAAATCATTGCCGGAGGGCGTGGTGGTAGAGCCGTTCCTGGACCGTACCAAGATGGTGAATAATGCCATCAAGACGGTGGAAGTAAACCTGATGGAAGGGGCCCTGATTGTAATTTTTGTGCTGGTGTTCTTTTTAGGCAACCTGCGGGCGGGGCTTATTGTTTCTTCTGTCATTCCCCTGTCCATGCTGTTTGCCATCATCCTGATGAACCGCTTTGGCGTGGGCGGCAATCTTATGAGTTTAGGGGCTATTGATTTTGGATTGATTGTCGATGGGTCGGTTATTGTGGTGGAAGCCATTCTGCACCGTTTTACACACTCCAAGCATTTCCGAAAATTGGGAGTGATCAACCAGGCAACCATGGATCAGGAAGTGCACCAATCCACCAATTCTATGATCCGGTCAGCGGTGTTTAGCCAGATCATTATCCTGATCGTATACCTGCCCATCCTTTCACTGGAAGGTATTGAAGGCAAAATGTTCAAGCCTATGGCCTTTACCATTGCCTTTGCCATTTTAGGGGCTTTCCTGTTGTCCATTACCTATGTGCCCATGATGAGTGCGCTCTGCTTAAGTAAAAAACTAAACCATAAACCGGGGCTGGCCGACCGCATGATGGCCTGGCTGGAACGCCGCTATCAGCCACTATTGCGCAAGGCGCTGCTGATACCCAAAACACTGATAGCCGTTACCCTGGCCTTGTTTGTAGTAGCGGTTGTGATACTGGGGCGCATGGGCGGCGAGTTTATTCCGGAGTTGGAAGAAGGTGACTTTGCGGTGGAAACCCGCCTGCTGACCGGCAGTAACTTAAATGCTACCATTGATGCCACCCAAAAAGCCTCCCGCATACTCCTGGATAAATTTCCGGAGGTGGAGAAAGTGGTGACCAAGATTGGCAGTGCGGAAATACCTACCGATCCCATGCCCTTTGAAGCTGGTGATATGATGGTGATCCTCAAAGACAAAAAGGAGTGGGTGTCGGCTGCCTCCTTTGACGAGCTGTCTGAAAAAATGACCAGGGAACTATCGGTGCTGCCCGGCGTTGCCGTGGGCTTTCAGTTCCCGGTACAAATGCGCTTTAATGAGCTGATGACCGGCGCAAGGCAGGATATTGTTTGTAAAATCTTTGGCGAAGACCTGGACACCCTGGCCCATTACGCCGGCAAACTGGGCAGTGTCATTAAAACCGTTGATGGTGCTATTAATATTTATGAAGAGTCGGTTACCGGTATGCCGCAGGTAGTGGTACGTTACAACCGGCAGGCGATGGCAGCCTATGGGTTAAATGTGAGCGATATCAACCGGGTGGTGAATATGGCATTTGCTGGGCAAGCTGCCGGTCAGGTGTATGAGGGTGAAAAGCGTTTTGACATGGTGGTGCGCCTGGAAGGTAATGCCCGTAGCCAAATCAATGATGTTCGCAACCTGCTGGTGGCCACCCGAACCGGGGTACAGATTCCCTTGCACCAGGTAGCTTCGGTGGAAGAAGTGGAAAGTGTCAACCAGATCCAGCGGGAGAACACCCGCCGACGGATCATTGTGGGCTTTAACGTAGCCGGCAGGGACGTGCAGAGCGTGGTAGAAGAACTGCAGCAAAAAGTGGGTGAAAACATAAAGTTTCCTTTAGGTTATACCATATCTTATGGAGGCTCTTTTGAGAACATGACGGCTGCCAAGGATCGTCTGGCCCTGGTGGTGCCGATTGCGCTGGCGCTGATCTTTCTGCTTCTGTACTTTGCGTTCAACTCCGTAAAGCAAGGCTTGCTCATTTATACCGCCATTCCGCTATCGGCCACGGGCGGTATACTGGCGTTGTGGGCACGCGATATGCCATTTAGCATTTCTGCCGGGGTGGGCTTTATTGCCTTGTTTGGGGTAGCGGTATTAAATGGCATTTTGTTGGTAACTGAATTTAACCGGCTGAAGAAAGAAGGCTGGCATGACCTTACCCGCATTGTCATTCACGCCACCAAGTCGAAATTACGTGCGGTTATGATGACCGCCCTGGTACCTTCGCTGGGCTTCATCCCGATGGCCATTAGTACCGGTGCCGGAGGGGAAGTACAAAAACCCCTCGCGACCGTGGTTATCGGCGGCCTTATCATTTCTACTTTACTCACTTTATTTCTTTTACCCGTGTTATACATTCTGTTTGAAAAAGGCTTTGGTTATTTTAAAACCATCAAGCCCAGAAGAGTAGCAGCTTTGTCGCTCTTGTTATTCACTATTCCTTTTGCTTCCGGGGCTCAATCCCCGGTGTCTTTACAGGAAGCATTGGACCAGGCCCTGAAAAACAACCTGAATATCCAGTCCTCTCATTTAGAAGAGCGGTATTACCAGGCCCTGGAAAAGAGCAATGTAGACCTGGATAAAACCAGCTTCAGCTTTGAATACGGAAAGGTCAACAGCCTGGCTAATGACACCCGGTTTTCGCTTTCACAAAACGTTTTGTTTCCCAGTGTGTACAAACGCCAGGGGCAGGTCAATAAAACCTATACCCGCATGAGCCAGCTACAAACCAAAAACAGGGAAGTGGAGCTGAGCGCACAGGTCAAAGAGGTCTTCTACCAACTGTTGGTACTTCGGGAAAAAAGGCATCTGCTCCTGGAGGCCGACAGCATTTACAGTGCTTTCCTTGTAAAAACCGAGCAACGGTTCCGGGCCGGTGATATTGATGTTTTGGAAAAGTCCACCGCCGAAAATCAGCGCCTGCAGATTGCCAGCCAGCTTCAACTGCTGCGTGCCGATGAAGCGGTGGCCGGCAACCGGCTGCAATGGCTGCTGAATACCAGTGAAGCTGTGGTTCCAATAGAGGATAGTTTGGAATATACAGTAAGGAGTTGGCCGGATACATCAACCCTGCTGCAAGTGCCGGCGCTGGCCCTGCAACAACAACAGGTGCAGTTAAGCAAGGAGCAGCACCAGCTGGAAAAAAGTAGGCTGCTACCGGAACTCTCTTTAGGCTATAATAACATGAGTATCATCGGGTGGCAAAAAGTGAACGACACAGAAGAAAAGTATTTCAACGGTGGTCAGCGATTTGCTACAGTCAGCGCCGGTATCGACATTCCTATCTTTCAACGTGCGCAACGATCCCGGATCAAAGCGGCCAGCATTTTAATTACCCAACGAGAACGGGAGCTAAAGGCCACCCAGCTGCAGTGGGTAACCGAACTTAAAAGTGCCCGGCAGGCGTATATTCAAAGCAGGCAATTGTTACAATCCTACAAGTCGGTATTGCTGCCCAATGCAGCTTCCATTCTGGCCGCAGCAGGCAACCGCCTGGAACAGGGCGAGATCAGTTACCTGGATTGGGTGATCCTGGTGAACCAGGCCTTGTCTATACGAAACGAGTACCTGTCTGTACTGCAGCAATCCAATGAAACCGCTTTCCTCATTGAAAAATTAAGTGCTACCAATTTCAAATAACCATATTATGAAACAACTTATCATTATACTTTTTGCGTGCTGCCCGGTTCTTTTTTCCTGCGCAGATACCAAGGCTGAGCCGAAAGAAGCAGCCGCGGTTACCACAACAGAAACAGATTGGGTGACCTTAACACCCGAACAAATAAAAAATGCGGGCATTGAAGTAGGTAAACCCGAACTAAAAGAAATGCAGCATACCCTGAAGGTGAGTGGGATGGTGGAAGTGCCGCCCAAAGGTTTGGTTTCAATCAGTGTTCCTTTAGGGGGGTATGTAAAAAGTATGGATCTATTGCCGGGTATGCCGGTACGGAAAGGGGCCTTGCTGGCCAGGCTGGAAGACCAGCAATACATTCAGCTGCAGCAGGACTACCTGGTTGGCAAAAGCCGGTTGCAGTACCTGGAGGCGGATCACCTGCGCCAGCAGGGTTTGAACGAAACAAAAGCCATCAGCGACAAGACCTTTCAACAGGTGAAAAGTGAGTACCAGAGCCAGCGGGTATTGGTCAATGCCCTGTCAGAAAAACTACGGCTGCTTGGTTTGAACCCACAAGCCCTGCATGAAGGTAATATCTCCAGAAGCATCAACATTTATGCACCATTTGCAGGGTACATCAGTAAGGTAAACTTTAATGTTGGTAAATATGTAACAGGAACCGATGTGTTGCTGGAGTTGGTCAATCCTTCGGATATCCATATCAGCCTGACGGTGTTTGAAAAGGATGTAATCAACCTGAAACCTGGCCAGCGGGTGATGTGCTATGCCAATGGCAATCCGGTCAAAAAATATGTAGGAGAGGTGGCACTGATCAACCGGAGCCTTGACGGGGAGCGGGCGAGTGAAGTGCATTGCCATTTAAAACAGTATGATAACGACCTGCGGCCCGGTATGTTTGTGAATGCCGATATTGAACTGACCAATGCACTGGTGTCAGCAGTACCTGATGACGCCATTGTACGTTGGGAAAATAAACACTATGTTTTTGTGGCGGAGCCGAATCAGAAATTTGTAATGACACCAGTTGAGCCAGGGGAGTCGCAAAATGGTTACACCGCCATCCGAAACCCACTGGAAGACAAAAGCATTGCAACCCATAACGCCTATGCCTTGTTGATGCAACTGAAAAATAAAAGCGAGGAAGATTAAAAAAGGATACAACCTTGAAAACATCTTTTCAAGGTTGTGTTTTAATGCTGTATGAAAGCCACAATGACTGCTTCAACACCCTTCCTGAACATTTAGAAAAAGAAGTAACTTATCCCGGAACTTCATTTTTAAATTAGATTGGTATATGGGTTTTTAAAACAGTTGGGTTTTAACTTCGGAATGGTAATGCGTCAGAATTGGGTAAGTTGTAATTTACGAAGGATACAGTGGATTACAGCAACTATAGATGGGCTTGATAAAAAAAGAGGAGAAAACCATTTAATTGTATATAGGCAACACTAACAACAATACAACCCTATAATCTTTAATTTTATAAACTTATTGCCAATAAAAAGGATATGACTCAAAAAGCATTTTTAGGAATGGGCCTGCTTGGTACTAATTTCGTAAGAGCCATGACCCAAAGGGGAGAAAAAGTTCAGGTATGGAACCGTACGGCCTCCAAAGCTAGAGCCTTAGAACAATATGGTGCGAAAGCTTTTACCAGTGTTCAGGAAGCCGTGCAGGGAGCCGGTCGTATCCATCTTGCTTTAAAAGACGATGCTTCGGTTGATGAGGTGCTGCAGGCGGCAAGTGAAGGCTTTGCACCAGGTGCCATCATTATCGACCATACCACCACCTCAAAAGAAGGAGCGATCCGCCGAACGGCCTACTGGGAGGAGAGAGGTTTTGTGTATCAGCACGCACCCGTGTTTATGGGACCGATCAACGCTCTGGAAGGTACCGGGTATATGCTGGTATCGGGAAATGAAGAAGTCATCAAAACACTGGAGCCGGAATTGGCGGCTATGACGGGCAGGTTGATGAACCTGGGACCTGAAGTAGGCAAAGCCGCTGCCATGAAGCTGGTGGGCAATAGTTTTCTGGTTTGCTTCACCTTTGGAATCAGAGAAACACTGGCGGTGGCAAAAGCATTGAACGTTTCGGTTGACGATCTGCAGCAGTTATTCCAGTCCTGGAATCCCGGTGCACAGGTAGAATCCCGCATGAACAGAATGACGACTGCGGATTATACAAAACCTTCGTGGGAACTTTCTATGGCAAGAAAGGATACGCAACTGTTTTTGGAGGCAGCTCAAAACGGTGGAACAGAACTAACCCTCTTGCCTGTGATTGCCGCAGTTATGGACGAATGGATCGGGAAAGGATTTGGGAACCACGACTGGACCATTGTAGGTAAAGAGATGTTATAAAGCTTATTGGAAGAGCACCCAAATATGAGGTGCTCTTTTTGTAATAGTTATGTTAGTTGGCAATCGTATTTCATGCACATTAGCATGCACTTTTTAAAGACATAACAACTTTCTATTATTCACTTAATCAGGCAAGCGGTAATCAACCAGTGCCAATAGAATGAATACAGCTTTCCTTTACAAGGAGTTTTTTATGGTGAATGATACACATGAAAAGTCCAATTCTAGTTAATAGAATTGGACTTAACAAAAAACAAAAAGGGATTATTCCACAATCAATTTTCTGCCCTTATTTACATTCAACGTTCGTATTATCCACTTCTTCAGGTATAAAACCAATAACAGGTGCATTGAAACTCAGCAATGGCACTATAACATCTGAGGGTTGTGCCGTAATCTTAACTTTTATGTGAAGTTCAGCTTGTTGTCTCTGCCCATCCGGAAAGGAATGGCCAGGTTTAGGGTATAACAGGGAAATTAAAAATTGTAATATTTTTTCAAACTGTAGTACAAGGATTTAAACTTTCTTAAAATTCCATGGTTAAAGTTGTAGAAACGTATTTTTTTATACGTTAATAAATAGGTTACACGGCCTGCTATTCTTAGCGGGCCTCTTTATTTTTTAGCCACAGGGCAAGCCCAATAAGATCATATGGGTTTTTAATAGAAAATGCAATAAAAAAGCCCCAAACCAGGGGCTTTGCCTGTTTATTAGCTTGTTTAATTAAAATTACAGTTCCATTTATTTTTAAGAAGAAGTACCTCTGTTATTTTATCTGTAAGCGCAGGGTCTAGTTGCAGTTGTTGACCAATATATGCCAGAAGGTCTTCTTCCTCAGGATTCAGGTAGCCTTTGGTCAATAAGGTTTCTGTCACAATAGAAAACAGGGTAGGTGCATGTTCCGGACTCACCTGTTTGGCAGCCAGTCGGATGATCTCGTGAGGTTTCAGGTGATCTTTTACAGCCAGTAATTCAAAGAAGTAGTCCAGGATCTCGTGTCCCCGGTACAGTTCTTTAGACGCAATGAGTCGGCAAAAGGCCTCACGGGCATCTTGGGAGATAGGTTCGTGCCAGCAGGCGGCGGTATACGCAATGGCCAGCCAGGCTGCTTGTTCATTAGACGGCGTATAGTTATCCGGCTCAGTAGGGGTGGGAAGAGGAGTGGCGTGAGTGTAAAAATCATTCATCTTGTAAGGTTTTAAGGTGAACAAAAAGATTGTCAACTTTTACAATTCTGCACGATACTGCCATGATAACTCCATAAAGTTACAAAATAGATGGAGACAGCAGCAAGCCCCAAATCACACTTCTTATAAAGAACCGGGCTTATTATGTGCCAGTTGTTATCGGTTTCACGGCAATGGCTGTAACAGGAGCCCTTCTTGGGTTAATATTTTTTATATCTTTTTCTTCTATAGAAGGTTAAATGTTTTTTCCGCAGCGGGTTATGCAGAAAAGCTGTATAACGTTTTGGAAAACAAGATGTTAATGCCTGGCCAGGATTTGTGTGCGCCTGTTCTGGTTCATCAACCGGCACAAAATAAGCTGCCGCATTGCCACTGTTGAGGTTTGATCAAAGCGCTACCCGCCTTACTGCTCAATATGGGTTTTTAAAGCTCAGCAGCATTTGTTTCTACAAGCATTTTTTTTCAATGATCCATGCAACCGAATTGACTGGTGGAAATGGGTGGCACTGGGTTCATAGGTTTTCTGAAGTTAGGGTTGGGCTGGCAGTTTAAAAAGGCTATGGTAAAACAAAAATGCCGGCTGGTGTAAAACCGATATGAGCATTTGAAGAAAAGCCATAAGTATTTAAATTACAGGGGTGTCCTGTGTTGCGATATTGGATTTTCCTTTCAAAACTTTTGCATTTTTATAGCATGACTTTGTTGTATTTTATAGGATGAAAAAATTGGCTGTCCTTTTCCTGCTCACCCTTTATGTTTCTTTTTCTTTTGCCTGCTCTACTTTTTTACTGAGTAAAGACGGGCATCATGTTTTTGGCCGCAACTACGATTGGGTTTCCGGAAATGGTATGGTGATGGTAAATGCCCGGGGTCTGAAAAAAACTTCTTTTTCCCCACCTGGGGCAGAAAAGGTCTCCTGGCTATCCCGCTGGGGCAGCATCACTTTCAACCAGTACGGAAAAGAATTTCCGCATGGCGGTATGAACGAGGCCGGGCTGGTGGTAGAGCTGATGTGGCTTACCGAAACCACCTATCCTGCCGCCGACGGCCGGGCGGGAGTAAACGAATTGCAGTGGATTCAATACCAGTTGGATAATTGTGCTACCGTAGAAGACGTTATTGCCACTGACCAACTCCTGCGAATTGACCGTATGGGAGCGGCGCCTTTACACTACCTGGTGGCTGATGCCAGGGGTAATGCTGCTACCATTGAGTTCATTAAAGGCAAAATGGTGGTGCATCGGGGTAAAGACCTGCCGTATCCGGTACTGACCAATACCGTTTATAGTGATGCCCTTCGCCGGGTGGAAAATGGGAAGGCTTTGGCAGTGGCGTCTTTTACGGATAACTCCCTGGACCGATTTGCTACGGCCTGCCGCATGGTGCAGCAGTTCAAGGAGGCCAAAAACGTTCAGAAACCCATAGACTATGCCTTTGACATTTTGGATAAAGTAGCGCAGGGACCCTATACAAAATGGCGTATTGTTTACGATATCACTGACCGCAAGATTTTCTTCACAACCTCCGACAACACCCAACGCCGATATTTTGCTTTTTCTGATTTTGACTTTGCCTGCAACCGGCCCTCTCTTGCCTTTCACCTGTCTGACCGAAAGGGCGGTGCAGTAGCCCCTTTTTTTGCTCCCCTGGATTATACTACCAATAAAACCCTTATCCAAAAAACAGCCCAGGAAAGCCGCAGTGCCATTCGCATTCCGGCGGAACTAATCAATAGTGCTTCCGGTTATTTTCAGGAAGTGAAGTGTGAGAAAAGATGAGGAGGCTATGGGTAAGAAAAAAAGCCCGCTTAAAATTAGCCGATATGGTTTTTGAAGCTTTTTGCCATGCGATCCGTTGTACTTTATTTCCCCTAAGCTAAAAGTTCATTTTTCCTCTGATGTTTTCTGCCACCTGACAGAAAGTATAACGCTTTTGGACATGCGGTAAAGCAACATGCCGGGGCAAAAAGTTGTCTAACCAGTAGGCTTTAATTATTTGATTCCAACTATTTTATTGCCTGAAATCGACCATTTATGCCTATCTGTTTAACATTTATCCCTCCATGGCTCAGAAATGTAGAAAAAGTTGTACTTTTTAACCAATCAAAACGAATATATGATTGACACTGCATTGGGAAACTCCAATGTTCATCTGCTGAACTTGAGGAAAATGAGTGCCGCCATCAAACTAGTCTTTTTTTTGTTGCTCTTCAGTTTACAGGCTGCGGCCCATAATGGATATCCAAAAATCTCCATTCTAGTACAAGACAAATCGGTAGCTGATGTTTTAAAACAAATTGAACAGCAGGCCGGCTTCAGCTTTATTTACGATCCTTCCCTTTTTTCCAGTGACCAAAAGGTTTCATTGCAGGTAAAGGAAAAAGAACTGGTGGAAGTGGTAAGCTTTCTGTGCGGAAAACTGGCGTTAAGTTACCAGCTTCAAGCCGGTCAATCCATTCACTTTTTTTCAAACCCCAATTTGAACGGAAGCCCCGCTGCCGGTGCGCTGGCAGATACCACCATCCGGGGCAAAATTACCAACCAGGAAGGGGATCCCCTGCAAGGTGTAACCGTTACGGTTCTGGGAACTCAAAATGGTACCGCTTCTAATACAGCAGGCGAATTCGTGTTGAGAAACGTGGCTGAAGGCGCTACCTTGGTGTTCAGCAGCGTAGGATACGAAACCCACCAGGTAAAACTGGCAAGAGGCCAGGCTACTTTGTCGGTTGCCTTACAGCAAGAAGCCGGCACTTTGGAAGATGTGGTCGTAACCGGTTTTCAACGCATTGAAAAAAGCAAGTTTACCGGTGCTGCCGTAAAACTAAAGGCAGAAGACGTGAAGGTAGAAGGGGTTGTGGATGTAAGCCGTATGTTGGAAGGCCGAGCCGCCGGTGTAACCATACAAAATGTGTCCGGCACGTTCGGAGCCGCCCCCAAGGTACGGGTGCGGGGCGCCACATCTATTACGGGCGAGAACAAACCTTTGTGGGTGATTGACGGCGTGGTGCTGGAAGATATTGTCAATATCTCAAATGACCAGTTGTCTTCCGGCGACCCCAATACACTGCTGGGCTCTGCGGTGGCCGGTCTCAATGCCAACGATATTGAAACCTTTGATATTTTAAAAGACGCCGCCGCCACGGCCTTATATGGTGCCAGGGCCATGAATGGCGTTATTGTAATTACCACCAAAAGGGGTAAAGTAGGCAAACCGGTGATTTCGTATACCGGCAATTTTACCATGCAGCTGAAGCCTTCGTACAACAATTATGATATCATGAATTCGGCCGACCAGATGTCGTTCTATGCCGAGCTGGAGCGCAAGGGATATCTGCGGGTTTCGGACCTGGCGGTAGCCCCCAACACAGGTGTGTATGGCAAACTGGCCGACAAGCTGGAATACGACCCGGTGACCGGTACCTTCCCGGTTGAAAATACCCCGGAAGGCAGGGCCCAATTTTTAAGCCGCTACGCCCAGGTGAATACCGACTGGTTTGATGTGCTTTTTAGAAACTCCCTCACCCAGGAGCATGCGTTGAGTATTTCTTCCGGAACCGAGCGGGCGCAAACGTATTTTTCCGCCAGTTTTTATAACGATAACGGGTGGACCATAGCCGATAAGGTCAACCGCTATACCGCCAACTTAAGAAACAACTACAATTTCTCCGACCGTTTTTCAGGCGGCTTTATCTTAACCGGATCGGTACGGCAGCAGGAAGCGCCGGGCACCATCAGCCGGGTGAGCAACCCGGTGGAGGGCTCTTATGACCGCGAGTTCGATATCAATCCTTTCAGTTACGTATTGAATACCAGCCGGGCCCTTACGGCCTATGATGAAAACGGCAACCTGGAATACTTCCGCCGGAACTATGCGCCTTTCAACATCATCAACGAGCTTGAAAATAATTTTATTAAACTCAACCTGCTGGACCTAAGGTTGCAGGGCCAGGCCACCTATAAGTTCTCGCCTCATTTGAGCTATGAATTCAATGGCGCTTTACGATTTGTAAAAACCACTAAAGAACACCAGATAACCGAAAACTCCAACCAGGCACAAGCCTACCGGGCCGATTATAATACGGTGGTGAAGGAAAGAAACCGCTATCTCTACCGCGATCCGGCCAACCCCGGCGCAGAACCGGTGGTGGTACTGCCTTATGGCGGTTTTTACAACCGTACCGAAGACCAGTTAATCAATTACACGTTCCGCAACAGTTTAAATTATAACCGGACCTTTGGCGACAACCAGCTAACGGCTTTGGTAGGGCAGGAGGTCAAATATGCCGATCGGCAGAATGCCAACAATACTGGGTTTGGTTATCAGTACAACAATGGCGGAACGCCTTTCGTGGACTATCGGATTATTAAACAAATGCTGGAAAATAATTTTCAGTACTACGGCATGAGTAATGAGTACGACCGCTTTGTAGGCTTTTTTGCCAATGCCAGCTATACTTACAAGGGTAAATACAATGTTGCCGGTACCGTTCGCGAAGACGGCTCCAACCGGTTGGGTAAATCGCCCAATGCCCGCTGGCTGCCCACCTGGACCCTCTCCGGCCGCTGGAATGTAGAAAAGGAGCCGTTTATGGAAGGTGTGGGTGCTATCAGTTATTTAACCCTGCGGGGCAGCTATGGGTTGAATGCTTCCTACGGCAGTGCCACCAACTCCACGGCGGTTTTAAGAACCCAGCTTACTAACCGGCCCTATGCGTCGGATGCCGAAGTGGCCATTGCCATTCAAAACCTGGAAAATGCCGACCTGACCTGGGAAAAGAAATACGAAGCCAACATTGGTACCGACATTGGCCTGTTAGGCAACCGGCTGAACATAACCATGGATGCCTATAAAAGAAACAGCTTTGATTTAATCAGTTTGATTAAAACTGCCGGTATTGGGGGCGAACAATATAAAGCGGCCAATTACGCTGATTTAAAAGCCCATGGTTTTGAACTGACCGTTGGTGGCCGGCCTCTTACCCGAAAAACATGGAGCTGGAATACCCAACTAACCTTTGGCTATAACAAAAATGAAATCACCAATGCCAAAAACAATCCGTTGATATTTGACCTGGTGATTCCGGAAGGCGGCGCTAAGGAAGGCTATCCGGTCAGAGGGCTGTTTTCTATACCGTTTGCCGGGCTGGATCCCAACACGGGTATTGCCCTGTTCGGAAACGAAAAAGGAACGGTCAGCCATGCCGTTAACCTGCAGAGCGACTCTACCCAATACCTCATTTTCGAAGGCTCGGTAGACCCTCTTGTATCCGGTGGCTTTACCAATACAATTAACTATAAAAACTTTTCCCTGAGTTTTCTTATCACCGGCCAGGCAGGTAACAAAATACGGCTGGCCCCGGCTTACCGGTCTCGGTATTCTGACCTGAACGCTACTCCGAACGAATTTAAAAACCGGTGGGTATTGCCGGGCGATGAACAGTTTACCAATGTACCTTCCGTAGCCGACCTCTATGCTGATTTCGATTTGGGCAGCTCGGGTGCTTATCCTTACAACAATTACAATTATTCCACCGCTAGGGTAGTGGATGGTTCGTTTATCAGATTAAAAACAACCTCTCTTTCTTACCGCCTTTCCGATAGGCTGGTAAAATCCATCGGGTTGAGTAATTTATCAGTAAGCCTGGTAGGAAACAACCTGTGGCTGATTTATGCCGATGCCGATCTGCAAGGTCAGGACCCTGAGTTTTTCAGTGCAGGTGGCGTAGCCCTTCCTATCAATAAACAATTTGTACTCTCTTTAAAATTAGGTCTCTAATTGTTTGAATTGGTTATGAAAAAAATCTTCTTCTATACATTATTTATTAGCTTGTTCGGTGTTACCGGTTGTAAAAAGTTCCTGGAGCAGGAGCCGGATAACCGCACCGACGTTACCACTCCGGATCAGGTAACCCAGTTGCTGGTAACCGCTTATCCCAAAGCCAATTATATTCCGTTTTGCGAGGCCATGTCGGACAATGCCGAAGACAAGGGTTCTGGTGTTGCCGGTTTAGATCCCCAGTCGGTACAGGTAAACATGCAGTCTTATCTTTTCCAGGATGTAGAGTCCAAAGACCTGGATTCGCCGGAATTTTACTGGCAGGCCTGCTACAAAGCCATTGCCGCCTGCAATCATGCTCTGGATGTAATTGATAAGGCGGCAGATAAAAGTGCATTTTCGGCTCAAAAAGGAGAAGCCCTGGTGGCCCGGGCCTATGCCCATTTTATGCTGGTTACCCTTTTTTCAAAAGCCTATGACCCGGCTACGGCGGCTACCGACCCCGGTATTCCGTATGTAACTGCGCCGGAAAAAGTGGTGTACGGTCAGTATGAGCGCAAGACGGTGCAATATGTATATAGCATGATTGAAAAAGACCTGACCGATGGGCTGCCGCTGATAGAAGACAAACTTTATAAAAATGCACCCAAGTTTCACTTTACCAAAACAGCTGCTCATGCTTTTGCCACCCGTTTTTACCTCTTCAGGCAGGATTATGCCAAAGTAGTGGAGCATGCCAACCAGGCCCTGGCGGCCGGTACGGTGGCCGAAAGCCTGCGTCCCTGGAATACCACTTATATCAATATGCAGTATTACGACCTGCAGGCGGCTTATACCAAGTCTGAAGAAAGAGCCAACATTTTATTGCAGGAAACCAATTCTGTCTGGGGACGCAGCTATGCATCGTATCGTTTTGGCTTGTACAACCAGGTGCACGATGTCGTGCTAAACGGACCCAACGCGACCGGCGGCCAGTTTGCCATTGGTTACAAGGTTTTTGGCGCCAACCCGCAATTCTATAATGTCCCCAAATTCTACGAACATTTTGTGTACACCAGTGCCACCGCCAATTTTGGTGATCCTTACAATACCATACCGCTGCTGACGGCAGAAGAAGTGGTTTTCAACAGGGCCGAGGCGCAAACCCGCCTGCAGAACTTTGCCGCTGCGCTGCTGGATTTAAATGCCTGGGTAAGCCGTAATATCAGGAATTATGATCCGGCCGTACACAACCTGACGCTGAGCAAGGTGCAGGCCTTTTACAACCTGCCACCGGAATCGGCCCTGATCAATACCATATTGGATTTTAAGCGGGCCTTTTTTATTCATGAAGGCATGCGCTGGTTTGATATACTGCGCCTGAAGATTCCGGTGGTCCATAACACGGTGGATGGAAGGCAAATTGTACTAGGACCGGACGATAAAAGAAGGCTGCTGCAATTGCCGGCTGAGGTCACTTTGTCCGGTCTTGACTTAAATCCACGCTAAACTTTTTTTGATTTACTATGCCTATCAATATGAAGTCTGCTTTCAAACTAACTTTTTGGGTTTACCTGCTGGTGGCGGTTGCCGCCTGTACCAAGGAGGATGAGAACCTAAACCGGGAACAGCCGCTGGGATTGGGCGGTGATACCTGGGCTAAAGGCCCTCTGGACCAATGGCTCTATGACAGTATTACCAAACCCTATAACATTGAAGTAAAATACCGTTGGGATCCCTGGGAGGTTAACCTGGATAAAACACTGGTGCCGCCGGAAGAAAGTAAAGTGATACCGGCCATGTCGGCCATCAAGCAAATCTGGATCGATCCTTTCAATGCCGAAACGGGCAGCGATGTTTTCATCAAAACCTATTCGCCCAAAACCTTTGTTCTGGTGGGCAGTCCCGAGTACAACTACAATGGAACGATTGTGCTGGGCCAGGCAGAAGGAGGTAAGAAGATCACCATGTTTGTGATCAACAACTTTGACAAGAGCAACATTACCGAGCTCCGTAGAATGCTGCACACCATTGAGCATGAGTTTGCCCATATCCTGCACCAGAACGTTCTTTACCCACAGGATTATAAAACCATTACGCCGGGCTATACTTCTACCTGGTTCAACATCAGCGATGCTACCGCCCAAAGCCAGGGCTTTGCCACGGCTTATGCCATGGCATCGCCCGATGAAGATTTTGTGGAGATGATCGCTACTATGCTGGTGGAAGGCCGGCAGCGGTTTAATGAAATGGTAAGTGCGCAACCTGCAGCTGCCCAGTCGGCTTTTCGCCAAAAGGAAGATATCGTGGTGACTTATTTCCGCCAGGTATGGAACATTGATTTTTACAGCCTGCAAAGAAGAACCCAGGAAGCCCTGAACCGCATCTCACCCGATCCTTTGGAAATGTATTATGGCTTTGGAAAAAAATATACTACCGTAAGCGTCAATCCGGCCAATACCCTGCTGATCCAATCACCCGGATTTACGGCGGTGTTCAACCAGGCCAAAACAGGATTGGCAGCATTGGGTGGTGCGGGCTATGTGCTGGACTCTATGGCGGTGATTACTACAGCGCCCAATACGGTCCAGTTGCGGCTGTACTTTCATAATGCTGCGGGCACGGCTAACCTGCAGGCCAATTACAACTATACGCTGACCAAGGGTGCCAATAACATTTACAGCTTTACCTATGCCGGTGCCGATGCCAACGGAAGTGCCATAGCCGGCGGAGTCACCGCTTTGACGGACTATTTCAAAAACAATCAATTTAAAATAGACTGGTTTATCAATCCCAATAACACCCTCAACCCCTTGCGGGTGGTGTTTACGCCGCAGCAAACCCCCAATGCTTCTTTTACGGGGCTGTTACTGAAATAAAAATTGTGACCAGTTCCAGATCAAAACAACCTTATGTTTAAAAATAGTTTTCTTTATTTTTTGGGCTTTGCGCTCCTGTTTGCCGGCTGCGAAAAAAAAGCGGATAACGTATTTGAGCAAACAACCGATGAAAGGCTGGAAGCGGTGCTCAATGCTTATCAGCAAGCCTTGTACAGCGCTACCTACGGCTGGAAGGTGATTGTTTATCCCAAAGGCCTGCAGTCGGAAAACCTGGAGGTGGGCGGTTTTTCCTATTACATGCGTTTTTCCAACGACAACCGCGTTACCATGCTGTCTGATTTTGACATAACAACAGCCAGCACACCCAAGGAAAGCGGGTATCGCTTAAAAGCCGTACAAAGACCTTCCATTTATTTTGATACTTATAGTTACCTGCACATACCGGCAGATCCTACCGCTTCCATTTCCCGCAGTCCTTCCAGTAGCGAGGGTTCTGGCTGGGGTACTGATTTTGATTTTGCTTTTACTGAAAAAACACCGGGCGATACCATCCGGCTCAAGGGCAATTTCAATGGCAGTGATGCGGTTATGATCAAGGCCACCAAAGAAGAAGCCGAGGCGTTTGGCAGCGGGCAGCTGGCGGCCAGCCTTACCCAGCTTCAGAACCTGAACCAGATTGGGTATTTTAAAAAGCTGACTATCGGTAGCCAGCAGTACTATATCAACATCAATAGCGCCACCAAAACCATTGCTTTTACCCGGCTTGACGCCGGCGGCAATGAACAAACTTTTACTTCCGGATATTATTCCACCCTGCAAGGCATTAACCTGACCCAACCATTTGATGACGGTACCCAGGTGATCCGGAGCATCAACTGGGTAACGTGGAACGCCGGTTCAACAACCATGACCGTCAGTGTTGGTGACAACAACGGAACCATCAGCAATGCCGGCAAGCCTTTAAAAGTGGATGTAGAGGCACCCCGGCGGTGGTGGCAATATGCCATGGACAAAGACGCGTACTGGTTTACCGTAAATGGGTTTACTATCAATGGCGTACCGGATGCTTATAACATCCGCTCGATTCCTAATTTTTATTATCTTATTTTCTGGCCAGCCTTTGGCAACAGTGGCGGTATTACCTATGATTTGCTGGGCTATGTAACCGTTAGCAATAATGCGCTGAACCTGGATTTCGGTTCTGCTTTTGCGCCGCCCACTTTTACGCCAGATGGTCGTATCATCTTCCGGTTTTTAGGTACGCTGGGCAATGTGCCGCCGGACTACGCCTCTGTTGTCAACAATACCAGGATCACCATGTCCAGCCCGGATGGCTTTTACCTGATTCAGACCGGGCCCTTACAATATGATATGGTAAGCAAAGATGGCAAGGCCTGGATGACTTGGCAATATTAAAAACTTTGAAATGTTTTTTCAAGGTGGTATTTTTAAAACAGAAAAGTATAAAGTACCGGAGCGAGATGGGTGCGTTGAAAATGATATAGGGTTTTAAAGAACTTTTCTTTTTTCAGATCAGCAAAG